>JBARFJ010000018.1:0-121321 GCA_049797115.1 Candidatus Aquirickettsiella sp. | reverse complement strand
TTGTCTGTGTTGCCGCTCAACTCGCAATCCTCATGTATATTAATACACTCCGGTTGCTCATTTCGCGGCGCCTTGACAAAAATCCCATTGCTGCGAGTATATAATCGGCGGCTGTTGCTTTTTTTCTACTCGTACTTTATGTTGCAAACTCAATATAAACTGGAAGATTTTTCTTATGAACTTCCTGGAAAACTAATAGCATTATATCCACCGACGCAGCGTACCGATAGCCGTTTACTTTGCTTGAATAAAAGTAAAGATGATATTGTACATAAAAAATTTAAAGACATTTTAAATGTTATAAACCCTGGTGATTTACTAATTTTAAATAATACGCAAGTTATCCCTGCGCGCTTGTTTGCAAACAAAACGACGGGTGGCAAGGTAGAAATATTGATTGAACGAATTTTAGATAAAAGACGAATTTTAGCGCAATTAAAATCCAGCAAATCATTAAAGTTAGGGACGAAACTAATATTAGAAAATGGCGTGAGCCTAGAAATATTCGCTAGGAAAGAAAATATATTTGAATTATTTTTTTTGTTAGAAATACCGTCTATTTTAGAGTTATTAAATAAAATAGGCCATATTCCATTACCTCCGTATATTCAAAGAGCGGATGAATTATTTGATTGGGAGCGTTATCAAACCGTTTTTGCATCTGTGCCAGGCGCAATTGCCGCACCGACAGCAGGTTTACATTTTGATGAAGGCTTGTTAGCTCAACTAAAAGCCAAGGGAGTTAATATTGCTTATATTACGTTACATGTTGGTTCTGGAACTTTTCAGCCTATTCGCAGTGCTCGACTCGAAGATCATTGTATGCACAAAGAATATGTTACGGTGTCAGAAGCAATTTGTGAACAAGTAACCCTAACTAAGCAAAATAATAAGCGTGTTATAGCGGTGGGGACGACAGTTGTCAGAAGCTTAGAAACGGCTATTTTAAGTGGTCTAATAAAGCCATTTGCAGGAGATACACAGCTTTTTATTTATCCAGGTTTTAAGTTTCGCTGTGTCGATGCCTTAATTACTAATTTTCATTTACCAGAATCGACTTTGTTAATGTTGGTGTGTGCTTTTGCTGGCTATGAGAAGGTTATGCATGTTTATCGTCTAGCGATTCAGCAAGGATATCGGTTTTTTAGCTATGGTGATGCCATGTGGATTAATTAAGGATATTCCAAAGTACAAAATTTGCGAATAAGCAGCGAACCAGGTAAATTGCTTGACTTAATATCATGATTCCCTCAGGAGAAAAGTATGAGTTTTTTTATCACTGATGTGTTGGCGCAATCAACTGCTACATCTGTAGCCCCTCAAGCGAGTGGATATTCTCAAATTTTAATTTTATTAGGCTTTGTCGTTATTTTTTACTTGTTATTATGGCGGCCGCAAGCAAAACGTGCGAAAGAGCATCGTCAATTAATGGCTAGTTTAGCCATAGGCGATGAAGTGACGACTACCGGTGGAATAGTTGGTAAAATTACCCGACTAAATGATGATTTAGTTGGTCTAAAAGTTGCAGAAAACGTGGAAATTAATTTACAGAAAGCAGCTGTTTCCGGCGTATTACCTAAAGGGACTATAAAGTCTTAAACTATTTATGCTCAATAAATATCCTCTCTGGAAAAATAGTTTATTACTGGTGTTGTTGATACTTGGTTTTATTTATGCAGCACCTAATCTTTTTCCAGAGCAACCCGCTGTACAAATTTCTCCTTCTACGGCGATAATGCGTGTTAATCTGGAAGCTTTACAAGCTAAAGTCAACGCATTGATTAAAGAAGTGCATATTTCGCCTGTTAGTGAAGAGATTAATCAACAAACGCTTTTACTGCGATTCAATAACACCGATACTCAGCTTAAAGCCAAAGATATTTTATCCTCTGCATTGGGTGATGATTATACTGTAGCAGTTAATTTATTGTCTTCGACACCGCGTTGGATGCAGGTTATTGGTGCATCACCGATGAAGCTTGGACTGGATCTGCGCGGCGGTGTACATTTTGCTTTAGAAGTTGATATTAATAATCTTATTGCGCAACGCATGCAGGGTTTAGCAAAAAATATTAGTGAAAATCTTCAACAAGCGCGTATTCGTTATATGGAATTAACACCGAAAGAAAAACAATTATCTATTTTGTTCAGAGATACAAGCAGTTTAATACAAGCAAAAAATTTGTTGCAACAACAGTTTTCAGCCTTTGAATTTACTGAAGCCACGGACAATTCAAAACAACTTATAATTGCCTGGTCGAATCAAGGGCTCAATAGTTTACGGCAACTAGCAATAGACCAAACTATCAATACCTTGCGGAATCGAATTAATGAGTTGGGTGTTGCTGAACCGATTGTGCAACAACAAGGAAGTAATCGGATTTTAGTTGATTTGCCTGGCGTTCAGGATATTGCGCGAGCACAACAAATTTTGGGTGGGACAGCGACTATAGAATTTCGGTTAGTGGATACGAACCATGATCCACATCTTGCGCAAGCAAATAACTTAGTACCTGCGGGTTCACAATTATATCAATATGAAAATCAACCGGTATTACTTTACAAACAAGTTATTTTAACGGGCAATTCAATTACTGATGCTTCAACTAGCTTTGATGAATCAGGGCGATCTGCGGTAAGTATTAGTTTGGGTGGAGGAGGAGAAAGTTATTTTCATCAGGTGACGGGTGAAAACGTAGGTAAGCCACTAGCTATTGTGTATGTTGAAACTAAAAGTAGCATAAAAATCGTGAAGGGGAAAATGACTCATATTCCGCGTAAAGTTGAGCGGATTATAAGTATTGCTAGAATTCAGACCGCACTTCCGCCTAATTTTCAGGTAACCGGTCTAACGAATCCACAAGAAGCCCTAAACTTATCCTTATTATTACGTGCCGGCGCGCTGCCAGCACCTATTTATGTGGTTGAACAGCGTACGATAGGCCCGCAGTTAGGTGCAGAGAACATACATAAAGGCATTATCTCTATTGTTGTAGGATTTATTTTGGCTGTTGTGTTTATGGCTATTTATTATGGAGTATTTGGTGTCATTGCAGATATAGCCTTAGCACTTAATTTAGTATTATTAGTTGCTTTATTATCCTTATTGGGTATGACGTTAACTTTACCTGGTATGGCAGGGATTGTGCTAACCGTCGGTATGGCTGTTGATGCTAATGTTTTAATATTTGAACGTATTCGTGAAGAATTACGCAATGGTGTGTCACCACAATCGAGTATTCATGCCGGTTATGATCGTGCATTAATAACGATTATTGATGCTAACGTGACTACCTTAATTGTCGCATTAATATTATTTGGTGTAGGTACAGGTTCGATTAAAGGATTTGCGGTGACTTTAACAATAGGATTGCTGACTTCAATGTTAACAGGAATCATGATAACAAGAGCCTTGATCAATGCTTGCTATGGGGGACGTCCTCTAAAACGTTTGCCGATTGGTATTTAGGTTTAAAGAGAAAAAGCTGTGGAATTTTTTAAAAAACAAACCCATATAAATTTTTTAGGTCTACGTCGCTGGGCGGTGGGTTTATCCTTACTATTAGTTATTATTTCAACAGGGTCCTTAATCACTAAAGGGTTACACTGGGGATTAGATTTTACCGGTGGTAGCCAACTACAAGTTTCTTTTAATCATACTGCAGATATACCTTTATTAAGAAAGCAATTAGAAACCGCTGGATTTAAAGATATCTTAGTGCAAAGTTACGGAACTTCACGTGATGTATTGATAAGCTTGGCACCTCATCAACAGACTACACAACATGATTTAAGTGCGCAAATTATAAAAGCTTTACCGGGTGCACAATTAAAACAAATTGAATATATAGGTCCTCAAGTAGGACGAGAATTAGCCACGCAAGGTGCACTTGCTGTTTTTATTGCATTATTAGGTATTATGATTTATATCGCACTGCGTTTTGAATATCGTTTTGCAGTTGGAGCAGCTATCGCTTTGATTCATGATCCTATCGTTATTTTGGGCATCTTTTCTTTGTTTGGTATTGAATTCAATTTAACGGCATTAGCCGCTATTTTAGCGGTGATTGGTTACTCACTGAATGATACGATTGTTATCTTTGATCGAATTCGTGAAAACTTTCGTAAGCTACGTAAAGGCACTGCAGTAGAAGTGGTCAATCTCTCCATTAATCAAACCTTGTCGCGTACTATCATGACATCCGCAACGACATTACTCGTTGTGCTTTCGCTGTGTGTTTTCGGTGGAACAATGATTCATAGTTTTGCTTTAGCACTAGTAATAGGAATCGTTGTGGGTACTTATTCGTCGATTTATGTGGCCGGAACTATTGCCGTTGCACTAGGCTTGGATCGACGTAATTTTTTGCCTCCGGTAAAAAGTGTTGACGATAGACCTTAATTCAATATGCTTCTTTAGAGTTCTCAGACGAGCTTGTATCTAAGCCTTTTATATTTCCCCCTATAAACGCTATTTAAAAACTGTAAGTTTTTTAATAATTACTTAAGTTATCGTTGGTAATATAACTAATTAATAAAAACGATAACTGTAAGGGGAAAATAAAAAATGGCTATTTTTACCTATGATATTAACCAATTTAAATTTTGTGTTGCTGATACTGAACAGGTTAAAAAGGACTTCATTAGAGATGCTCAGCTTATTTTTATAAATGGTAGGTCGTTAATGGAAATTTATAAGGGCATGAACATTATTGTCGAAAAGTAAGGGACCTTCAAAAAGAAAACTTATCAACAATATGGAATAAATACTGCTTTACTGAAGGCGATGAAAAGCAATTACCTTATTGGCAAAAATTTGCTAATGCGTTATTTCATCAGGGTGGTTTGCTCTATGCATTTGAAGCAGCTATAAAAGAAACAATGAGCATGCCTGACAAGAACGGTAAAGGTAAAGTCTATATTCCAAAAGAAATTGAAAAAGAAGTGCATATTAGTTTTGATAAGCAGCGTTTAACGATTCAAGAAAAGTGTAAATTTACAGAGATTCGAGACCCTGAAGATGAAGATAATTTAGTAGCAAAAAAAGGAAGGTATCTAATAAAAGCACAATTATCACACTATATAACTTTAATCGAAGAGAATGACGAGCTAAGGTTTCAGCATGTTATTGCACAGCCTGAATATAAATGTAAACACTCAGAGTTGCAGAAATGTTTAAATCAACGAAAATTATCAATATGGGAAGCTTTTAAGAATTTGATAAGTAAAATATTTCAAATAGAGTTTGAACCAAATAGGTCTTCTCTCTTTCAAAAGAGTAGTTATCAGAGTCAAATTAGCTTGAGTCAAATTACAATGAAAGAGGATGGCAATAATATACTGAAAAATGATTACATCACAATAACCAATCAACGCTAAACTGAACGAATAGCTTGTAATACTAAAGGACAGAGCTTGGGATTAGCGACAAGGATATGTCCAGCTTCAAAGTAGTTTTCTCCGCCTTTTAAATCACATGCGATTCCACCCGCTTCTTTAACCAACAAAACACCCGCAGCCATATCCCAGGGCGCAAGTTCAAGCTCCAAAGCAGCATCTAAGCGTCCTGCAGCCACGTAAGCTAAATCAAGAGCTGCCGATCCGGTTCGGCGTATGCCACTGGCTTGTGACATCATGGCGCGTAGAGCTTCTTTATTGATAGAAGCAGTCAGTGTATTAAAGCCACGGCTAGGAATAGAGATTCCAATTAAAGATTCTGGAATAGTGGAGCGCGCGCTCACTCGTAAACGACGCGTAAAGCGTTGTGTGTTATCTAAATAGGCACCTTGTCCCCGCGTTGCAGTAAATGTTTCTTGGCGTAAGGGGTCATAAATCAGGGCATGCTCAATATAATCTTTTTCATTGTTTTTAATAGCAATAGATACTGCAAAATGTGGAAAATCATGGACATAATTACATGTTCCGTCGAGTGGATCAATGATCCAAGTATAGCTATTACCATTAATAGGCTCGCTTTCCTCGGCGAGTATTCCATGGTTGGGATAGGCATCTTGGATAGTAGCGATAATAATTTTTTCAGCTTTTAGATCGATCTCAGTGACAACACCGCGATTGTCCTGCTTTTGTTGCATACGAAGTCGGTCTAGGCGGTTTAAACCATCTAAAATAGTTTTGCCTGCCAGACGGGCAGCGCGATCGGCGATATTTAAGAAGGGGTGCATAGGTATTGATGATAGAGTGAAAACTAATACAATGTTTTTAAAAGTGTAAGAATGATACCATAGCTTATGCATCTAAAATATCTTTCAATCAAATTACGATATCCGTTCCTATCACCCAAAACCCAGTCAATTGAACATTTGTTCTTTATACGCTATATCTTCATACGTTATAGATAATGCTATCTTTGTGAATTAATACCTAAAGAATTTGAAGCCAGAAGGTTTAAGATGATAAGGAAGCACCATTTTTTTTACGTCTTACTAAGCAGTATTGTTACCTTAACGGCACTTAACTGCAATGCTACTCCTCCGCCTCCCAGATTCTCTGGAAATGTCTATGCCAGTGATTATACCGTTGGCCAAGCAGATGTTATGTTGCCACTGGCAGGAGATACGCAGCATAATCTTTATGTTGATCCGGCACTGGGATATGGCAGCGATAATCAAGGTTATGCCGATTTAGGTTTAGGTTATCGTTGGATAAAGAATAGAGCAGTTATTTTAGGTGTTTACCTCTTTGGGGGTTATAGCAAAATAGATAACAATGCGCGACTCTGGGTAGCTAATCCAGGAATTGAGGCCCTAGGTTCACGTTGGGATACACATCTCAATGGTTACTTTGTGATGGGCGATCGCAATGTAAACGGCGGCGTGTCTAATGTTTCTTCATTTAGTGGTCGTTCTCAGATTATTAGCAGCGTGCAAATGGTTCAGACTGACGGTCCTGGTGCTGATATTAAGCTAGCGTATCAGCTATTTCCTCAAACATCATTAAAAGCTTTTATAGGTAGTTATTTTTTTGCTCCGACACAAGATAATGTTTGGGGTGGGACCACAGGCTTAGAATATTGGCCAACCTCCTATCTCAAGGTTTTTGCGGCATATAACTATGACAATCTGCAACACAATACAGGTGCTGTAGGTTTGGGTATCGAGTTGGGTGGCACGCATGTACATCGCAGTGATCCTACGTTAGAAGAACGCATCACGGATCCGGTAGATCGTTACTTGGCTGAGCTTGGTCATGGTGCAAAAATACCGAGTCGCAAAACTTACCAAACTTTAAGCCAAGAATTGGCAGGGAATAGCCTGGTATTTTTTAGTCAAACGGGTACACCGAATAATGGTGGAATCGGTTTAACCCTGGACAACTGTACGTTTGAAAATCCCTGTGGACCCACAGATCTAACTGACACAGGTGCAGCGACGCTAGCCGCCTTAATTCCCAACACCGTGATGTATTTTAATGGAGGCAATTATAATGCTTTAGATGTGCCAGGTGGAACCAACCCAGTTACTTTGCAAACGGGACAAACTCTTTCTTCTCGTACAGCGGATTATAGCCAAGCCGCAACCGGTGCTCTACGCTCGATCTTTAATGGTGCGCTTATTCTTCCAGGGGATAATACCTTAGAAAATATAATTCTTGCATCAACTCCGGCTACGATTGCAGGTAATGGTGTGCAAATGGATGGGGGCTCGAACATTATTACGGTCAGCCAGATCGGCACTCCCACTAACGCCTTCAACACCAGTGTGTTTATAGATGCAGGAAGTGTTTTATTGCAGGGCAGCGAGCTCAATGCAAGAGGGGATAGTGCGTTGGCTGTTTTAGCAGCGGGGAGTTCTTTAGTCAAGCTAGCGTCTGCCACTGTTTCAGTAGCAGGAGGAAATGATGATATCGGTGGAGCAGAGCTTTTAGATACGTCAACCGCACATATTAATGATACAGTCTTCAATATAGAAAGCACTAATGCACCAATCAGCGATAATTTAGCTCTTTTTGGGGTAGCACTTACGAATGGCACGAATGCTACCGTAGTTAATAGCAAAATTAATCTTTCTGCGACTACGCAGAATCAGGTGGTTGGTTTATTAGCGGAAGACAACGCAAGTTTAGCGGCCAATCAAGTAACTATGCAGCTTAATAATAACGGTACCGGCATCCCCTCGGGATTGCAAACTTTGGATAACGCTACCGCTACTATTGAAAATACGCAGGTTTCTGTGAATGGGAATATAGCGATCGGTCTTCTTAGTAAGAATGTTTCGTCTGTTGCGCTTGTCAACACTGCAATTTCAGTAACGGGCATAGGTTCTTTGGCTGGCATTTCGGCAGATGATTTCGCTTCTATCACCGCCACTAGTCCCATAATCGCTGTAGCCAATCAAACCCCAAATCCAGTGAGCGCCCTACAGGCGATTGGCAACGGGAGTAAAATTGTAGTAAACAATGGAGTAATAATTTCCACTGGACCTGCGGCAGCAATTGCCGCTGTCGCCGGCGCTAGTGTTATTCAAATACATGCCAGTACTTGTGTGTTAAATGGAGCGCCCATTGCTTGTCCTTAGGCGATGGTGAAAAGAAATGTCTGTGCTTATTCTTCAGAAAATACTCAAGAACAAGCTTGAGATCAATTTGACGGCATTAATCCTTTATGTGAAGCTAGGTGTTTAAACAACAATATAAAATCTAAACTGATCGACCTGATAGAGTGAAGCCTGCTAGTCGAAAGGTTTACAGGTAAAACCATGCCACTTTCACAAATTCGCATTGTTCTCGTTAAAACAACCGACCCAGGTAATATTGGAGCGGTTGCTCGAGCGATGAAAACCATGGGCTTAAAACAGCTTTATCTGGTTGAACCTAAGTCCTTTCCACATGTAAATGCATCAGTGCGTGCGAGTAATGCCATTGACGTGTTGGCTGAAGCGACAGTCGTCGATCATTTAACCTCAGCAGTTCAGGATTGTCAGTTAGTATTGGGTACGAGTACGCGTACCCGCGAACTCCATTGGATTTCTTTAACTGCCCGAGCGGCAGCCGAGAAGCTAGCGATTAAATCCAAGCAGAAAGTAGCCATAGTATTTGGGCGTGAACGATGCGGCCTGACCAATAAAGAATTACAACAATGCCATTTTCAAATTAATATTCCAGCAAATCCCGATTATAGCTCTTTAAACATAGCCGCTGCAGTGCAAATTGTGTGTTATGAGTTGCGCATGGCTTTTTTAATGCAAGAAAACAATACTGAAGAAAAAGCTATTTCGTTGGCGAATGTCAAACAACAAGAATATTTTTATCAACATTTACAGGACATACTCAATAAAATTGAATTTTTAAAGCCGCTGCGTAGCCAACAAATTATGGATAGATTACGTCGTTTATTCAGTCGATGCGAATTAGATGTAAATGAAGTGAAAATTTTACGAGGAATATTTAGCGCCATTGAAAAAAAATTAGCTTCAAAGCCATAAAATGTGTCTATCTACATGAGTAATCAATTTAATTGTCAACTGCTCAAATCCAGCAAAAACTCCCACGCTCGAGTCACTAAGCTAAGTACAGCGCATGGAAGTGTGCTAACTCCTGCGTTTATGCCTGTGGGAACGCGAGCTTTTGTTAATCATATGACGCCCCACGATCTGGTGGATGCAGGCTCGCAAATTATCTTAGGTGGCAACACTTACCATATGTTACTCAATCCTGGCATGGAGGTTATTTTAGCCATTGGAGGAATGCATCGTTTAATGGCTTGGGATGGACCTATGTTAACAGACAGTGGAGGCTTTCAAGTATTTAGTTTGTCGAAAAATGCCAAAATTTGTCGTATTGATGCAGAAGGAGCCCATTTCAAACATCCTGTTACAGGAAAGGTGATCCATTTAACGCCCAAAAGCTCTATCGAAGCGCAAAGAATTATTGGTGCCGATATCATTATGGCGTTTGATGAATGCACACCTGAAAATGGTGGCAGAGAGGCAGCTTTAGCGGCGATGGAGCGTACGCATCGTTGGTTATTAGCTTCAAAAGAAGCTTATCTCGCCTCAGATTTAGTTTATAGTCATCAACAAGCTTTATTTGGAATAATTCAAGGTGGGAGTTTTAGAGATCTTCGCGAATTAAGTACACAGTTTATTTTAGCAGCTCAGCTAGATGGTATTGCAATTGGAGGGGAGGTAATTGGTTTTGATATGCAAAAAACCACTGAAGTTATCGATTGGATTCGACCCTTATTACCGGAAAATAAAGTTCGTTACACCATGGGTGTAGGACTTAATCCACAAGATCTAATTGATGTAGTTGCTAAGGGAATTGATTTGTTTGATTGTGTTGCACCAACACGCAATGCACGACATGGTGCACTTTATCATGGAAATATTATCAAAAAAGGTAATTGGTTAGAATTTATCAGCGAAAATAATCAATCGAGAATATTAATTAAAAAATCTATTTATGCAAAAGATGAAAATCCTATTTTAGCAGGGTGTTTATGTTATACTTGTCAACATTTTACTCGCGCCTATTTACATTGTTTATTTAAACAAGGGTCATCGCTTTATAACCAGCTGGCATGCAACCATAACATACATATTATGCATAATGTTTGTGAACAAATTCGACGTTTAATTTTAGATGAATAAGTGATAATAGTTTATTTTCATGCCAGCGATATTTTTTATCGTTGTCTACGAAATAACATCGTTACAAATGCAATGATAGCTAATATGATGAATATAAAAAAGATAATTTTTGCAACGCCTGCAGCTACAGCAAAAACACCAGTGAACCCAATGATGGCAGCAATGATAGCAATAGCTAGAAAGATAAATGCCCACGCTAACATAATACTTCTCCTCAATTTAAATTGGCTTAAGCTTTAAGGTTAGTTGATGAATCCAGTAGTCGCAAGTGGCGATATACATTCTTAGAAAAGTATCGTCATATTTTGGTCGTTTTGACAACAGGAGTATAAAATATGTCTATAAACGAATCACAAACAATAGATACTATCTTAAAAGAAATCAAAGTTTATCCCCCGTCAAAAAAATTTTCTGATCAGGCGACGATTAAATCGATGGCCCAATATGACGAGATTTATCGCTACTCTATGGAACAGCCCGAACAATTTTGGGCTAACATTGCCGGCGAATTACATTGGATGCAAACTTGGAGAAAGGTATTAACTTGGCAGGAACCGTATGCGCAATGGTTTCAAGGGGGTAAAACCAATCTGTCTTATAACTGCCTCGATCGACATCTGGAACATTATGCAGAAAAAACGGCGTTGATCTGGCAGGGTGAACCAGAAGAAAAACGTCAATTTACTTATAAAGAATTACATCAAGCAGTTTGTCAGTTTGCGAATGGGTTAAAAAAATTAGGTGCAAAAAAAGGCGATTGCATTACGCTGTATATGCCCTTAATACCTGAGCTTATTATTGCTGTGTTAGCTTGTGCGCGCTTAGGGTGCATACATAATGTGGTGTTTGGCGGTTATTCGGTACAAGCTTTAGACACCCGTATTCAAGATTCCAAATCTAAATTTGTGATAACTGGGGATGGGGGCTATCGACGCGGCAAGATCATTCCACTTAAACAGGTGATGGATGAAGCTTTGCTCAGTTGTCCGTTAGTAGAAAAGGTGATTATTTATCAACGTACGCATGCTGAAATTCCTTTTAAAGTGGATCGTGATGTTTGGTGGAATGACGTGATAGCGGGAGTTAGCGAAAACTGTCCTGCAGAAGCTATGGATAGCGAAGATACGCTTTTTATTCTCTATACTTCAGGCTCTACGGGCGTACCGAAAGGGATTTTTCATACTACTGGTGGCTACATGGTAGGCGCTTACTATACCACCAAGATAGTTTTTGATTTAAAACCAGAAGATGTTTACTGGTGTACGGCCGATGTAGGTTGGATCACGGGCCATACTTATGTGGTTTATGGACCATTGCTGAATGCAGCGACTGTACTTGTCTATGAAGGAGCACCTGACTGGCCTAAACCGGATCGTTTTTGGCAGTTGATTGAAACTTACCGCGTCAGCATTTTTTATACGGCCCCGACAGCGATACGTTCTTTTATGAAATGGGGTAATGAATGGATAGATAAAAAAGATTTATCCAGTTTAAGATTGCTAGGCAGTGTCGGTGAGCCATTAAATCCAGAAGCATGGGTTTGGTATTTTGAAAAAATTGGAAACAAAAGCTGTCCCATTGTTGATACGTGGTGGCAAACCGAAACCGGATCCATAATGATTGCACCACTCCCAGGAGCAACACCGACTAAGCCAGGTTCTGTTACCAAACCCTTACCCGGAGTGGAAGTGGATATTGTGGATCCTGCGACGGGACTTCGAGTAGAGCAAGGAAAAGGAGGCGCGTTGGTGATTCGCCGACCCTGGCCAAGTATGTTACGCGGCATTTGGAATGATCCAAAACGATATCAGGAACAATATTGGAGTAAAGTTCCGCATGCTTACTTCTCTGGCGATAGCGCTCACTACGATGACCAAAATTATATTTGGATTATGGGGCGTACCGATGACGTCATAAAAGTGTCTGGGCATCGTTTAGGATCTGCGGAAATCGAGGCCGCTTTAGATAGTTATCCAGCGGTAGCTGAATCTGCGGTGGTACCTATTCCTGATAAAACCACCGGTCAGGCTATCGTTGCTTTCGTTGTACTGAATGATGCCGAACAACCATCACCACAATTAAAAACAAATATTATAAATCAAGTACGCAGTACTATTGGTGCTTTAGCATTACCTAAGCGTTTAATTTTTACCGTTGCTTTACCCAAAACTCGTTCGGGAAAAATTATGCGCCGCTTATTACAAGATATTGCTGTGAACCGCCAAATTGAACAGGATACATCCACATTAGAAGATTTTTCAGTACTGAAACAAATACAAGAACAACAAAACGGAGAATCGAATAGTCACTATGCAGAATAAAAATGTCATTATTATTCCAGCACGTTATCAATCCAGTCGTTTTCCAGGAAAACCATTAGCGTTGATTAATGGTTACAGTTTACTTTATCGAGTTTGGTCTATTGCAAAGACGATTAAAGAGGTGGATGAAGTCTATATTGCTACAGATCATGTCGAGATACAAACACATGCTGTAGGTTTTGGTGCTAAAGTTCTGATGACTGAAGAATGTAATAATGGCACTGAACGTATTTTTTCCGCACTTACCTTATTAACAAATAAACCGGAGATTATTTTAAATTTGCAAGGAGATGCGGTGTTAACGCCACCTTGGGTTATTCAAGCATTAATCGATGCCATGATCAATAATTCGCAATTAGAAATAACAACGCCAGCAACACTCATTAATATAGAGCAATATTTTCTTATGAAAAAGGCTAAATTAAAAGGTGAAGTGGGAGGCACAATGGTTGTATGTGATAAAGATTTAAATGCCCTATATTTTTCTAAAAGTATGATTCCCTATTTAAGAAATACGCAAATGGAATCGCCACCCCTTTATCGGCATATTGGACTTTATGCTTATCGTTATTCAGCCTTAGCAAGCTATATATCTTTACCGCCCACTCCTTTAGAGAGATTAGAAGGTCTAGAACAATTACGACTATTAGAAAATGGAAAATCGATTCGAGTGATTTTAGTGGATTATAAAGGTCATACGCATGCTTCGGTTGATAGTCCAGAAGATGTTATTCGAGTTGAGCAATTGATAGAGGCGGAAGGCGAATTAGTTCCATTATAGTAAATGATATGAAAGTTATTTTATCTCGGCATGGTAATACTTTTTCTGCAACTGATCCGGTGTTTTGGGTGGGTGCGACACAAGATTTACCTTTAGTTGATTCAGGTATCTTACAAGCTCAATGTTTAGCACAAGCTTTGCAAAAAGCCGATATATATCTTAAGGCTGTGTATTGTGGTCCTTTAAAAAGAACGCATGATTATGCAGCTATCGTGTTAGAACAA
The DNA here is from genome assembly GCA_049797115.1 of Candidatus Aquirickettsiella sp. Lineage (GTDB taxonomy): Bacteria > Pseudomonadota > Gammaproteobacteria > Diplorickettsiales > Diplorickettsiaceae > Aquirickettsiella. The sequence goes on along the minus strand of JBARFJ010000018.1, from coordinate 107,388 downwards.
TTACATTCCTCTTTAAAACCTATTGTGGACTCACGTTTAAATGAGATCGATTATGGAAATTGGGCAGGTCTAAGTAATACGCAAATTCAAGAAATAGGTGAAGGCGAAGAATTGTCTGCTTGGGAAAACTTAAGTATTTGGCCAAAAATTGCAGGCTGGTCGGGATCTCCTACACATATGCTCAAGGAAGTAAAAGAGTTTAGCAAAGAGTTAGTCACTCAATCTGATCTTACAGATACTATTTTAGTGATTACTAGTAATGGCCGTCTACGCTATTTTCTGAAATTGATTCCCGGTCTATTTGAAGAATATGTGCAAAACAAAGAATTCAAAGTAGCAACAGGTAATATTTGTTTATTGACTTATGAAAATAGAAAATGGCAAATAAAATTTTGGAATAAAAAACCCGAATATTTATTGCAAGTGTTTTAAATTCAAATTATCTTGCAACAGTCTAAGAAGGGTTTAGGTTCTTGAGGTTCCAGTGCCGAAGAATTTACTCTAAAGAAAAAAATACGTTTGCCATCAGAAGGTTTAGAATACATGGGAAATTTTTGCTCTCCAAAGCCTTCATTTTCTGGCATATTCCGATTGTAACCTAAGGTCATGACCTCATTTTTATCTGGATTGTCGACAACCAAAACTGTATGGCCGCCTTTGCCATAACCTTTCATCTCGGGATCTTTATTTTTATCAAAACTCCGCGTTGCCCAGATATCGCCAGGTTGAACCTTATTAGGTTCTATTACAGCATAATTATTGATAAGTAATTTTCCTATCTTAGAGTTTTCCCAAGCTTGATCGCTAGGATAACCCTCACGTTGATATTGCCAGCGTTTCCAAAGATCGGCGGTGGAGATTTGATCAGTTTCTAAGGTTAATTTTCCAATAAAGGAAGAACAATCTTCAGGCCCGTTTAGTTTGCCGAGTAATTTAGGTGGTTGATAAGGATAGCGGGGTTCATTGCGGTAACTGCCAAAAGCATAACCACTATGAATAAACGCTAACCCTTTAGGGGTTTTCGCATCGTTATAAAAGTAAGTGCATTGAGTAAATTTGACATCATTAACCTTAATATCTTCTGGATTTAATTTATCAGGTAATGGTGTGACATGGGCATTGGGCGTATGATCGATCCAGTATTCCTTATCACTATTATTAATATCAATTTCACTTAAGAGGTTTTTTCCTTGACAAACTAAATAAATATTAATAAGAGCAGTTTTCAAAAAACTTGCTTTAGAAGTTCCGTAAATGGATGATCCAGTATTGGCAATAATGGTGATATCCTTTTCGCCAGTTTTTATGTGATAATGAGCTAATTCAGAGTCTTCTTTAATACTTACTATAAAGGAATCAAACTCTAGTTCGATAAAACTGATGGCCCCATCAAGAATTTCCAACATTTTATTAGTTTTTAAAGACCAGGTAGCATCGGTACCAGCGGGATAAGATTCTAGAGCCTTATTAAGTGAAATAATAAGTTCTTTGTCAGTTTTTAACTTATCAAGAACATTTTTTTCAAGTTTGATGAGTTCGTCAGGAGAAAGATCATGGAGAAGTGGATGCAGTTCCTGCTTGAACTTGAGTAGCGCTTGTTGAGTAGCGTTTCTATATTGCCATTCTTGTAGAATGGCTTTTTCTATTAATTTTGTCATTTTACTTCTCTGTTAGCTTTTTTATTATTTTAAATGAATCTAGTAGGTATCTCAAGTTTATAAAAATAAATTACTCAACAAAAAAATTAAAATAAATATTTTTATACGGTTCATTTTGTAATGTAAAATGCCACCATTCGGTTTTTATCGGCCTGAAGCCAAATTTTATCATTAATGAGCGCAGTAACATCCGATTTTGAAATTGTTCCTTAGTAATATTACGATTATCAGGATGGGATAGTGGATCGAGATAATCAAAAGGCGTCCCCATATCCAGTGCTTGGTTATTTTCAAGATCGACTATCGTTAGATCCACCGTACTACCACGCGTATGACCTGAACGTCGTGCAATGTAATTGAGTTTAAAAAGATTACTTTTGTTAATATGCGGATAAAAGATCTCTTTCATCTTTTGGTCAGAGTTTTGACTCCACTGTATAAAATCATTAACAGCCATTTGCGGTCGATAACAATCATAGACTAATAGGCCTAAATTCTGCTTATTTAGAACGGATTGTACCTTCAATAAAGCTTGAGCAGCAGCATTCGTTAACATACAGACCGGCTTCTTATAACCGGCAATGGGACGGCCAACAAAATTATTATTACCAAAATAACGTATATCTTGTTTAATGTTAGGAATGATCTCAGTGACATAAACAAAGTTATCAGGTTTTTCTTCTGCAAAAACATCCATAACCATAAAAACCAGCAAGAAAAAAAATAGAGGGTAATTGGTAAAAACTATTTTACACATAAAAATAATGAATGATAAGAAAGTCTGTTTTTGTGTTATTTATTATTGATTTTACTGCGTTCCCAATAACGCAGTTTTCTACAAAGTTTTATAAACGTTTGACAACTTTCAGTATTTTTTAAAAACACTAGGCCTTGATCGGGTTTAAATTTCAATTCTTTAAATAGAAGAGCAAATTCAGGCGTATAAGCCATAAATTTACATTGATGAAAACACTCTTGAAAAAAAATAAATAATTTAAATTTATCGTATTTAATTAAGTCTTTAGGTTTAGCCATAATTGCAATGGCATCATAACTAGCAGAAATGGCTGTTTCGAAGCTTTGCTGTGGTTTAAGTTGTTTTTTATTTTTAAAATATAAAATTTTAGGGGCAATTATTTCTAATTGACCGCCTTCTTTTTTGATTAATTTCTCTAGATTAGCGGCTAAGGAAAAGTTACTCCTTTCAGTAAGTATCACACCTAACTTTCTTCCCTTAAAAGTATTTGGACTATTCAAGAATATACTTAATGAAGGTGCGCAAGATTGATTTGTTTTCTTAGTGCAGAATACGGGAGCAGATTTGGGTAGAGGCGATAAACCCAATTGATAAGCGACATGCTTGGCAAGTTGCCTATCAATATTGAGTAAATGGGAAATAACACGAGTTTGAATAGCATGTGTAGAGACTTTGCTAAGCTCGAATGCTAAAGCGGTTTGTATATGTTTTTGCTCAACCGCAGTTTGACTCTTATAAAATAGGTTGGCTTGGTTATAATAATCGGAAAAACTTTCCGAACGCAGTCGTACTTTTTTACCCGACTCCAAGGCAGGAAAGGAATGAAAACCTTTTTTTAAAGATTCACGCGGACCGCCATTTTTTCCCCATGAGTTAGGTTCGTAATTAGCTCGTCCCGAAATAGTATGAAGCGCCATATGACCATCTTGTTGAAAATTGTGAAAGGGACATTTCGGCGCGTTAATGGGTAGTTGAGTGAAGTTTGGACTTCCTAATCGCTTTATTTGCGTATCCAAATAAGAAAAATTACGACCTTGCAGTAACGGATCATTACTGAAATCGATACCAGGGACGATATTTTGAGTACAAAATGCAACTTGTTCTGTTTCAGCAAAAAAATTATCTACGCAACGATTTAAGACTAAACGGCCCACTTTTTTAATTGGGATTAATTCTTCCGGAATTAATTTGGTTGCATCTAAGATATCAAAATCAAATTTTTCTGCGGTTGCTTCATCGAAAAGTTGAAGTCCTAATTCCCATTCTGGAAAATTACCGGATTGAATAGCTTCCCAAAGATCACGACGATGAAAGTCAGGATCGGCACCATTGAGTTTAACTGCCTCATCCCAGGTGAGGGATTGCAAGCCCAATTTGGGTTGCCAATGAAATTTAACAAAGGTCGATTTTTGTTTGGCATTAACCAGTCGGAAAGTATGCACACCAAAACCTTGCATGAAACGGAAAGAGCGAGGGATAGCGCGATCGGACATTACCCACATTATCATATGCATGCTTTCGGGATTCAGTGAGATAAAATCCCAAAAATTATCATGTGCGGTTTGTGCTTGCGGAAAACCACTATCCGGTTCATCTTTGGCAGCGTGTATTAGATCAGGAAATTTTATGGCATCTTGAATAAAAAAAACCGGTATATTGTTACCAACAATGTCCCAGTTTCCTGCTTTAGTATATAATTTAACGGCAAAACCTCGAACATCACGCGCTAAATCGGCCGATCCTTTATTTCCTACCACCGTTGAAAAGCGCACAAAAGCGGGCGTTCTTTCTTTTGCCCTCTGAAATAAATCCGCACTAGTATATTCCGCCAGTGATCGATAATTTTCAAAATATCCATGCGCGCCATAGCCTCTGGCGTGAACGACGCGTTCAGGAATTCTTTCATGATCGAAATGAAAAATTTTTTCGCGTAAATGAAAATCTTCAAGCAATGTAGGACCTTTAGGTCCTATGCGTAAGGAGTTTTGATCATCGGCAACAGCAATACCTTGGGCAGTGGTTAGAATGGGAATTGAGTGACCTGCTTGTTGATGAGTTTCGGTGTGTTTTTCTTTTTTCTTAAGCAATTTGACGGTATGAATTTTTCCTCGATTTTTTTTACGCATCATTTGTCCTTAAATAAATATAAAAAATTGCTGAATGTAATTTATAGTTATTAGGATTTAAAAAATCTTTATTTTTTTAAAGCTCAAGATTTTTTAATATGATTGTTTTAACACGCGCCTACTTTTAATTCACCATTACAATTATTGAGTTTTTTGAGTTCATCGGTCGTATAAAATAGTGAATAATCTGAGCTAACGATATCCTTGCCTTGTTGATCATAATGTGGAACATAACTTCCATTAGCGACTTCACTGCCGTCCGGTTTTTTGCAATGCACGTAAATGCCGCATTTATTACCAATAGCTTTTGTTCCCCAACCTGGAGAGCAGCTTCTATAAGCAGCAGAAGATTTCCATGCTGCTTGACATTCTGCCGTAGTCACAGCAACAGCACTTGAACTTATGATTAACAAACTTAAAGTTATGGCTGATAAGAAAAGTTTCACAGACACTCCTTTCTAGTGAAGATGCTTAAAGACTATTATAGAAGAAATATATTATAGAGTGTTATTTTCAAAATGTAGCAGAGCGGTGGGCACAGATATTAGATTCATAAGTAGAGACACGAAACTGCTAACCCTGTTTAAATTAGCTACAATTCGACTCCTTCCTTGTGAAGGGGCCCATAGCTCAGTTGGTTAGAGCAGCGGACTCATCATAATTAAGCGCTTAATTGTAAGTAACTGAAAAAAGAATTTTTTAATATATGGCGCCCATTACAATTATCATATAAATACCCATAAGAGCATAGTTCTATCCCGCAAAAGTCCCGCAAGGTAATAAATTGTTTTGTTAATTGAGAGCAGAAGTTATATAATATAAAAAAGATCCAAATTAGATAGATAGCAATATGAGTTTGGTTTTATGGCAAAGCCCCCCCGTTAAATTATCGATTTCGCGATCAGAATTACACATTTGGCGAATCAATCTGTGTAATGTTAACTATCAACTCGAATATCTTATCTCACTACTTTCTCCCGAAGAGATAAAGCGTTCCAAACGATTTATTTTTGAGCGTGATAGTTATCGCTATCAAGTAACACATAGCATGAAGCGGTTAATTCTAGCCAATTATTTAGATTGCGATCCACGATGTTTAGGCTTTGACTTCGGAAGTCATGGGAAACCAGTACTAGATAATTTACAAAACTCATTAAGAGTTCAGTTTAATATATCACATTCGCGCGACCTTATTCTTATAGCAATAACAGCAGAAGATTCGATAGGTATCGATATAGAATATTATGATAAAAAACGCTCGATAGAAGGCTTAGGCGAAATTATCTTTTCGCCCCTAGAAAAGGTATTTTTTTCAGCACTGAATAGTCAAGAAGAAAAAAAGGAGGCTTTTTTTCGTTGCTGGACCAGAAAAGAAGCTTACTTAAAAGCTGTGGGAATTGGGTTAACACTTGATCTTACTACTATTTCTGTTGATCTAAATAAATCGGTTAGTTCGCATGATTGGTTAAAAATTTCGACGCTTAGTCAATCAGAGATCATATCATGGAAACTTTTCCCACTAGACATAGATAATTGTTATATTGCCAACGCAGTCGCCACTGCTTTTCAAAAGTATTTATTTTGTTATAAAGCTAATGAACTACTATCTGAGTGGGATTGACGTTATTCCAGAAAGATAGTATATGAGATCTATTAGAAAAGGATGTAAACGAATTGCAATCTTTTTGAGTGGAAAACTTAAATTTAGCTAAGAAGCGACAGAACTAATCGCGAGCGATACACAATTTTTTCAAAAATTAGATAGCATTTAATTTTTGTTGAATATAATTTGCCAAACTATTTAAGTTATAAAATTGAAATAATTCAATCACAGATAGATCTATCTTAAATCGATCATATATTTTTACCAAAATTGCGGGGATCATAATTGATTTGGTTCCTAATTCAAATATATTCAGATCAGCATCGACATACTCGATTCCAACTGAGCGCCAAATATCTATTAAGTCGACAATTAACGCTGAAGTGGTGGAAACGTTAACTTCGATTGATAAGTCACGAGTCATTAAGTTATCCTGAATTGGATAAGTCACTTTTGAGTTATTTTTATTCTCAAATCGAACTATCACTTTATTACCAAAATCATCATAGACATCAGTAAAGTTGTTTTTATTAGTTGTAGTAACTAATATTTTAGCGGGGCATGGCGCCTGATACAGTTTAACTTTCATTCTTTCGTTCGTTTTATCTATACCAATAAATACGCTTTTTTGATTAGTGGTTAATAGCGTGAACATTTTCTCAAGAGCTTGTGACGGCTCTAAAATTTCATACCCTTGCATTTTAGCAAGCTCACTATATTGTGAACCATGACTTAATCCAATGTTATTCCACATAGACCAAGAAATATTTACCATAACGACAGACTGGCTATTTTTATTAACGTAGTCAGAAATTACTTCTTGAACTCGATTCGCTACCGAATATGCGCAAGCATGAGAGCCACCAAAATAACTGTTTATAGAAGAGAAGTTGACAATGAGAGGTATAAAATACTGTTCGGCTAATTTATATAAATTCCACGTTCCTTTCCATTTAGGAGAAATAGTTTTTGATAAAGCATCATCCTTAAGATCAATAACCAAACTATCATCTGTGCAGGCTGCAAGATTAAATATACCATGGATTTTATTATTTTGAAAAAATTCAGATAAATTAGCAATATTTTCGATATTTATTTCTAAGTAAGATATAGAATCTGCATATTTTTTTTTTAATAATTCTAATCTATTAAACTGGGAAGTATTCAGTTTATTAACATTAGTTCTTCCGCAGAGTATTACTTTTGCTGTGAATTTAGTTAAAAGTTTTTCCGCTAAATGTATTGCAATACCACCTAAACCACCCGTTATCAGAAAGGTGCTTTTAGATTCGATTTTCTGTATCGTATTTTGCTTAGAGAGAGCTTGCAAACGACATACATAACGAGCGTTATTTCTATATTTAATTTCTGGTTCTTTGCTGATATCTTTTAGCTCTGTCGAAATAATGGAGGCTAAGTTCACCTCATTCTCTATTTCAATTTCTATACTTCTGCAATAAAAGTTGTTCTGCTCGGCATTCATGGTTTGCATTAAGCATCCAGTGCCTGCATCAAGAAAATTAGCGAGTTGTATGGGCATGTGTCTATCGATTAACAAAATATTAACTAATAGAGAAATTTTAATTTTATTAAAAATGATATATTTATATATCTCAATATTTGCCTTCAGATAAAATATAGCATCATCAAATTCTGATGATGCCTGAACAGATTGACGGAGATAAATGATCGCTGAAACATGACCCAAAGAACCCTTAACGTTCTTAAACAATTTTTCTATATGGCTTGGCTCAACAAAATCAATCAAAAAAGATGTGTCAGATAGTTTTGTATAAATGGAACCATGGTAAACTAGTATTACTGATTTATATTGCGCGTTTAATTCATTTAATTTCAATGTTAAAGTTTGATTTTGCACAAATATCAGTAAGGTGTCGAGATCAAGAGAATTCGTTGAATTTGATTCGCATCTTTGCCATATTTTATTAAAGGCTGAGTCGATTTTAATTAATTTTGTATGGGAAAAATCCCTGTTAATATAAATAGGTTCAAACTGATTATGATTGAATGCAGCTCGCAATTTTTCTTTTTGAATTTTACCAACCGTGGTTTTAGGGATTTGAGCACGCTCTACTTTAAATAGGTATTGAGGTGAGATACCTATATCACGAGAAACTTTCGAACATAGCTTGCTAACTAAAATTTTTAATTCATCATCAATTTGATCTGAAACAAAAAATACAGCTAATTCATCTGCGACGCTATTTTCATTATTAACAGCAACCGCTGCGGTAAAAGTGGGAATAACACCATCAATCTGCTCGATTGATCTTTCAATTTCATGAGCCGCAATATTGATTCCATTAATTATAATTATATCTTTTGACCTTCCAACAATAACCAATTCATCATCAATAATTTGAGCAATGTCACCCGTGTCAAACCAGCCATCGCTGGTAAATGATTTTTCATTTTCATTTTCATTATTTAAATATCCGTTAAATATAAAATTGCCTTTGACCTGTAGTTTTCCGTTAATTTCCTGCTTAATTATCTGATTAGCTTCATCAACAATTCTCACGGATGAGTTTGGAAACGGTTTTCCAACTTTTACATAACGAACTTCATTATCAACATGAGTGTCATTGAAAGAATCTGATAAAACCATAACAGAACAAGTCTCAGACATACCCCACGCAGGGCGGATAACATTTGAGTTTAATCCGAATCGAGACAGTAGTTGTAAAAACTTTAAATTTTGCGAGGCAACAATCGGTTCAGCACAGTTTTCAATAAAACGAATTGATGACAAATTCCACTGATAGTTATTGAATTTATTTTGGTATGAATTAATTAAATTAAACGCAAAATTGGGTGCCCATGTCAGAGTCACCTTATATTTATGACACCAATTTAACCAATTTAGAGGGTTTGCAAGAAACTCACTAATTGATGCGTGGATTTGATTACAACCCAGCATAACATCCCGTAAATGGAACATCACTAATCCACATACATGATCTAGGGGGAAACAATTCAAACTGATGTCTTTATCGTGGAGTTTATTAAATTGAATTGAAGCAGCGCTTCGATGTAACAACCGCAAATGAGTTTGAGGAACAAGCTTAGGGGCAGAAGTGCTGCCGGAAGTCTGCAAATACAATACGATCCCATTTTCGTTTGTGAGCTTACTCGTTATTTCAAGCGGATCATTTTGTCTTAGTTTTTCAATTTGCAATACTAGAGGATTATGGATGCTATGTTTGCGGATAAATTGCGAAGACGCTAAAGTTGATTTATCGATAACTAAAACACCGTCTGGCAAACCATCTAGTGTGTAAATTAATTTTTTAGCATTCTGATCGTTAAAATGATATTGCAACGGTATGGCAAGTGGCACTGGTATACAATCTGCCAGTATGGATCCCCAAAACAGTATGAATATTTCTTTAATATTTTTTATTTGAAATAAAATTGGAGTTTGATAAAAAAAATTATTTTTTGCTAATCCTATCGCTACTTTATTGGCTTCTATTAATAAATTTTTATAACTGAAAAACTCTTCTGGCTTGTTTTTCTCAAGTATGTGTATTCCGTTCTCAGGATAATTTTTTGCAGTATGTTTTAGTAATTCAGATAAAGTATGGATATCTACCTTATATTTAAGTTTATCACCATGAAAAATAGAATCTTTATCATTTATTGTTTTGAATAAAGCTATTTCATCATTATTTAAATTATCTAAATAGATATCGTCTGGATTGTTGATTTGTGTTGTAATTTTTTTTATTAGTGCATTTGTTAGCATAGGAAATTTTTCTAGCGCAGAAAAATCAATTTCGCCACTTTTAAGATATGGCAATGAATAAAGACGCATTACATAATCTAAACGTTGGATATCGGGATTATTAGGAAAATTTTTTTTCAGTTTTTCTATGGTTATGGCTTGATCACTAACAATATAAGCTACTCGTATAATTTGACCCAAAGTATTTATACGTTGCATTGCAACACACTGGTATATACTTGGATGCGATAAAAGCTGTCTTTGTATATGACTCAAAATAATTGATGGCTTGCTATAAACATTATTCATACATTCATATGTCTTCTCTTTCAATTTTTACTTTTTCTGAATACCAGCAATCGAACTAAGTAACGCATCATCAACTATAGGCCATTCGACTTTTTTTCTTTTTACTTTCGCAAGACGTAATAAATAATTGGGTGATTTACAGCTAATAAAAATTGGATCTATGTCATATACTTCATCATCTAATGCTTCTTCAACAGAAACAAATTTGCATCCAAGCGCTATGTATTTTTCAATGACGGCAGGCAAAAACAATGCGGTTGCGATTCCTGAATGCGTCAGTAATATATACTTAATATCCCTGGAGAAAAAGTCTCTGGCAATCTTTCTTGATGCCTGAAAACGATAAACAGAAGTATTGACATATTCTTCTTGCAATTTTTTTAGTGCGCGTTTGTCATTATTTTTTAAACATACGCAAACGGGGTAGTTAAATTTATAATCTAAATAATCTACTGTAACTGGCACTACGCGATAATTATTTTCTTGCAGATAATGACGAATTTTATAAAATTTCTCGCCCGTTTCACCTTCTAATAAAAAAGGATAGCGATAATAACGCGGTTCATGCGTGTTATTTAAATTAAATAAAATTTCTTCATTTTTTGTAATATCCTTAATATAATCATCAGCGCTAATTTCACGAAGATCATGGTGGCTATAGGTATGATTGCCGAAGATACAGCCCGCAATTAACCAGGATTTGAGTGTAGTTTTGTATTGTGGAGTGTGTGTAATGTGCTTGCCATTGATAAATCCGATTACGCCAGGAATTTTATAATCATTTATGGTTTTGAGAATCATATCGAGCAAATCATGATAAGTATATATAGATACAGTTGGACCATACTCTGGTAAATCATCAATTGTGAGCGCAATTTTCATTATTGTCGGTCAAAATATTTTATTGTGAAAAATAATTTTAAAGTAGAGTCAGTCAAATTAAAGTTTCATTAATAAATCCTAAGCCTTTCAAACCTTCTTCAACTAATTTGTTATCTTTTATATCGTGACCATATACAACGTCTCTTACTGAGTTATAAATTGCACGAAATTTTGAAAGCCTCCAAGTTTCATCATCGATGACACCATAAATATCTTTAAATTCAGATAGTGATTCTGGAGGTAGAAAGCTATGCGCCAAAGCAAGATCGACAGCAGCATTACCTATATGTATATCACCCCAATCAATGATACCGCTAATATTTTTTTGCGAATCAATTAATAAATGCCGTGAATACAAATCGCCATGCACAAAACAATTAAATTCGACTGGCTTGTTTAATTTAAAGTTCAACGCATACTGTCTTAATGTTTCAGTATTGAAAAGTTCAAGCTCATCAATTTTGTCTAGGTATTCTTGAATTTTAGGTAGTCTTACTTGGATATCTACACGTCCAATCAAATCTAGCGGTGCACCACGAGTTTGCATATCTGCTGTGTCGATATGATGTAATTCAGCCAAAAAAGTTGCAATCGTTCTCACATAGGCCTTACGATCATTTCGAGTTAATGACAACCTATCTGATGTTTGTCCAGACAATAATTTATAGCCGGCAAATGGCCACGGATACTCATCCGTGGGTGAACCTACGTAAAGAGGCAAAGGGATAGGTAAAGAAATTTTATTTTGAATAAAGGGGAGCAGATTAATTTCATTTAGTAATAGTGTTACCGAGAATTCCCTGCGAGGAAAGCGAAAAACAACATCATCATGCGTACAAAATGAAATGTTATCCCATCCATCACCAAGCAAAGTTAAGCTTGAGCAATCAACTTGCGGAAATTGACTTGAAATTAGTTGCTTGGCTAACTGTAGGTCGATTCTGGATGATTCCCATGGTTTAGTAGTCATATGTTATATTAAAATTGAGTAGTTCCTACAAGTTGTTGACTCATATTAAGTGGGCATTCTGAATTCATAAGGGTGGTGACAAGGTTATCATTTAATATTACTAATTGATAGCTTCGAGGAAATACCTAAAATTGTATTATACTTAGGTACTTTACATATCATTTGCAATGACTATTTACATCTAACGCGATGGCAACCAATTTGGAGGGGCCCACATGCGAGTCAAATGCAGCTGTTCAGCACTCAACGGCGACCCATCAAAAGATTTGACGACAAGTTGCCCTTTATAATTTATTTCATCAAATCCGCATTGTAAGAATTTTGTTAACAATGCGCTTAACACTTCGTTAGCAGTATTCACGATGATATTTATTTTTTTATATCCAGAATTTTTCACTTCATTCACGATGAGATGAGGGGCCGGTAAAACAAATTCTTCATCAATATGAATATCATCAATGATAATAGTATTTTTACTGGCGATGCGAGTCACAGCAAAACCAATCATTTTTTTTTGATAATAAAATCTTAGCATTTTTCGTTGTAAAAGATCTTTCTCACTTACAAACCAGAAATATTTTTGTTGAGAATACATTAAAAAATAGGTTTCATAATGCTGAATGGAACGTGCAAGTAAATAACTTCGTATATCATCACTATAATTGTAAATTAGACTGATATTCTTATTATTTAATTCACAATCGAAGGTCTCTAGGGCTAACGTATATTCTCTTAAGGTATTATAAGAATGGTAACCTATACGTACAAATGATTTTGGTACGGGAGTCACTCCCCAGAAAAAACCGTTCCTAGATAAACTTTTGGTTAATGCATCAGATTCAGAAATTAACTTATCAAAAACTTTTTTACCCCAATAAGGTTTACTAACAAGCACTCTATCTAGCATAAGTGTATTGTGTGTTTGGCCAGCCTTCAAGAGATCAAAAGCAATATTTCCTAATCCGCCAACTACTTCGTCATTGTCCATTAAATAGATAAAGGATCCATACGAATCTGAATTATTCAAATATTCATTTATTAAAACTGCTTGCGTTAGATTTAGATCGTTCCCTACTGTAGAAAAAAATTGTTGAATTGCAAAAAAATCACTATGCTTATTGGCTTGATTGATTGAGAAGGATTCAGTTGTCATAGTGTGTTTCCATATTTATTCATATTTAGTAATCCACCATCCGACAGTTTTTTCTGCTGGTAAACATAGAAACCAAATAAAAATTGCGCCAGTCCTACCATCATCAAAACCAGTACCATCGCGAGAACGCTATTGTCACTGTAATCACCCATTAACGAGAAATGAAAAACACGTGGTAATTTATTCAAAAAAGGTGTAATAACATCGTCAATTAACGGCCCTGCAATTAAAAAAATAACCGCTCCAACCAGTTGTAATGCAATTCCTTTGATGGACAATACTTTGCCATAGCTATTTTCTTCAGTAGCATTTTCCCATAACGTATAACTGAAACCTCGCTGGCATGGATTGATAAGAAAATATATAAAAAGTATCAAACTAATAAAAAAAATATGCGGACTAAGTAATCCAAAAAATAATACCAATCCTTGAAATGCCAAACTCAATGGAATAAAATTCTCTATCTTTAATTTTTTTACCGGGGAAAATGCAATTAAAATCCCAGCGATCAATGCTCCTAACCCGCCGACAGCAATAATATTACCAGCGACTGCTGCGTTCGCTTGCATCAATGCAATCGGAAGAATGTAAACTCCCATCAAACTAATTGCGCATAGTGAGAAAGAAACGCAAGCGAGTGACCATAACAAAGGTGTTTTATTCAGCAATTCCTTCACGCAAGACTTATAATCTTTGAACGAAACTATTTTTTGTATATTTTCATATACAATTGGTTTTTCACTTAATAATAATGTCAAACTGATTGCGATAAATGAGGTACAAATATCAATAATCACCAAAGTAGTTGTACTATAAAATGTAATCCATAATCCTGCGAAAACAGGGGCAATCAAACGGGGAATAGCCTGCCTCAAATTTAAAAAAATATTAAACTTTGAGCGTTGATCTTTAGGGATAGTAATTCCTACTAGCGTCGTGATTGCCAATCCTTGCATAGTGGCGAATGCCGAGCACACCATCACATACAAGTATAATTGATACTTTATCAAATCATGGCGTTGAAGTTTATAAATTAAAAATAGGGAAAAAATAATTGCAACAAGATCACTTAAAATAATTATTTTTTTTTGCGAAAATTTATCGACGATTATTCCAGATGGCAATATTATTAAAATAACAGGCAACAATTGAAAAAAATAGAGTAACGATAAATCTGTTACTCGATTGCTCATCTTAAATAGCAAAACACCAAATGCAAACCCTGTCAATGAATATCCTAGTTGAGATACAAATTGACCTAATATAACCAAAGCAACTCGAGTAGTTTGAGTCATCATTATTCCGTATTTATATTTTCTTGCAATTTATTTGAGACGAAGTTGCTCATATCTTGCAAGGTATCAAAAGCATCTGAAGAAATTTCTTCACTACTGAACTTTAAATTAAAAGTCCGTTCTATTTTTACTAGCAAGTCAAAATGTTCAATAGAATCGACTATACCCTCTTTAAAAAAATTCGTTACTTCAGTAAAATTTTTTTGATAAAGAATTTGATGCTTTTCTTCGATTAATTTAATCAGTATTTTTTTAATTTCAATTTTGTCCATCTTAATATCCTGCCAATGCTAGATTTTTTTCAGTATCGCGCTTCCCATGGAATAACCTGCCCCAAATGCTGCAAGTACCCCTAAGTCATTACTTAACATATTATCGTGACTATGACAAAACGTTACTATAAAGCCAGCTGCGCCAATATTACCATGATCGCTCAGTGTACTTGGCACCTTACTAATATCATAAGAATTACCTAAAACTCCCCGCGCAATGCGTTCATTCATAAAAATATTTGCCTGATGTAGCCATAACTTCTTAAGGTCGGTTGACACCAGGTTGGCGTTGGACAAGTGCTCTCGGATATGTGATATGACAAGCGGGACTACACCGTCTCTCACATTACGACCTTGTTGAGAAAAAAATTTATCTGTCGTCTCAGCTTGCTGTATATCACAGCGGTTTAAAATGCCAAAGTTATTTCTAATTTCATTGGAAAATACGGTAGCCATTTCCACACTGATAATTTCAAATGAATTTTTGGAACGATGAGAATCGAGCGGTTCCAATACGATCGCCGCGCAGCCATCGCCAAAAATAAAATGTGTGCTTCTATCCCTAAAATTAATATGTGAGGTATATATCTCAGGGACTACGATAAGAATTCGTTTTGAGGACTGGTTTTGTAACAAGCCCATTGCGATATTAATTGCAAAAATACCAGATGAACACGCTGCAGGAACATCCATAGCCCACCCATTCGTCCCCAAAGCTTTTTGCACTTCAATGGCGACAGAAGGATAATAGCGTTCTGGGCTTGTACTCGCTAACAGCAAACCATCAATTTCTTTAGCCTCTACGTTTGCCTCACTTAATGCTTTAGTTGCAGCAGCAATTGAAAATTCACATTGTAAAGATAATTCCGAGTTATCACGGGCGCGAAAGATAGGATGCATGATATCTATATCTAAAATCCCACGCTTATTAAGTACACGTCTTTTTTCAATACCTGAAATACGCTTTATCATTGCAGCATCAGAAAATTTTAAGGATGCAACGCTTCCTGTTTGAATTTCTAATGCATTTGTTTCATTGAACAATTCTGCATATGCATTATAACTTTTAGTTAATTCTTCATTTGAAATTTCATCTTCAGGAAAAAAATAACCTGACCCACTTAAAACCACTTGCATTTTTTCTCCGGTACTTTTTATCTTAAATTGTAGAAAAACTATAGAGTAGAATAGATAAATTATTGCCAAATAGAAACATACAATAGCTGAGTAACCTATAAACAGTTGGGAATATTGCACTTAATTTAATGCATTAATTGACGGGCGAGTCCAAATAAATTCACTCTTATTTTCAATTAATTACAATTTTATTTGAGACAAGAAACCAGTACTTTCCGCGCGCCAGCATAGGGCAAGCGGCCATGACTTAACAAAATATTATCAACCAATAAAACGTCCCCTTTTTTCCAGGCGAATGTCTTTGTATGCTTATCAATTACGGCTTGAATCATACTCAATGTTTCAGGTTTTATTTCAGAATTATCCCCATACACGACATGGTGAGGATAATTTTGTGGATCATCCCCATATATAGTTTTTAGAGCCACATTGATAGTGTCAGGCATGGCAGCTGGATGAAATTGAGCTGGTTGATTAAACCATGCTATTTCTTGTGTCACGGGATGCTGAATCGTTACTGGGCCAATTTGTTCTAATCTAATGGAGCCATCTTTAAGCCAAACAAAATCTGCCTTAGTATTTTTTAAAAAATTTTCAACTTCAACTTTATCTTCAGTCTCAAATGTTTTTTGCCATGCTTTACCAAAGCCAATTTTGTTGGATAAATTTCTTATATATTTAAGTTTTTTTTTGGTCATCATGTTAACAACATTAGCAGGCATATCTCGATAAATCCTTCTTCCATCAGCTAAAGGTGTCTGGCCACCAACTTCCGCAGGCTGAATGCAACAAAATAGCAGATAACTTGGATAATAGTGCGAATAAGACAGTTCGTTATGTTGAGTTATCACATATTCTTTTGGATATTCTGTTGAAGTATAAATATTATTAGATAACTTTGTACGCGGTGAATTACCATCTTTATAATTAGTAATTCGTTGAGAAAAAAGAGCAGCAAGTGCTTCAAATTTATTAACACTTTCAATGGAAAAACCACGAAACAAAACCGCGCCTTTTTGAAGAAATTCATTATACAGCAAAGAAACTTGGCCTGATAAAAACTCATTGATATAGGCAGATAAATCTTTCTTATTTTTATTTTTGATATAAACTACGTGCTCCATGTTTTCATTGTTCGATACATCCATAAAAAGCGCCTTAAGTTTTAAAATTATTGAAATACCGTTTTATTTTCTACTTCTAATTCACATTTAAGATGATTAATTTGCCATAATAACTGACTTCGTAATGTTGGATATTTATCTAAAAATTGTCGATATTCCAATAGCAGCCATTTACATTCTTTTATCCTCACTCTATGCATCGTGACATTCGTTAACCTTTGTTGGTGATGATTGTGAAGAATAACTTGCGGATTAGGTATAATAGCGGGTAAAAATCCAGCGATGATCAGTCGAAAAAAAATATCGGTATCCTCTACCACCTTTAGATTATTATTAAATAACTCCGAATGCTTAATGCATTTAGATTTAAAAGTAAAGCCAAAACCAATACCTATTGAAAATAATTGCTCAAATAACTCTTGTTTAGTTGGATAGCTGTCGGAGAATTCTCTAGTTTTAATTTCAAAATTCTTATCTAAACTATCGCAATAGTTGAGATATTTTACACCAGTCCAGGAAAATCCTATTTGATCAGATGTAGAGTGAAGTTTTTGATACGTTGACTCTAAAAATGTTTCTACAAATTCATCATCATCATCTATGAATGAAATATATTTACCTTGAGCCGCTATGAGACCTATATTTCTAGCTTGAGCTACACCTTGATTAGATAAGTTTGTAATAATTTTTAGGTTAATATTCTTAAACTCACCAAATGAATTTTCATAATTATGTGAAGAGCCATCATTTACAATAATAATTTCAAAATCAGTGAATGTTTGATTGCATATACTTTTAATGGTTCGCTTTATCATTTGCGGCCGATTGTATGTTGGTACAATAATTGAAAATATTGGGAAATCATTTTTAATTTTATACATTTCACATTGCCCGTTTAAATTTATATAATTTTTTCATCGCCTTTGTTTTTAATCAAAAAAGTTCAGAAGAATATGATATGGAATACTTGCTAAAATCAGTTAAATATTTTAATAATGAAGTACCAAATTCATCTTGAGCTAAAGTGCCCAACGTTAAATAGTTTGCTACTGCTTCAGAACCAACAAGATGTGTGGCTGCTAATATGCCAGATAATGTAAATGAACTGGAATTTAATATTTTTTCTAATGGATAACTTTTTTGATTAAGTAAATTAACGAGATATCGATAATTATAATTCATTAACCCTCTGATGACTTTCTCTTGTACCTCAGGTCTAAATAAATCGCTCAAATTATTTAGACCATCTTTGCCAGTAAATGTACCTTCCCATTTATTTATATCAGTAGCTAAAATAATTTTAGTAGTACCTGGTAATTGATAAAGCGTCTCTGTGCAGCCATTTGCCCAGACTAAATTAGGAACCGCCCCATAATAATAGCTATCCACAATAAATTCACGACCATCAATATAACTGTTAACTTGTTTCGGTTTATAGTAATCAGTACTAATTAATATAGATTCGCCGATTTGATAGCCAATAAATCCAAGCATGTTCATTGAGTTATACTGCATTGCTGGTATGCAACTTAAATTTTTCAACTTAAAATATTTGTTTACACCTATAGCAGAAAAATACTCATTATAGGTCATTAATTTAAAATTGAACTCGCCTGTTCGAAAATTTCTAATAACGCGTCCCGGCAGTACTACTTCAGGATAAATTATTATTGGCTTTGAATAATTTTCTAGATATAAAGCATAATACGCAGGATCGATGCCTGACTCAAACGCGAGGAATTTTTTTAAAAAAAAATCGTAATTATTGTTTAACATCCACTCACCTACAATTTTCTGTAAATTCAATATCTATATTTTGATCATTCTTGACTTTTTGTAAAAGTTGAATAAATGAATTCATTGTAGCTTTTGTAAAATTAGTAATTGTTTCTTTATCAAATATTTTTTGGCTGAAGTCCCAGGAAATATTAAATTTATTATTACTAAAGTATGCTCCACCACTCATAAGATAGACTCTTTCAGTAGATGCTTCGTGTAGGATTGGAGCAGAAAAATTCAATGTAGCTTTTGCAATGTTACTGTAGTCACGTTTTTCAATCGAGGTTGGAATAATATTCATTGAAATCTGTGGTACTGGGATTGTGCTCATGCCTTTCTTTATTTTTTTATCCGTACACATATATTTCAAGTAATTAAAGGTTTTTCCTCTTTTGCTAACGCGCCTAATTTGCGTATTAATATTTTTAAGAGACCTTTCTAAAGGATCATCAGCATTTATCATGATAGGAACAACTTCTCCAAACCATCCAACAGTCCTGGAAATATCTATTGATTCTATAAACACTTCTCTGCCATGAAAAAGCAAGCCCAAATATAAAATAGGATGATCAAAACAGATTTTATAGGCTTGTGCAATTGCATATAAAAGTAAATTATTAAATGATTCTTTTGTGTCTCTTTGAAATTTTTTCATAAACTCAAAAGTATCAGGAACGGATATTGCTTCAATAATATTGAAAGATTCACCTTCGATATTAAAAGCTTCGTTTTCAGGATAGTCTATTGGAACGGGTTTTATTTCCAACCATGGTTGGTTTTTCCAATAAGCATATTCTTCATTTTTAGTTTTATCCAGATAAGCTAATAGCGTTTCTGAATAATCTTTCAATGAAGTCGTTTTTTGGGGCAATACGGGTTGATTAGTTTCAGCTAGCTGTAAATACAAAGTAAATAAATCATAAATGACTATTCGTGCGGCAAAAGCATCAAGTAACAAATGATGAGATAGTATATATATGATCCCCGTTTGAGTTTTATCACGCTCAATATACAATATTTTAAATAATTCACCCCTAAATAAAATTTTATTACGAAGTTTACATAAGTTAAGCTCAACAAATCTTTTGAACCCTCTGTCAGATTTCTGATGATACTTAATATATTCGAACACATTCATTTCATCTGGTTTAACAATTTTTTGATGCCAATTTTCTGTATTAGATATTTTAAGGCGCAAGCCGTCATGGTGTGTTATCAATGAACTAATGGCACTTTTAAATCTATTATGGTCGAGAGTATTCACTGTTTCCAAAATGGGTGACGCCACATACCAGGATTCATGGTTTCGCAATCTTGCTAGGAAATATGAAAACCGATTTGGTATGAGCGGTACATCGCCTGTTATTAGGGTTTGCTCTGATGAAATTATTTTATTAATAGGGGAAACATTGGATGCATGTGTACCTTTGTCATTTCTCAGAACGATAGATTTTATAGTTATACATTCAGCGACTTCTCGAATGGTTTGCTTGACGTAAATTTCAGCCATAGTAAAAGCGGTTTTAAATTTTTTAATTACTTTACTAATAAATTGAATCAATAATAATGAATCGCCTCCCAGCTCGAAGAAGTTATCGTTTCTTCCTATTTGTTTTATTTTTAAAAGCGATGACCACATGGCCGCAATTTCATTTTCAACTTCACCAATTGGCGCTTCAAACTGAGCTTGTCCTTCGCGTCCTAGTGACTGTGGTAACTGTTTTTTATCTATTTTACCATTTTCAGTTAATGGCATTTTTGCTAATATAATAATTTGACTGGGCATCATATAATCAGGAAGATTATTACGACACATTGCTCGCAGTTGTTGAATCAATTCATTTTCATTTGTATTTAGGTTATTCGTTGTTATATACGCGACTAATTTTTTTTGAGCTTCATTCTCTTGATTTACGATGACTACTGAATCTTTAACTTGTTTAACACGCTGCAAGACAGATTCTATTTCGCCTAGCTCAACCCTATAGCCTCTTATTTTTACCTGATTATCTTTTCTTCCTAATATCTGCACGCTACCGTCAGGTAAAAATCTGGCTAAATCTCCTGTTTGATATATTCTAGGTGAAATGACTTTATTAGAATTTATAAAAGGATTAGGAATAAATTTATTATCTGTTAATGATGGATTATTTATATAACCTTTTGCTAATACCTCACCTCCAACATATAAATCACCGACTGCACCGATGGATACTTTACTTAAAGAGAAGTCTAATATGTATATTTCGGTATTAAATGACTGTATCGTCTTGTGAGTGACAACAGAATTGTAATAGTAATATTCTTTAAAAAGAGAAGAGGTTGCTTCCGTTGTTCCATAACATTCAGTGATTCGTGAACGATTTTTCGTTAGTTGAAATAATTCTTCTATGTAACGGATATCTATTGGTTCACCTGTCACTTGCCAATAGTTAATACTGAGAAAATCAAACAAGTTTTTGTTTGCCAGGTTTGGGGACAATAATTCCTTCAATAAAGATGGGACAATAGTCAATCGTGTCACCTTATTACTAACGCATTGCTTCAGTAGCTCATCTGCATTTTTGCTATGTAATTCGTCGTACATTACTAATGTCGCACCAGTCAATAATGCGCCGAATATCTCCCAGCCGGAATCGATAACACTAATGCTTGCCTGTAATGCACAAATATCATTTGTCGACAATCCAGCACCTTCCCACATCCATGTCATTCGATTCATAATACCCCTATGCGCTCTTGCAACTCCTTTAGGTTTGCCTGTAGAACCGGAGGTATAAATGACATAAGCAGTTGCATCGGAACTAGCTGGTAAATTGAGATTTGATGTTGAAAAGCTTCTTAGCTCTTTATCGTCTAAATTAATAATCTTTCCATCAAAATTAGAAAATAAATGCTTCACGCTATTTGTAATGACTACCCGTCTGGCATCAGAGTTTTTTATCATGTAGATTAGTCTATCGTTCGGTAGAGTAGGATCACAAGGTAAATAAGCTGCTCCCGATTTTAGGATCCCTAAAATCCCTGCAATTAACTTAAAAGATCGCGGGGCGCAAATAGCTATAATTTCTTCACTCCTATTGGAATTTAAGCTATGTGCAATTTGATTTGAAAGTTCATTAAGTTGACTATAACTTAATTCGGCACCATTGAATTTTATTGCGATTTTATTTGGATATTTACTGACAATATTCTCAAACATATTATGAACACACGAATGCATAGGAAAATTTCGTTTTGTGTTATTCCATAAGTCTATAGATGCCGTTGCAGCTTCAGTGGGCAAAGATGTTTCATTTATTGGCGTACTTTGGTGTATTGCGGAGTTAAACGGAACTATTCCAATTATTAAATCAACGTTTTCAGTTATATTTTTTAATAAATACAAATAATCTTGTAGCACTTTATTTACTGTGATGGACTTATATAAATCAGAGTTATATTCAATGCTTGCTATTAAATTGCCGTTTATCTTGATGATATTTAACATTAAATCATTTCTAACATAACGTTTTTCAATGTTGTTATAGGTTGCTTTGATGCCATTAAATTTTGGAACTACTACATTATCCCAATTAAAAGCAACGTTAAAAAGCGCTGCGCGCGATAAATCAAAGGTTTTTCGAGCTTTTTCAATTATTTCACTTGCTGGATAATCTTGATTTTCAAGTGTATCTAAAATTTTCCTATGGGTTATTTGCAATATTTCTTTTACTGTTATTTCAGGATTAATATCAAATTGCAGCGGGTACATATTGCTAAAGTAGCCTATAGTCTTTTCACTTCCAGGTAATGTTCTACCGCTAAAAGCCATGCCAATTACAATGCTGTTTTGCTTAGTTAGCCTGCTTAATAAGATTGCATAGGCTGACAACATGATAGTGAAATTAGTTATCTCATGTTCGCTAGAAAGATTTTGTAAGGATTTCTGTAAAGCAATATCAATATTTGCATCAATTTTTTTACCATAGTAAGTTTTAATAGCAGGTCTATTAAAATCCGTTGGAAATTCAAAATTAGTCAGACCAGAGGCAATAATTTTTTGCCAATAATTTTTCTGGCCAAATAATTTATCTTTTGATGCTAATTTTGCTTTAACAAATTCATCGTATTGTAAGCACAAATTTTGCGCAAGATTTTTTTCAATTCCAGCATGATGTAAATTGTAAAAATAAGTAATATCGTTTAGTAGTATTTCTAAACTTATTCCATCACTAATTATGTGATGAATATTAATGATCAGTATCGATTTTCTTTCGTGCGTTAACATTAAGATAATACGATGAGTAGCTATAGCTAAATCACACATACGATTCGTATCATCTTCAAAAAAAACTTGAATATTATTTTGTTTGGTTGTTTCATCCAATGATGTTAAATCGATAAGCTCTAAATTTGCAGACAAATATCCATGAAATACTTGAATGCGTTTTTCTTCGTCAATTGTTACACGTAAACTAGCATGATGATCAATGAGTGATTGATACGCTTTTTTCATTATTTCAGCGTCAATTTCACCTTCAAGCGTAAAAACCATAGTAAGGTTATTAATATTCTTAGCGCCTGTATCCAAATACTCAACTGTTAGCATCTGCATTTGATTTTTCATTAAAGGCAATATTTTAGCTGGATTCTCGATTTTTTTATTCGGAGTTAAGGTGCTATATAAGAATTTACTTTTCAAATCATTTATAAATACTAAATTATCCAGGACATCATTTGCGCGGACACCAAAATCAATAAAACACGCCACTTCTGAGACACCCATATTAACTAATTCATTGACTACTGCATAACAAGAATCTACATCTCCAATCAATGAATGACCCTTTGATAATCTTTCGTAAGCATGGTTGATAATGTAATTACGATCATCACGCGTTAATTCATCAAAATTGATGGCCAAGTTATGCAACTGTGCCATTTTTTGAAATAACCCCACAGATGAAGATAAATAATCACAAAAGGGCTTTCTTGCTAATTCGATTGCTTGATTTTTATCAGCACAAACGAGCGTGTGGACTAAAACAACAATATGACCGGCGTCCGGGTGTAGTCCATGCTTTATACGTGAATTTTTATAGACAATGATATTGTCCTTGAGTTCATTAAGATCTTGCCCTAGTAAATTAGTAATAATGCCAATATTTAACTCTCCTGCTTTAGCAAATACTTCTGTATTATCGATGGAAGCAATCCATAAAGGTAAATTACATTGTTCTGGCTTAGGGAATGTTTCTGTAGGCGTTGGAATATTGTTTGGACCTAGGAAAGTGTATTGTTTTCCCGACCACAATTTCTGTGTTATCAAAATGTTTTTGTAAAGCAGTTCTTTTCGTGTTTCCCATACGCCAGGATTGAGTATAAAGTCATTTGCATGCCAACCTGGAGCAAGTGCCAAACCTACTTGTTTAGATTGGCTTAGATGTTGGACTACTGACCATTCTTCTACAATACGCGCCGGGTGCTGTAATGGCATAACAATACTTGCACGTAAGCAAATATCCTTCGTTTCTCTCGCTAGGGCACTACAAATGACAGCGGGATTCGGTGAGAAGCCACCAAACGAATTGAAATGCCTTTCTGGCAGCCAAACCGCTTTAAATCCTTGCTTGTCAGCATATTTTGCCGCTTCCATGATGAGCTTATAAGGACTGTTTGATTCGTAATCTTTATAGTCACCAAAAAAATATAAACTAAAATCAATTTTAGTAGATTGGCTTTTAGCCGCAATAAATCTGTCGTCAATGATAGTCGTAACTTCATTTTCAAAACTACTGCTAGCTGTTACGCTCGTTTTTAGAGGTGATGAAAATGAATTTACAGCGCCGCCCCAAAAACCTGCATTTTTCATTTCAAGTATAGTATCCAGAACAGCTTTAATAATTTTATCCATATCATCATTGCTATGTTCGGTGGAAATAAAACAAGTTTTGCTTTCCCAGACATATATACCTTTTTCAATAAGGTGATAAAAGAAGACATCCAATTCTAGTGGCTGGTAAAGAAAGCTTAGATTATCTGACTGGGCGAAACGGAAGAAGGAACCAAAACTATGGATTTTTAATGGGACAGAATATTCAGAAAATATCTTATTTATAATCTTAAATAATTCGTCAGAACGATGATTCAATATTCTGTAAAGCTCAGAACCTTGTTGTTTGATTTGTATCAAAGTCGCATAGC
Organism: Candidatus Aquirickettsiella sp.; assembly: GCA_049797115.1. Classification (GTDB taxonomy): domain Bacteria; phylum Pseudomonadota; class Gammaproteobacteria; order Diplorickettsiales; family Diplorickettsiaceae; genus Aquirickettsiella. The sequence continues at coordinate 82,389 of JBARFJ010000018.1, read as the reverse complement.
TTGCGGCTATCGCTAGGGGATGTTTGCAAAATGTACCCGCTGTATAGGTTGTATTTGAAAATGGTTCTGAATTATCCCCGTAATTCCACATTCCGCCATCGATCATATCCATGTGCTCACGTTTGCCGGCGATAACACCAATAGGCAAACCACCACCAACAATTTTCCCATAAGTTACTAGATCAGCATCTATATCGAACCAATGTTGTGCTCCACCTGGCGCAACACGAAAACCAACTAATATTTCATCGAATATTAAAGAAATATTATTTTGCTTAGTGATAGCTCTTAATTTTTTCAAAAATTCTTTCGGATGCAAATCAGGTCTTCTATTTTGTACTGGCTCTACTAGCACCGCAGCGATATTATCTTTTTGTTTTAGAATTTCATCTAGGCTGTGATTTTTATCATAAGGTAGTAATATAATATCGTCTACCATCGAACGTGGGATACCTATGCACATTGGATCTGGAATAGTTTCGTCGCTTAAACTTACGCTAACTAATGTGTTATCAAAATGACCGTGATAAGAATTCTGAAATACAACAATCTTAGTTTTTTTTCTATATGCGCGTGCGATACGAATTGCAGTCATGACTGCTTCAGTGCCCGAATTAGTAAATAAAATTTTATCTTGCTTAGAAAATTCAGCAATCAATTTTGCACAAGCGGCCGCTTTTTCTGCTTCTGGCCCAAGTTGATAGCCTTTTTCAATTTGCTGTAAAAGGGCAGATTTAATAAATTCAGGGTTATGACCAAAAAGATTAGCGCCAAAACCCATAGATAAATCGATATAAGTATTATTATCTATATCGACAATTTTAGATCCATAAGAACGTACTGCAACAATAGGATAATTTAATTCTTTAGTATCCAACCGAAATCCTGAAGAAGATTTGCGATTATTACAAAGGCATGCGCGCGCTTCTTTAGCTGCATGTTTTGAACTAACTGTTTTGTCATTATATTTTTTTATAAAATTATGAAGATAGGATTTTTCTTGCTGAGATAATTCACTAACCTCACTATCGTGAGGTATGTTGCTAGCTTGTAAACTAAAAGTCTCTACGGAAAATTTTGGTATCCCAGTATTAGCCGCTGCTGGACTACTTTCAGTTGAGATGTAATTACTACCAGACAATTTTACTTCGTTGTTCTGCACTGTTTTAATTGAAAAATTGACTTGCTCCGCTTTCATAGTCGCGTTCCGCAAAATATAATCAGCTATCTTCTCTATTTTATTATGCGATTCAAATAACTCCCTGATAGGAATATTCACATCCCATATTTCTTTTATCCTCTGAACTAGCGCTATCATAATATATGAGTCTATGCCGAGACTAATCAAAGTTGCAGATTCATCACATTGCTCAAATGGTAAACCAGTTAATTCCATTATACTTTCTTTTAACTTATTTATAATTGAACTTAGCAACTGCTGCTCGTTTGGACACGAAGTTGATATATCTTTAAGACTCATATCGTTAGCCTCATTACTAATGTAATCTTTTTTAATATATGGATGAACAGGCAAGATAATTTTCTTATACTTGCTTTTATCGAAATATTTGAGTTGACTGATACAATTTTTTTTATTTAACAATGATTTATCTTTTAGAAAATTTTGTAATTGAATTAGGATTGAATTTTTATCTACCCCAGTAACACATAAATTATACTTATATGGATCTCGTCCCACGCTTGCTGTATAACAAATATTCCCTAATGATTCGTTTGTATCTTTTAGGTAATTAATATAATCCTGCACATATGTCTGCAATGCGTCTTCACTTTTTGCAGATATCGGTAATGTATATTCAGTTGAATCATTACCAAATATTTGATTATTACTGTTTTGATATTCTTCCATAATAAGATGTGCATTAGTGCCATTGATGCCAAATGAACTAATTCCCGCACGAGCTAAGCGGTCTGTCTGCGGCCAAGCGCAATTCTCTGTTACGACTTTTACATTATTTTTTTTCCAATCAATATGCGTATTCGAATTTTCATAATGTTGTTGCTTGATCAACATTTTATGCTTGAGGCATAATACGGTCTTCATTAATGATAAAATACCTGCTGCTGGCTCAAGATGGCCGTAACTAGCCTTAGCTGAGGCTATCAGTATTGGTCTATCTTTAGGTCTATTAACTCCATATACACTGGCAATTGCTTCTACTTCGATAGGGTCACCCAATTTTGTTCCTGTTCCATGGGCCTCAATAAAATCCACATCGGTTGCTGATAATTTTGATTTTATTAATGTATCGGCAAGAAGTTGCTTTTGGGCCACTCCATTAGGCGCTTGTAAGCCATTACCGCCACCATTTTGATTCACTGCAGAGCCAACAATAACAGCGTAAATATGATCGTTGTCTCGTATTGCATCTTCCAAGCGTTTCAGTAAAACGACCCCGGCTCCTTCACCTTGTACAAAACCATCCGCATCATTATCAAATACTTTACATATATTTTTGTTCGATACGATACCAAGATGTTTTCTACCGATGATATTGAAAGGTGATAAAATGAGATTCACGCCGCCGGCAAATGCTAAATCGACCTCATGAGTTAATAATCCTTGAATGGCATAGTGGGCTGCGACTAGCGAAGATGAACAGGTGGTATCAATTGCTAGAGAAGGCCCGCGTAATCCTAATAAGTAGGAAATACGTCCCACACCTATCCCGCGATTACTTCCAGTAATAGTGTAATTATTGATATTAGAAAATTTATGTTCTTGTAGAGCGAGATGGGTAAAATCATCTGTGCCGATACCCATATATAAACCTGTTCTGCAGTCTTGTGCTGTCTGAAGCGGAATGGCAGCATTTTCAAGCGATTCCCACGTGCACTCAAGCAAAAGTCTATACTGAGGATCAAGATCATAGGTTTCTTTTGGCGTTAGTCCAAAAAAGATAGGATCAAAGGAATATATATCATCCAAAAATGCGGCTTTCGACTCATTAATTTCTGCATATATCCGCGGGTTTTCTTTAAAGCTATTTAACAACGAATACCGGTTAGAGGGGATACTGACTATCGGGACTTCTCCTCTTGTTAGTGATGTCCAAAATGCATCGGGGGAGTTAACTTTATTAGGGAACCTGCAACCCATACCGACAATAGCAATTTTATTTTTAAGAACATTCGATTGATCCGAATAGCTAATCCGGGTGTAGCCTCCATTAAGTTCATTTTTCACTTTAGCAAGTTTTTCATATATCACGACAGATATTTTTTCTATAGTGGGATGATTATAAAATGTAGAAATGGGAAGAGATAAATTAAATTTCTTATCTAATGACTGCACATACATAAGCATGGTAAGTGAATCAACATTAAGATCATTAAAAGTGATATTATCTTCAATATCATCTAGTTGATTCCCCAATAGTTCAGCTAAGGATGATTTGATCCAGAATTTAATTTCATGCAAGGAAATATTTTTTATTTTTGGCTGATCGTTTTGCTTAATTGCAGTTTTTTCTACATCTAAATTTGCGATAATGGCTACGTGAGTTGAAGATGATAAAGTAAGATCGAGAGCATGCAAATAATCTGCATCTAATAATGGTTTTATGCTCGACATATTTTGAGATAAACTTTTTATTTTTGCCGTCATCCCCACATTTTTCCATGGGCCAAAACACAAACTATAAACACTCCGGCCTTGCAGTTGTTGAGAAATAGCAAATGCATTTAGAAATGCATTGGCAGCAGCATAATTACTTTGGCCTGCGGCGCCATAAATGCTCGCAATGGATGAAAACAAGATGATACATTTCGGATTAAAATCATTTATTAATTTTTGTATTAACGCAACACCCTTTATTTTCGGCTGTAATACGCTTGCAATATCATTAGCATCCATATTTGTAATGGTTTTATCTGATATAGCTCCCGCAAGATGGTAAACTTCTTTAAAATTACATGATTGTGTACTTACTCTCAGCGATTTAATGACTACTTTTACGTTTTTGATATCTTCGATAAGAATATCAATTTTTATATCTTTATTAGTTAATAATTCATTGATATAGTTTTTCTCTGGATTACTTCTCCCAATTAATATCAAATGCTTGCATCGACGTTTTATTAGGTGCTGTATTAGCAGCTTTCCTATACCACCAAATGCACCAATGATTAATGCAGATTCATTTGTTTGATAGGGGGAAACTTCATTACGTTGCCCTGTAATGGATGCTATTTTTGCAATATAACGTTCGGATTGCCTATAAACTATTTTTTTTACCTCATGAGTTTCTTTGATATCTTGTAAAATATTATTGAAGCTATCTGCATTATTATGCAGTCCGACATCATACAAATAAATTTCAAATTGATATATTTCCAGCATGGCTGATTGTATAAATGACCACAATGATGCTGATGTGGGTTCAATTTCCGTATCGAGATCATTGACGTATTGAGAGCCCGATGTAATCACAGTGAATGATAGTTTTTGTCTATCCGCGCGGAGCTGGATTATTTTTAATAAGCTAAGTGTACGAGATAAAAGCGCAATCGCATTTTTGTTTACTAAAGGAAAGTAAATAATTCTCCATGATGAATCATTCTCGTTTTTCATCACCTCATTTAATAGATATTCAAATTTTTCCGGATCATTAAGCTGATCACAAGAAAGAGTCTGGATGTTTCCGTAAATTAGTTGAGATTGGTTTATAAGCCTCGCACAATCTTTATCACGATCATCTGAAATAATGAGATATTTATCATTTTTATTTTGATGAATAGAAATTGATTTTGAATGAAAATGGTATTTTATCCATTTTTGATAGTACGTATGTTTGTCAGCTTGATTTAATTTAAGCGCTCCATCTTTATCAATCCAAAATCGTTTCCGTTGGAATGGATATGTTGGAATAATGACTTTTCTTCTTCTTTCTTCAAGCCAGTAGTTCCCCCAATTTATATTTTTGCCATCTGTATATAATTTTGCGACACCCGAACTATTAATATCATTATTTAATCCTAACGCATTATTAATATAATTCTTTAAAACGGTAATTAACTCATTTTTATTTTTTCCTGCTACGCACAAACGAAATTTATAGTGAGCGCGATAAACCGATGCGGTATAACAAATATCAGCTAATGATTCGTTGGTTATATTTAAAAACTCAATATATTTTCTAGCGTAATCCATCAAAGCTTCTGCGGACTTCGCAGAAATAGGCAATAAATAACTTATGTTAGGATTAAAATGTGCAGTATTCTCAATATTTTCATCCCAGTCTTGCAATACTAAATGGGCATTTGTCCCACCAGCGCCCAGTGAAGCAATCATTGCTAATCGATTACCATTTACTCGCTCAAATTCAATGGGATGAGTGTTGATTTTAAAAGGAGAGCGGATAAAATCGATGTAGGGATTAGGCTGTGAATATCCAGCGATCGGAGGAATGGTTTTATTTTTAAATAGTGATAAACATTTAACAACTGATGCAAGTCCTGCAGCGGTATCTAAATGGCCGATATTCGATTTTATTGAACCAATGTGACAAAATTGTTTTTCATTTGTAAAGCTTTCAAATGCTTGGCTAAATGCAGCCACTTCAATGGGATCACCTAATTTTGTCGCTGTTCCATGTGCTTCTACATAACGAATATCTGTAACTTTAATATTAGCATCCTCAAGTGCATTTTTGATATTTTCTCTTTGTCCATCCACACTCGGTGCAGTAAAGCTAACCTTCCGAGCGCCATCGTTGTTAATGGCGCTTCCTTTTATTATTCCGTAGATATGCTGATTATTTTCGATAGCTTTTTCTAAAGGGCACAGGACAATAGCAATCACACCATTCCCACCTATAGTGCCATCCGCACTTTCTGAAAATGGGTTACATGCTCCGGTTGCTGAAAATATACTTCCTTCAGTATATAAATAACCTGATTTTAGCGGTGTATGTATTGCGGATGCCCCAACAAGCGCAGCATCACATTCACCATTACGCAAACTTTGTAACGCGTAATGCATGGCTACTAAAGATGATGAGCACGCTGTCTGAATATTAATGCTGGGTCCAGTTAGTTTAAGACGGTAAGAAAGTTGTGTTGATAACCAATCCTTATCGTTTAAAAACATTATTTGCAACGGATCAAGTTTATTAGTGATTCCGAGGCTATCTTTGACATGATGATGATAGTACGAATTCATTCCTCTTGATGAATACAATGCCATTCCAGAGGTTACGAATGCTCCAACACAAATGACGCCTTTATCAATTATGGGTATTAAAGCTGCACTCTCAAGTGCTTCATATGAACATTCGAATAATAAACGATATTGAGGATCCATCACGCAAGCTTCAGTATTTGTAAACCTGAAAAATTCTGCGTCGAATTTGTCGGCGTTATCGATGTGTCCGGTCAAAGGAAAATATTGACGACTCTCAGACAACAATACAGGAACTCGGAATTCATCCAATTCAGAAGGGGTAAAGCGAGTTATGGCTTTTTGTCCTTTATTCAATAGGATTTCGAGCTTTTCTAGTGTATCAGCGCCGGGTAATCGAAATGAAATCCCTATCACCGCAATGTCATGACTTCTCTGCTCTAACACACGCTCAACATTCCTTAGCTACCATGCAATTACAGTACGCAAATATAAAACAAACATTTCTTTCATATCGAACAATAAACTTAGCATATCGTACCCTAGCATGTTTTATAAATAAACAAACTTATTTGGGGAAAAGTTAATTACCGAAAATATATTTTTTATAGACAGTATTTTGTGTTTACATTTATTGATCTAATCAAACTTTGGTCGAAATGTTCCTGAAGCATAGGATAACTAGCCTATTAATTGACACTAGAAACAGTAACATCTTAAGATGTGAACAATTGCAACGTGCACGCTAGGTTCTATGCCCAATTTAAACGAGAAAATCAAAAGGTTAATGGAGTTAAGCGCCCCTTTAGCTGGAGCTTTTATATTAAATGCCGTATCTGATCAAACTACTACCTATATTTTGAGCCAATCGAGCACTTCTACTTTAGCTGCATCAGGGTTAAGTGTTTTATTATATAATCCAACAATTAATATAGGGGGTTCTGCTCTGGCAGCTCTTCCGATACTGATTAGTAAATATTATGGGGAAGGAAATCAGGAAGACTCCATCAGTACTCTCATTAAACAGGGATGGATACTATCAGGAATACTTGCAATTCCTCAAGCAATTATTCTAGTTTTAGCCAATCCAATCCTGTCTTTATTGCAACAACCAGATAAGCTTATTAAAATTTCATCAAATTACTTTTATCTTAGCATTGCCAGTTTGCCCGCCGTTAATACTTTACTAGCTAGCAAAGGATTTGCTTATGGCACAGGAAAAATGCGCGTCATTATCGCTTTAAATGCATTCAATTTAATTGTTGGCAGCACGCTATTATACGGTTTTATGCTGGGGCCTTTTGGATTGCCGAAAAACGATTTTGATGGATATGCCTATGCAATCACTACTCAAGCATGGTTAAATACGTTATTCCTGGCTGGTTTTCTAAAGCGATATGGGTTAATGGAAAACTATAATTTTTTCACTTTCAAAACGCATAATTTTAATAATCTTGCAAAAAAATTCTTAAAAATAGGCTCAGCAGTTGCCCTAAAAACTACTATTGCATTTACTTCAACTATTTATAAACAAGTTCTTATTGGAAAAGCGGGTGAAATCTCTATTAATGCTTATCAAGTTGTAAATACTTACAATGGGTATATAGCTTATATTAATGATGCGACTAATTTAGCGACTAATACGCTTATAGGTGAATCGTTCGGCAAAAAAGATTTTTCACTCCTATCTCAATATTACAAATTAGGCTTGTGCACTTCAGTTGGCGTTGCTACGCTTTTTGCTATTCCTTCTTTGAGTATACCCGAACAAATGACAAGAGTTTTTTTCACCGTTGATAAAGCAGATGAGCAAGATTTCATAAACCAAATATTTTATATTAGCGCGGCACAATCCATTTTAGATGCGATCAGTCAAACACTTATAGGTGCATTTTTATGGACTGAAAATGCGGCTACTCCCGTGCTACTACTCTTTATTAATTTCTTGTTAGTGACTTTACCTATAACAATGGGCCTATATTATGGGACTGATTTAGGAACATTAGGCATTGCGGCGGGTTATTTGATTGGTAGTCTAACACAAACTCTAGCTGTTATGATTGCCTGGAACCGTAAACTTCATCGTATTAGAAATGAATTAGTAACAACTGTTGATGTTGCTGAAAGTTTACAGAATGAAGCACTAAAGCAACCTCTGTTAGCTGAAGAAACAAAATCAACATACGATTCACTTTCTGAAACAAAAGTAGATCACGATAATTCTAGGGAGAAATTAAAGGATCCAGATATTAAGTTACAAAAATATTTTGGCACAAACTATTTAACAACCTTCTCTACTAAAAATATTAGTTTTAACCCAGATGCTGCGACATCATCAAAACACAAAGCATATACCTCCTCATTTAATTAGAAATCTCAGCAATACGCTTTTCCACTCCTATCACTAACGTTTCTTGACGATTTTTATCAACAATAAAAAGGCAGGAAACCAATCACACGGATGTTAAATTCGAGTTGGAAGAAAGCGCGAAAAAATCAGGCTTATTTTACATAAGAGTTCACGATTTGAAACACACTTTTGGTCGGTGTTTACGTGCTGCTGAGGTTTTTCGAGGATCGACAGGATCTTTTAGGGCATAAGAGCGGACGAATTACGACTACCATTCGCAAGCCGAATATGGGAATTTAATTCGTGCTGCAAATAAAGCATGCCATACCGAAGGTCACTTAATTGTCTTAAGGAGAAATGAATAAACACCAGATCCCGCAAAAGTCCCGCAAGGGAATTTGTGGGATCTGGTTAATGTAGTTTAAGCACTTATGTTATTTACAAAATTTAAGTGCATTGAAGACCGAGACTAATCGGTAAGTCAATGAAAAATAAGGGAAAAATAGATAGAATTGCTAAGTTTCTCGAGATTGATTACAATCTAGCTCCTTTCGAAGGGCCCATAGCTCAGTTGGTTAGAGCAGCGGACTCATAATCCGTTGGTCCTAGGTTCAAGTCCTAGTGGGCCCACCAGTAAAGTCAATCACCTACACTACTTTCAAATGTTTTTGTAAGTTCGCTCGCGCGACTTTTGATTAAAAAATAGTTATTTACATTATTTATGCCAATTAAAGATAAATAGATTTAAAAAAAATAATTGTTGATGTTGAAAAATTAACTTTATAAAATTCCGATAATTTAATGATAGTATTGCGGCCCCCAACAAATCATAGGTAATAATTTAGTATGATGTTTTCATTATTTAAAAATCATGTTCCATTTGCATATAGAAATATAAAATCTGTTCAAAGATTTTCTTATGGAGTATCTAAAAATATACCTTTAAAAAAATTCACTATGCGACCTTTAAAAATTTTTGAATTTAAAAAAATATTAAATAACTGGGCAGTAAAAGAGGGTTGGAACCCCGGTAAATATGATTATTTGCCTTTTTATCTGGCAAACATAAATGGACATAAAGGATTATTTCACAACGATAGAATAGTTGCTTCTTTATCAGCGGTTCGCTATTCCAAAGATTTAGCCTATTTAGGAATCTATATTGTTGATCCAAATTATAGAGAACAAGGTTTAGGGCAAATTCTGGTTAAAGCCACTTTAGAAGAATTGGCAGATTGTTCTGTAATAGCAATTAATGCAGTTGAACAACAAGTGCCTAATTATCAAAGAAAATATGGTTTTATGCCTTTTCATAGTATTTTAAGGATGAAGGGCGAATTTAAAGTTCCAAATAATTCTATTTTCAGTCAATCTGAAAGAGATATTAAAATAGTAGGAAGCACGAATATAGATTTAAATGCATTAGGAAAGTATGATGAGACAACATTTTTAGCTTCCCGGCTGAAATTGTTGAAAAATTTGATAAGAAGGCAGGGAACTTGTGTATTAGTTGCAATAATTAACGGAGAAATTTGTGGGTTTGGAATCATGAGTGAATGTCAGGAGGGTTTTAAAATTAGTATAACTGCAAATAATAAAAAAATAGCGCAGAAATTATACATTTCTTTTGCTGATTTACATCCAGGTAAACAGATTATCGTACAAGTTGATGTGCCAGAAGATAATCAACCGGCGGTGGAATTGGCTACCCAATTTGGTTTGTATAAAAGCTTTAAAACAACCCGAATGTATAGATTTTTAGGAAAACCATTAATTGAACAACCCAGCAATAGTAATATTTATGCTTATGCTAGTCTAGAAATAGGTTAAATTTTAATTAAAAAAATAAAAATAAAAAAATATTATGTTTACACCATTAAGTTTTCTTATTAAAAAAAATTGTTTATTGTATTCACAAAATTCAGCTTTAAGTTTTGAAGGGAAAATTTATTCTTATATTGAATTATCTAAACGCGCTAATCAGTTTGCTTTTTACTTTAAAAGTAAAGGTGTGAAAAAAAAATCAGTTGTGGCTATTATTTCTAATAATTACTTAGAGAGAATTATAAGTATTATTGCACTGTGGAGATTAGGTGCTAGCTATTTGCCCATTGAACCCAGTTATCCATTAACAAGGGTTAATTTTATACTAAAGGATTCCAATGTAAATTTTGCTATTATAGATAAAAAAAATGAGGAAAGTATTTTTTTTTATACTAAGAATATCGCTTCCATTCCTCTCGAAGATGATAGTGATAAAATAGCGTCCTTCCCAACTAATGATTTACCCGATTGTAGTGAGTTTACAGACATTGCTTATATTGCTTATACATCTGGATCGACAGGTGATCCGAAGGGCGCTATAGTCACTCAAAATAATATTGCAAGCATATACCATGCTTGGGAAGCAGTTTATAAGTTAAGTTCCCGAGATATTCATTTGCAAATAGCGAGTTTTGGCTTTGATGTTTGCACGGGGGATATAGTAAGAGCATTGGGTTCCGGATCGCAATTAGTTATATGCCCCCCTGAAATAGTATGGCATCCTGAAAAACTGTATGAGCTATTAAACAACAATGCTATTAGTGTAGCTGAATTTACACCAACGGTCTTGAGGAGGCTAATTACATACCTTGATCAAGCAGGTTTAAATTTGCATTTCATGCGCCTGCTTATTTGTGGTTCTGATAGCTGGTCATTGAAGGAATATAAATACTTTAAATCATTTTTAAGTTCAAATGCACGATTAATTAATTCATATGGAACGACAGAAGCTACGATAGACAGTGCTTACTTTGAATTAAATGCTCAAGGAGCGGCATTTGATCAGCAATTGTCAGTACCCATTGGACGTGCTTTTCCAAACTCGACGATTAAAATTCTTAACGAAAAATTGGAATGTTGTTCTTCTGGAGTGCAAGGAGAAATATATATTGGAGGTCATGGCGTTTCACAGGGCTACTTGAATAGACCTAATTTGACTAAGAAGAAGTTCGTTGCGCTTACTTTGGAAGATAATAAGAAACATATTTTTTATAAAACTGGCGATTTAGGATATTTTTTACCGGATGGAAATATATACTTTTCAGGAAGAATCGATGACCAAATCAAGATAATGGGTTATAGAGTAGGGCTTTTTGAAATAGAAAATATAATAAATAATTATCCATTTATTCAAAAAATTGTAGTGACTACACATTCTATTTTGAAATCCGAAGAACATTTTTTAATTGCTTTTATTATTCATGATAGTAATTTCGAAATAAATGATTTTATCTCTTTCTTAAATAAAAATGCTTCTTATTATTCTATTCCAAATTTTTACTTACCGGTTACTTCCTTTCCTATCTCCGACCATGGAAAATTAGATAGAAAACAATTAAGCTCAAAATTAATTTATAAAAAAAATGATATTAGCTATTATTCAAAAGGAAAAATCGTAACAATTTTGGAAAGTATATTTAATCTTTATAATTTACAAGAAATTGAGCATTATTTTTTTAGTATAAATGGTAATCCTATATTGGTAGATCGATTTTTAAAAGAGGTAGAACTTCACTACAGCTTAAAATTGAAACAGAAGGATCTTATAGCCATTCATACGATTGAGGATCTTAAAAAGCTTATAGAAAAAAATACTCATAAGTAAGTTATATTTATAGCGCTCCTTTTCAAAAAAGGCTTGGTTAATAGAAATATGTGACAAAGATCAAAATTTTGTAATAGAGGATAGATAGAATGTCCGAAAAAAATTATCTTGAATATTTAAAGAAAGTTACTTTACAAATTACTGGAGAGATATTCTCGAAAAAAACTTCAGTTCAAGATTATGTAGATAATTTAATAAATTATTTTACTAATATTATTTACTCTATGCCTAATAATGTGTATTGGTTAGATAAAAATTGTGTGTTGCGTGGAGGTAATGATAATTTAGCTAAACAGCTAAATTTAAAATCCGGATCAGAGTTAGTAGGTTTAACTTATGAACAAATGGCGCAAGCCGCTAATTTACCAACACAAGCATTTGAACCGTTCCGAACAACAGAAGTAGAGGTGATGAAAACCGGTGTTCCAAGCATTGATAAAGAGGAACCCCCTATCAAAGCAGATGGAAAAATTTTTTATTATCTGTCAAATAAAACTCCTCTAAGAAATAGCAAAGGCGAAATCATAGGAGTTGTTGGGATTTCAACAGATATTACTAAACTTAAAGAAACCGAGTCAGCTCTCCAGATTGCCTTAGATAAAGCTGAAGTCGCTAATAAAGCGAAAACTGAATTTATTATGAATATGAGCCATGATTTACGCACACCATTGGCGGGAATTATAGGTCTTTCTAGTTTACAAGTCGATGATGCAACGAGTGCTCAGGAGCAACAATATGGCGAATGGATTCAAGGTGCAGGTGAGCAGCTTTTAGAATTACTTAATTCAGTGATAGAGGTAGCTGCCGCTGAGTATCAAATTGAAAGTTTAAAAAAAGAGCATATTAATTTACAGCAATTTACACAGGAACTACATACGCTAATGCAGCCTGCTGCAGTAGCTAAAGGATTAGAGTTACAACTGAAACTAGATACGCATTTACCTATAGTTATCACTGATCGAATTAAGTTGAAACGAATTATACTTAACCTTTTATCTAATGCAGTAAAATTTACTAAGCAAGGAAAAATTAGTTTAGAAATAAATGTGTTAATGCTAAAAAATGATGAAGCAAAAATAGAAATAGTTATTGCTGATACAGGTATTGGCATTGCTAAAAATAAAATCAATAAAATATTTGATCAATTTTATCGTGCGCATCCTTCTTATAAAGCTGAATATACAGGTTATGGTATTGGTTTATTCTTAGTAAAAAAAGCGACGAAATTATTGGGTGGGAAAATAAAGGTTTCCAGTGAAGAAGGAAAAGGAAGTCGTTTTGCTTTAGAATTTATTTTTCCTATTTTTCATGAATCTATAGATAAAATTGCTCATCCTAGGATAGAGCAACCTATGCAATCACTTGGATTAGAAACCAAAGGCGCGGTGTTAATTGCGGAAGATAATGCTTTAGTATTGTATGCGGTAAAAAATATGCTTGCTAAATTAGGTTATGCAGTTACCGCGGTAACAGAAGGAAAAGCGGCATTATACGCTTTACAGACACAATCTTTTGATTGGATGTTGCTCGATATTGGCTTACCTGATCTCAATGGAACAGAAATCGTACAGCAATATCGTCAATGGGAACAAGAAAATAATAAACCTCATCTTCCAATTTTTGCCTTAACTGCTCATGCTGAAGATAAAGTTAACGAAGAATGTAAAAAAGTGGGTATCGATTATGTGCTTCATAAACCATTTACGGCAAAGGATATTCAATTTATCCAAAAATTTTTAGATAAATAAAAAATGCGCGTTATCGACAGAATTCAAGAAATGCAAGCCGTAAAGAAGTTTGTGAAGATTATATTAAAAGAAATAATTAGTTTTACTGTTTTAAAAAAGTTACCTGTGCAAGAGAAACAATTTAAGAAGAATGAATTAAAATTTTTCTCGAATATTTGGATACTTACCAATTAATTAAGCACGGTAAGTACCAATAATAAATTTTGTTAAACTAGATTAAATAAATGTTCTTAAATTTTATGTTAAAAAAATGTACTTGGAGAGAATTATGAATAAAATTAGTGTTTCCCGAAGCCTACTCACAGGTGTACTCAGTTTTCTAGCTGGGATCGCTGTTATGCTGTTTATTTACCCATTTATTTTTCCTCCTCCTGTGTTAAACGAAAAGATTTCTCATATCGAGGCTAAGACAAAAGTTGCATTTGGCGTGTTTATTCACCCCAATCCCAAGGATTTTATTCATTATGGTAAAGGGTCAGTCAGCGTTTATAAATCAAACCATGGATATGAGATTCTGCTAGGTAAGGATTTCAAAGTGGGTCCAGGACCTGCTTTTCATGTTTTCTTAACTGATGCCAAAAATATCAAAACTAATACTGCTTTTCAGAACTCCAAAAAATATGATTTAGGCATGCTGAAAAGCTTTCGAGGAAGTCAAGTTTATGTAGTTCCAAGTCAAGTAAATATTTCCGATATACATTCTGTAGTCGTTTGGTGTGTTTCATTTTCTCAACTTATTACCACAGCTAATTTAAAAAAAAATTAACAAATTATATTGGTTACTTTAATGAAACTATCTGAGCAATCCTTTTCTAGATTCTGGTAACGCGACTGACAAGAATACCGGAGATATTTTAACGGCATTTTTGAATCAGAATCTGATTAATTGGCATCAGTAAAATCAAACACTTATAGTTACTTTCAGATGTTTTTGCAAAAGGGCTTGAGCGACCCCCATCGCGTTCCTTTATCCTCAGCTAGAAGGGCATTGATGATTATTTAAGACCTTCTGCAGCCTGCGCAGCCTGCACAGCCGGACGTTTTGCAATGCGATCGAAATAAGCCGTTAAATATTTATACTTACTCAGATCAAATTTCATGACAAATGCCCAGCGCAAAATAGTGTACAGATAAACATCCGCTATGGTGAAATGATTTCCTTGGAGGTATTCATTCTTTTTCAGTGCTTCATCTAGATATTTGAATTGTGTTTCCAGCTTTTCTCGCAGGATCGCTTTATATTCCTCGGGAGTTTTCGGGTGGAATAATGGACTAAAGCTTTTATGTAATTCAGCCGAGATGTAGGTAAGCCATTCAATGGTATGATAGCGTGACAAATTCCCAGCAGGCGCGATTAGATTGCAGTTTGGAGCTTTATCTGCCAGATATAACACTATCGCTACACCTTCAGTTAACAAGTTACCATCGTCCAATAAGAGTGCAGGTACTTGTCCTTTGGGATTGATAGTTAGATAGTTTTTTCTGGATTCAGTCTTTTTTTGCGCTAAATCGACTTTTTCTATTGTAAAATCTTGTCCTATTTCCCGCAGTACAATATGAGGAGATAATGAGCAAGCACCTGGTGTATAGAATAGTTTCATTCATAGCTCCTTAAATAATGATTAAAGAATTAACTACATTATACAGTGATGTCCAAGATGTCTAATTCTCTTTTTGTCTTAGTTTTTAAGCAGCTATGAGTGTCCTGTCTCGATTAAGGTTTTGATTGTAGGTGGGACAATCCAGATTCTAGTCCTTTTTCATGAAAAGCTGCTTTAGCCGCCGCTAACCAGGCTGCTTTTTGCCGATCTAAAAGCTCATCAAAATTAGGTATGTGGTTTTCTCCAGAGTAAGTTGTATATCCAGCAGCAGGTTTATAAACTTCTTCAAAAGCTTCTTTTGTCATGCTCTCCGTAGGTTCTACACTTTCTTTGGCCATAGAAAGTGCGAAGCTTATCCATGCATTGACACTATGTGTTTTTCCTGCGGCATACATGCTTGCTACATTTTCATCCATAAGTATGGGTTGCTTTTGATCATCGCAGAGCGGAATCTCTTGTCCATCTATTTTGCGCCAAATCTTACCTTCACTTTTCTCTCTGTAGGCGGTATAGCAAGCTTCGGTAATTTCTCTATCTGACTCTTCAAGCACTGAATAAGAATTTTTTTTGAGTTTTTCTGTAAAAAATGGCATAAATAAACTCCTTTTATTTTTAAATTTTAATACATTATATAAATGATATAATAACAATATAAAAATTAAAAAATCAAGAAATATTTTCGATTTAAAACATCAAAAGTTATGCTCATACATTAAATGTATTTAAATTTATAGTTGCTTATAAAAAATATAGGCTTAGAAATATTTATACAACCCAATACGACACTTCCATAAAGTCAATATTCTATCTCGGGTTAAATTTTATTAAGAGAGTTCATTTTTTCTTTATGCTTAATATAACTATAAACAGATAGTTACATCTATATTGTATAGTATGTAATATGTTATTTGTTAAACAAATTACATATTACATTTTTTATATGTAAATTTGATATATGTGGATTTTCTGTGAGAGAATCATCTTGATGGCGATGGATGTATTTCTTTGCACTGGATGGGGCTTAGACACCTATCGCAGCTATTTATTTTCACTTTAAAAAATTATGCCCAGTGCTTATCGATGTATTATTTCACATACTTATCTCATTCCTTATCTATCGTCGGCGGTGCACGCGGGATTTCCTTCACCGGCAGATGATTTTTTAGAGGGACATCTCGATCTGAATGAGTATTTGATTCATCATCCCGCTGCCACTTACTACGTTCGGGTTAAAGGCGAATCGATGATTAATGCCGGTATTCACGACGGTGATCTATTAATTGTCGATCGCAGTTTGGAACCACGTGATAATAAAGTGGTGATTGCAATCGTCGATGGCCAATTAACCGTTAAACGACTTAAAAAATTAAAGAATCAACAGTTTGTTTTGATAGCAGAAAATCCAGATTTTCCGGCGATTGTGGTGAATGAAGAGAATAATGTCAGTATCTGGGGAATTGTCACCAATGTTATTCATGCGGTGTAAGTATGGCTTACTTTGCCTTGGCTGATTGTAATAATTTTTATGTTTCTTGTGAACGTGTTTTTAACCCGACCTTAGAAAACCAACCTATTATTATCTTATCGAATAATGATGGTTGTATTATTTCTCGCTCTAATGAAGCAAAAGCATTAGGTATTCCCATGGGCGCGCCTGTTTTTAAGTATCGCGATCTGATACGACGCGAGCAAATTAAATGCTTTTCTTCGAATTACGCACTTTATGGCGATATGTCGCAACGTGTTATGAATTCATTGCGGCGTTTGTGCCCGGATATGGAAGTATATTCAATTGATGAAGCGTTTTTAAAGCTTGATCATTTTTCATACTATGATTTAAACGCTTATTTAATGGATATCCGCCAAAAAGTAAAGCAGTGGACGGGTATTCCTATTTCGATAGGCTTAGCGCCTAGCAAAACTTTGGCTAAAGTAGCGAATTTTTATGCGAAACGTACTGTTAAAGCGGGCGTCTGTGATTTACGTTCCGCGTCATTACGCGACTCATTATTAAAGACACTGCCTATAGAAGAGATTTGGGGGATTGGACGTAAGCTGACTGAAAAACTCCATCAATATTCGATTAAGACCGCTTTTGATTTACAACAGGCCAATCCAAAAATAATGCGTCGACGTTTCAGTGTGGTAGTGGAACGTATTATTCTCGAATTAAATGCTATTTCTTGTCTTAGTTTAGAAAATGTAGCAGCCAAAAAACAGATTATGTGTTCGCGTTCTTTTGGTAGACCTGTGACTGATCTGCATGATTTAAGCAGCGCACTGAGTCGCTATAGTGCTCGTGCCGCTTATAAATTAAGAGCACAAGACTCCAAAACGCAAGCCATTTATGTGTTTATTACCACTAATAAACATAAAACTAGCGATCGGCAATATATGAAGGGTTTAACATGTTCGTTAGTGACAGCGACGAATGATACTCGTGTCATAATTACCGCGGCGCAGCACATCTTAAATCAATTGTATAAAATCGGATTTAATTATAAAAAAGCCGGAATTTTATTAATGGATATTATACCGTGTCACCAACAATCCAATGATCTATTTATCCAACCCACTTCACAACGTTCAGTCGCATTAATGAAAGTATTGGATGAGACAAATCAGATCTTCGGCTCACACACACTTTTTTTTGCTGCGGAAGGTGGTATGCAAGCCTCTTGGACGATGCGTTCTGGATATCGTTCGCCACGCTACACAACGCATTGGCAAGAAATTGTTAATGTAATGGCATAACGATCAAAGAGGTTTCAGTACACAATTTATTTTTTTATTTATCAATTATTTTATTTAAATTAAGTCTTTAATATTTTTCAATAAATTTACATATTAAAATTAATTATTTTTAATATAATTTTAATTAATTTTTTTTATTATTGTTTGTAAATGCATGTTATGCATGTTACTTTATTTAGGCAATATATTAAAAAGGAGTGATTTTATGAGTGAAACATTATGGATTACATTGCCAATATACGAAGAAAATGCACTTAAAGAAGTTCTTAATTTAATTGTCAGTAAAAATCTAACTAATTTAAGTATAAATCAATTAATTGAAAAAATACAAAATTACCAAGCCGCAGACTGGTTAGAAGTATTGGGCCAATATAATTCGATATCATCCATTAATAACATTGATTTGTCTCAAATACTTAATCGAGCAATTAGTGTAAAGAATAAGTTTGATAGGAAAAATAGAAAAAACCAAATTATTTACCCGAACTTAAAAAATCAATCCTTTACACCAAATCAGCTACTGAGTTTAGTTGTTCTGTGTTATTCCAACCCTAATTTAATAGGTCCAAACTTATGTGAGGCATTAAATGAGGGTGATGAAGCCAATATAAAAAAGGAAATACTCGAGAATTCTGCAAGAGTTGAAGATAGGATAGCTCCTTGGGCCAGTAATTTACGCTTAGCCAATTATGCATTTTATGCGAATGATACTGCCATTAGGCTGCCAACTAACGTAATAGATAGAGTGACGAGAGAAACTATTCAAAAAGGACTTATTGTACGTAAAGTGGATCAGCGAGGTGGTTATGAAGAAGTGATTAATGGTCCTGAGAGAGCTACTAGAGGGGTTCGATCCGCTAACCATACAACCGAGTTGGATGCCTATCAAATATTACAAAGTTTACAATCAGGTGAGCAGGGTCTTTCTGAAAATAGCCAATCTATAACACCGTTATCTTTGAATAGTTCTATACCACAAATTGCTGATTATCAGTTTACTAATGGATCTGAGCTGACTTCACAAGTATTACCTTTGAATGCAACAAATAATGCAGCGAGCATGAATAGTTTGAATGGGAATGCGTTATTAGTTAGTTGGTTTCTTTTCCATGTAGCCAAGCCTGCATGTAATTATGTTGGAAGTTTTTTCTCAAAGCCCCCTGAACCTACAAAGCAACCTGAGCAAAAATTTTTATCTGCTGCCGCTAAACCTTGAGTTGATAAAAGAAAAAAGAGATATGGCTATTCATTATCCATATCTCTTGCTCTTTTTTAGTTTGTTATTCTTGATCGAGAAAACTACGCAAGGGTTCTGAACGGGTAGGATGGCGTAATTTACGTAATGCCTTGGCTTCAATTTGTCGAATACGTTCACGCGTCACGTCAAATTGTTTTCCCACTTCTTCCAAAGTGTGATCGGTATTCATATCAATACCAAAGCGCATGCGTAATACTTTTGCTTCTCGCGGTGTGAGTGATGCTAGCACTCGCTGTGCTGTTTCTCGTAGACCTTCGATGGTAGCGGCATCGATGGGCGATAAGGCGGTTGCGTCTTCTATAAAATCACCTAAATGGGAGTCACCATCTTCATCACCAATCGGTGTTTCCATTGAAATGGGTTCTTTAGCAATCTTAAGAATTTTACGGATTTTATCTTCAGGTAAGCCCATTTTTTTACTGAGATCTTCGGGTGATGGTTCTTTACCTGTTGCTTGTAATATTTGACGTGAAATACGATTCAGCTTATTAATGGTTTCGATCATATGTACCGGAATACGGATAGTTCGTGCTTGATCGGCAATGGAACGAGTGATGGCCTGTCGTATCCACCATGTAGCATAGGTTGAAAATTTATAGCCGCGACGATATTCAAATTTATCAACGGCTTTCATTAAACCAATATTCCCTTCTTGGATTAAATCAAGAAATTGTAAACCGCGGTTAGTGTATTTTTTGGCAATAGAAATAACAAGTC
Organism: Candidatus Aquirickettsiella sp.; assembly: GCA_049797115.1. Taxonomy (GTDB): domain Bacteria; phylum Pseudomonadota; class Gammaproteobacteria; order Diplorickettsiales; family Diplorickettsiaceae; genus Aquirickettsiella. Next base: position 62,170 of record JBARFJ010000018.1, on the reverse strand, counting down.
GTAGATTGGCTTCGACCATTTCTTTTTTTGCGCGTCGAGCCTTAGCTTCACCTGCCGACATTTGGCGATTGATTTCTTTTATTTCACCAATAGTCATGCCAACGGTTTTTTCTAACTCGCGCAACTTATTTTGTGCGGCGGTAACAGGTATGTGTAAGGATTTTAAGGTTTGCGAATAACTTTTTTTAGCATTGATATGTTTTTTGAGGAAATTTTCATTAGTCTCATTTTTTGGAAAAGTGCTAATAAAAAGTTGGCGTGGCATTTTGGCTTCATTAATACATAAGCGCATGAGGACACGTTCTTGAACGCGAATTTTTTCTAATAGGTCACGCATTTTGCGTGTCAGTTTATCAAGCTGGCGCGGAATTAACTTAAATTTAGTAAATGCATCGGCTAATAAGGCGGCTTGCTTTAAAGTTTTTTTATCGTGACGACCGTGTTTTTTTTGCGTCGTAATATAAGCTTCGTAAAGTGCTTTTAATTCGGCAAAACGAGTATGAGCCAGTTCTGGATCGGGTCCGGCATCCAGTTCACCAAATCCTTCATCATCATCTGTTGCACTGATTTTAGTTTTTGTTTCATCGCTATCATCATCAGTATCTTTATCATCACTACTTTTATCTTCACTAAAACCTTCTTCGTCTGTTTCAACTTCAGAAACAATATTTTTTCCCGGTGGTAATTCGAGTGGTATGGATAATTCTTCTAGATCGAGGAATCCACTAATAATGTCATTTAAGCGGATTTCTTGCAGTTCATAACGCGTATAATCACTCAGTATATCGAAAACATTTTCTGGATATTGAGTGAGTGCAGTGAGTATTGCTTGTAAACCTTCTTCAATACGTTTGGCAAGTTTAATTTCACCTTCGCGCGTAAGTAACTCAACGGTGCCCATTTCACGCATATACATACGCACCGGATCCGTTGTTCGGCCTAATTCAGCCGCGATATTGCTTAGAATATTAGTATTTTCCGAACTAGTTTCTTCTTCCGATGAACTGTTGGCGATACTCGAAGAGAGTAAAGTCTCCATGTCGGGTGGAACTTCATAAACAGGTATGCCAATATCATTGAGCATCAAGATAATTTCATCAAGCTGCAGTTGCTCTTGCTCAGCTTCAGAGATAATATCTTCCAAGAGATGGTCATTTATTTCAGCGTAAGTGACAAATCCTTGCTTTTTACCGTGTGCAATAAGCTCTCGTAAACGGGATTGTTGTTGTTCGAAATCCATAGCTGCGCTTGACCTCTTGGGAAAGTAATAATTTTATTATATACCTAATTAAGATAAACCTATAAACCTTTAACGTCGAAAAGGCAAGCCCTTTAAGGCAAAAAATATGCTAATACTCAGTTTAGGTACAAACTTAGGCGATAGTTTAAATAACATTCGCTCGGCGCTGCAATTATTACAAAAATCACAGAAGATTGCACCTTTACAGATTTCCCCTCTTTATAGTTCATCCGCACTACTCCCAGTTTATGCGCCCATGGCATGGAATAGACCCTATTTAAATCTAGCGGTAGCTTGTGAGACAGAACTGTCTCCACTAGAGGTACTCAAGTTTGTTAAACAAATAGAACGACAGCTTGGTAGGGAAGAAAGCCAGCGTTGGGCGCCACGAATTATCGATATTGATATTTTGGCCTGGGATAATTGTGTCATTGAGCAAATCGGTCTAAAAATACCCCATGCTGAATTGTTATCTAGGCCATTTGCGTTATGGCCATTGTTGGATTTGTGGCCGGATTGGCAGCATCCCACAACCGAATTTGCTGAATTATTACAGCGTTGGGGCTCACGCTATACCGGTGAGCGAGCGCCCTGTGAGACCAAACAACTTCCACATCGTTTAGAAGGGAGTGCCTTAGTTGGAATATTAAATATAACACCCGATTCTTTTTCTGATGGTGGTAAATTTATAACGATACCTAATGCATTGGCTCAAGCGGAAAAATTAGTACGTGAAGGAGCAGAAGTTTTAGATATAGGTGCCGAATCGACCCGCCCAGGTGCTACGCCTGTTTTACCAGAAACCGAATGGGCCTTGTTAAGGCCTGTTTTAATCGCGTTAAAAGAACAGTGCAAACAATGGGCATTCAAGCCAAAGTTAAGTATCGATACACGGCATCATATAGTAGCAGAGAGAGCTATGCAGATGGGTATAGACTGGATTAATGATGTCAGCGGGTTTGTCGATCCGAATATGCGTGCATTAGCCGTAGGCAGCCCGGTGAAATGTGTGGTCATGCACAATCTTGGCGTTCCAGCACAAAAAAATATTGTATTAGCTTCACATCCTAATATCTGTGAGCAAATATTGGATTGGACCGAACAACGTTTTGAAGAATTACTTGATGCAGGTGTCAATGCAAACCAACTTATTTTTGATATTGGCATAGGTTTTGGTAAAACATCGCAACAATCCATTTTTTTGTTAAAAAATATCAAACAATTCCGTCGTTTAAGCTGTCCTTTATTGGTAGGTCATTCACGAAAATCTTTTTTAAGTTTAATAACAGAAAAACCTTTTCCAGACCGAGATTTTGAGACTGCGATGGTGTCCTATCAGTTGGCAGCCCAAGGCGTAGATTACTTGCGTGTGCATAATGTCGGTTTAAATGCTGAGGCCATTGCTATGGCGAGACAGCTTATTTCAATGGATGAGCGTGGCCATCCAGTTTTATGTATTTCCTAGATTGCCGCGCACCTTCGGTGCTCGCAATGACGAGAGATTTCTATAGATAATGATGATTAATTTTCCCAGATAAGATCTAATTCTCGTACGGCTTTTACATCATCTAAACGTTGGTGACTTAAATGATGTGGCGCATTATTTAGATGCGTTGGATTTTCTTTTGCTTCTATTAGGATTTTTTCCATAGCCGTTACAAACTGATCTAATTCTTGTTTGGATTCTGTTTCGGTAGGCTCTATTAATAAGCATTCTGGAACGAGCAAAGGAAAATAGGTCGTTGGGGCGTGAAAACCAAAATCGAGTAAACGTTTACCCACATCCATTGCGGTGACATTAAATTGTTTAGATAAGACTTTTAATGTCAAAATAAATTCATGACTGGCGCGTCGTTGAGGAAAAGCCGGGATATATCCAATTAGTTGCAATCGTTTAAGTAAATAATTGGCATTCAATGTGGCAAATTCGGATACTCGTTTTAGGCCATCGCGACCTAATAAACGAGCATAGATATAAGCTCGTAAAAGAATTCCTGTATTTCCCATAAACGTAGATAAGCGACCAATACTTTGCGGACGATCTTGTAGGTTGAGCCAACGATATTGATTATTTTCATAATCAACCGTTGGAATGGGTAGAAATGGTAGGAGACGTTCCCCAACAGCAACAGGTCCCGCACCAGGACCGCCACCACCATGCGGTGTGGCAAAGGTTTTATGCAAATTGAGATGCATGACATCAAAGCCCATATCGCCAGGCCGAACTTTACCTAATATTGCATTCAGGTTAGCGCCATCATAATAAAGTAATCCGCCTGCTTGATGAATAATGTTAGCAATCTGTTCAATTTGTCTTTCAAATACTCCTAAAGTTGAAGGATTAGTTAACATAATTCCCGCAGTATGTGGCCCAACTGCGGCTTGCAGTACATTTAAATCTAAATCACCTTCAAGATTGGTTGGGATTTCACGGACTTTATAACCACACATGACTGCAGAAGCAGGATTAGTACCATGTGCGGCATCAGGAACAAGAAATTCATTTCTAGCGTGATCATTGCGTGAGACATGGTAGGCCTTGATCATAGCAACACCAGCAAATTCACCTTGCGCACCCGCCATGGGGGTCAATGAAACACCGCGCATACCCGTTATATCTTTTAAAATCTCTTGAAATTCATATAGACAATGTAAGGTGCCTTGACAACTTTCTTCAGGTAATAAAGGATGTTGATTAAGAAAGGCAGGTAATGATGCCAAACGATGTACACCACGTGGATTGTACTTCATCGTACAGGATCCTAACGGATAGAAATGTGTATCGATGGAGAAGTTTTTTTGTGAGAGACGAGTAAAATGACGTACTACTTGTAATTCGGAAACCTCAGGTAGAGAAATTTTTGTTTTACGCAATAAATTTTCAGGTAGCGAAGAAGATTTATTGCGCTGTAAATTGGATGGAATTTGCGCTTTTGCAGTACGACCTGGTTGGCTCAATTCAAAAATAAGCATAAAAATTTTTATGGTAGTATATGAAGTAATTTGGATAGTTCTTGTTGATAAAAGTTTAAATCAGTTAGGTTTTTGGTTTCAGTAACACAAATTAATAAAGCATGGCCTAGTTCAGGATAAAATGTTGATAGATCATACCCACCATGTATTCCAAGTTTTGCTAAATCGTGTAATAAGCCAGGAACAGGTTTAGGTAAACGAATAACAAACTCATGAAAAAACGGACTACTGAAAATTAATTTTACACCCGGTATTTGGGTTAATCGATCAGCGAGTTGCTGAGCATGGTGATGAGATGCCGAAGCGACTTGCTGTAAACCCGTGGGCCCTAACAGACTCATATAAATCGTTGCAGCGGTGACTAATAAACCTTGATTGGTACAAATATTCGATGTGGCTTTCGCACGGCGTATATGTTGCTCACGCGCTTGAAGGGTTAATGTAAAACCTGGTTTAGCATTTTTGTCAACCGTGCGGCCGACAATTCTGCCTGGCATTTGTCGTAGCCATTCTTTTTTGCAACACATAAAACCAAAATAAGGTCCGCCGCCTGCAAGTGGTACACCTAGTGCTTGTCCTTCACCACATACAATATCTGCACCTTGCTTACCCCAACTTCCTGGATCTTTAAGCAAAGCCAAACTAATCGGATTGGCAACAGCAATAACAAAAGCCTGTTGAGCATGTGCCCATTCAGTGAATTGATCAACTTCTTCTAAAGAACCAAAAAAATTAGGTTGCGGTATGACTAAAGCGCAAATATCTTGTTGTTTCCAGTTTTCAAGCGTTGACAGTAATGTTTTGCCTTGTTCTGGACAATAAGGTAATTCAATGAGTTCAATAGCTTGTTGAGTGACAATAGCCTGTAAGGTTTGTCGATAGAGAGGGTGTAAGGTGCGAGGGATTAAAATTTTTGTCGATTGTGTTTTTTTGTTGGCTCTAACAGCCATCAAAACTGCTTCAGCTAAAGCGGAGGCACCGTCATAAAGAGAAGCATTGGAGTAATCCATGCCAGTCAGACTTGCCATCATGGTTTGATATTCGTAGATCAATTGTAAGGTGCCTTGGCTCGCTTCTGCTTGATAAGGTGTATAAGCCGTCATAAATTCGCCACGGCTAGTAATATCCCAAACTGCGGCTGGGATATGATGTTCATAGGCACCGGCACCAATAAAACAAAGTCCTTTTTTATTTTCTTGGCCATGTTGTCTTGTTATATGTGTCATTTCCATTTCAGTTAAACCTACAGGAATATGATTTAATTCTGCAGTTTTTAAATGTGATGGAATTTCATCAAATAGATCGTCGATCTTATGTACACCCAATGTAGCTAGCATTTCCTGTACTTCGACATCAGTATGAGGAATAAATGGCATGTTAGGCCTCAACCAAAGTTTGTTGTTCGTAAGTTGCAAAATCCAATAAATTTTCTAATTCATTCGCATCGGAAAACTGAAGTCGAAATAACCATCCCTTTCCATAAGAGTCAGAGTTGATGAGTTCAGGTGACTCACTGAGTGCGGTATTAATTTCGGTGACTATGCCTGAAAGAGGCGAATAAACATCCGCAGCAGCTTTTACAGATTCCAAAACACAGGCTTCTTCATTTTGTTTCAAAATCTTTTTAATGGCAGGTAACTCAACATAAACGATATCACCTAATAATTCTTGTGCGTGCGTGGTAATTCCAACGCAGACAGTATTACTTTCTTCAAGTCGAATCCACTCATGTGTAGATGTATATTTTAATTCAGATATATTTTTCATGATAGTCACTCTTTTAATAAATTCAATTGCTTAACTAAAAGTCTTCTTTCCTTTTCTTATAAAGGGAGGTTTAATGATACGTGTCTGATATTGTTTGCTGCCCATGATGACATCGCAATAATCTTCGTTATGTGCATAAGGTATTCTAGCGAAAGCAATAGAAGTGCCTAAAGTAGGGGAATAACTTCCGCTAGTAATTTCACCCTCTCCTGCGGAAGTAATAATTTTTTGATGATTACGTAGGATACGACCTTTTTCTTCTAGTACTAAACCAACTAATTTACGCGTTAGATTTTCTTGTTGTTTGATTAATGCTAGTCGACCTATAAAATTTCGATCGATAGGATCCCAGGCAATCGTCCACGCCAGATTGGATTCTAAAGGAGTTGTGGTGACATCCATATCAGAACCATGCAAATTCAATCCGGCTTCTAGACGTAAGGTATCTCGTGCACCTAATCCACAAGGCTTGTTACCACATTCAATTAAACGTTGCCAGAAATCTTCGGCTTCTAGTATGGGTAAAATCACTTCTAGGCCATCTTCACCGGTATAACCGGTTCTGGCGATACACCAATTATTTTGCTGAACGCAGTGGAAAGGTTTTAAATCTTTAATCATGGATTGCTGACTTGCGTTAAAGGCTTTATTTGCTTTTGACATGGCATGAGGGCCTTGGATAGCAATAATTGCTAGATCGGTACGTTCAGTGATTAAAATAGAGGAAAAATGTTGCGCTAGGTTTTTCATCCAATCCAGATCGGATAGGCGATTTCCTGCATTGAGAACAACGCGGTAAACTTGTTCTGCAAGCTGATAAACAATTAAATCATCCAAAATACCGCCGTCAGCATTTAACATGCAGCTATAGAGCGCTTTTCCTGGAATGAGTCGTTGAGGATTATTCGCCAATAAAAAACTGAGATAATGAACCGCATTTTCTCCAGCAATATCGACGGCCAACATATGTGAAACATCAAATAAACCGCTGTCTTGTCTGACTACATGATGCTCTTGTATCTGTGAGCCATAATGCAGAGGCATTTGCCAACCTGCAAAATTAACGAGTATCGCTCCGTTTTTCTTATGTTGTCCGTGAAGAACTGTTTTATTTTCCATTAGTGCTTGCCACTGGGTAATTTTCAATACCTAATTATAACGGTTAGGCAATAAATTACTATAGGGTGTGTCGCCATTTGGCACGATGATGGTCATAAACCGCGGTGTTTTCTGTATTTTGGAACGAAAATATCCGCAAATGTGCTCTGTTAAGATACTCGAAAAACCATCCTGAACAAATTAATTCATATGCGACAAAATCCCATCGAGCTCTTCTAAACTATTATAATGAATAATGAGTTGACCTTTGCTTTTAGCGGTTTGTTTAAAATAGACTTTGGCCCCTAATGTTTCAGATAATTTACGTTCAAGTTGTTGTACATCGGCGTCTATTTTTAATGGAATGTCTATTTTTGGATTAGTAAAAAAACCATGTTGTACTAAACGTTCTGTTTCTCGGACAGATAGTTTATTTTTAATAATTTTTTTGGCCGCTTGAATTTGTTGACTATTGGAGAGACTTAGCAAAGCTCTGGCATGGCCCATTTCGAGTTGGTCTTGTTGCAAAAAAAGTTTTACTTGTGGAGCCAAACTTAATAAACGTAGTAAATTCGTAATTGTGGTACGTGAGCGACCTAGCGTTGTGGCGATTTCTTGATGTGTTAATTTGAATTCGTTAATAAGTCGTTGTATCCCTTCTGCTTCTTCCAATGGGTTCAGATCTTGGCGTTGAATATTTTCAATCAAGGAAATAGCCAGTGCCGTTTCATCAGAGATAACTTTGATTAATACCGGTACTTCATTGAAATTAGCAAGCTGAGCCGCGCGCCAACGCCGTTCCCCGGCAATAATTTCATAACGATTTTCGCCAATAAGACGTACGACGATAGGGTTGATGATGCCTTGAGTGCGAATTGAATTAGCTAAATCTTCTAATGCTTCTTGAGCAAATTCTCTTCTGGGTTGATAACGCCCGGCTTGTAACCACTCAATTGGTAAATGGCGTAATTCTTCTTTGTGAGGTTTGACTGTTTGTACTAAATCTTCAAAAGGTTGACCACTTAATAGCATGTCAAGATTTCGACCTAAACGCGATTTTTTCATCATAGTACCTGTTCGACGCATGGAGATTTTTCAGGATTAGAACGTTTTTTTAAAAAAACGTTTGAGGGTATATCAGTAGGTGATTCTATTGAGGGGATAGCGCACCCATCTCGTGTTAATACTTCCTTAGCTAAACTAAAATACGCTTGACTACCATTTGATTGAGGATCATACAATAAAGCGGGTTGTCCATGACTAGGCGCTTCAGCGAGTCGAATATTGCGTGGTATTAGTGTGTTGTACATTTTATCTTTAAAATGAATGAATAATTCTTCTGAAATTTGTTTGGCTAGACTATTCCGACCATCAAATAGTGTACGAAGTATGCCGTGGATTTGTAAATGCGGGTTAACCGAAGCGCGTAAACTTTGTAAGGTGTTCATCAGGTTGCTTAAGCCTTCTAAAGCAAAATATTCACATTGCACAGGAATGATGACGAAGTGAGCTGCTACTAAAGCATTGACAGTCAGTATATTTAAAGACGGAGGACAATCGAGCAAAATATAATCATAAGTATCGGCTAGCAAGCTTAGCTTTTTTTTCAGTGTATATTCACGTTGTTCAATCTTTAATAATTGAATTTCAGTTTGTGTTAAATTCCCTGAGCCAGGAATCAATGTATAATTTGCTGGAGTAACGATGAGACTCTGTTCTATCGGAACTTCATCTAAAAGTACTTGGGCAATATGAGGGGAGAGGTTTTTTTGCAAAAGACTACCCGTTGTTGCATTGGCTTGAGGATCGAGATCAATTAACAGTGTTTTTTGTTCTAACAAAGCCATCGACGCAGCAAGATTAATACAAGTGGTAGTTTTTCCCACCCCTCCTTTTTGATTGACGATAGCGATAATTTTGCCCATAACACCTCATAATCTATCTTGATAAGTTTGGTATAGTATATACTCTTCGCACCTAAATTTTTGTTTTTGTTGCCACTCGATTTGCAGTTCTCATATAAGGGTTTTCATGTTGAAATTTTTGCTCGCCTTAGCCTTACTATTGGCAATTACCTTTACAACGCCTAGTATAGCAAAGCCCATCCACATTATCGCTGCCGAGAATTTTTATGGTTCTGTTGCAAAACAAATCGGTGGGGATTTTGTCCAAGTCACCAGCATTCTTAATCAACCCGATCAAGATCCACATTTATTTAATTTAACCCCTAGTGTAGCCAAAGTATTGGAGCAAGGCGATCTCATTATTTATAATGGCTTAGGCTATGATCCTTGGATACAAAATTTATTGAGTGTTGGCTCAGCCTCAGCAAGAACCGTTATTTGCGTCGCCGATTTAATACATAGAAAAGAAGGGGCTAATCCGCATATTTGGTATGATCCGGATACTATGCCTGTTTATGCTAAGGCATTGCGTGACTATTTGATCAAGCACGATCCACAGCATCAAAAGGAATATCAAGCACACTACCAACAGTTTATTGTACAACTGCAAAACTTATGGCAACTGATTAAACAAATTAAAATTCAACACCAGGATAGTTTAGTTATTGCGACAGAACCGATATTTGGATATATGGCACAGGCTTTAGGATTTCGTATGCAAGGAATTCCGTTTCAACTCAGCATGATGAATGGCGTGGATCCTAGTCCTAAACAAGTACAAGAATTTCAACGACAATTGCAACAGCATCGAGTTAAATTGGTATTTTACAATACTCAAGTGAGCAGCCCTTTGGTGTTGCATTTGTTACAACAGGCTAAGTTGTTAGGAATTCCTATCGTAGGAGTGACGGAAACGCAACCTATGCGTACGACTTATTATCAATGGATGCGAGATCAATTAAAACGAGTGGAGCTGGCTTTAGATGAACGCCATCGAATTTAAACAACTTAGCCTTGCTTATGGGCAACGTTGTATTTTCCAAGACTTCACTGCAGACATCATGTCCGGTGAGTTTGTTGCTATTTTAGGCGCCAATGGGGCCGGAAAAAGTACTTTATTGCGATCGATATTAGGTTTAATCACTCCGATCAAAGGATGTATTTCATTATTTGGACAAGCAGTACATAAAGGCGCCGCCTTTATTGGTTATATGCCACAAATGCGCCAGAATCTAGGTAATAGCTTGAGTGCGTATGCTTGGTTAGGCGTCAATTTAAATGGATATCAGTGGGGCTTGCCGGTTTTAAATGCAAAACAAACCGAAGAATTACAACGTGTTATCCAATTGGTAAAAGCTGAAAAGATTGTGAATCGACCTTATAGTCTTTTGTCGGGAGGGGAGCGTCAACGTTTATTATTGGCTCAAGCCTTATTGAATAAACCGAAAGTTTTATTGTTAGATGAACCGCTCATGAACCTAGATCCCTATTATCAAGCCACATTAGTCAGTTTAATTGATGATATCCGTTTGCAATATGGTATTACGATATTGTTTACTTCACATGATATTAATCCGTTGTTAACCAGCGTCGATAGAGTCCTCTATTTGGCGAAAGGTAAAGCAGTGATTGGTTTAGTGAATGAAATTATCAATAGTAAAAAATTGAGTGAACTTTATGGGTTGGATATACAGGTTATTCAGCATGAGCAGCAACTTTTTGTAATCAATAAAGAATTAGGATTCCATCACCATGTCAACCATTGTCGACCCGATCTCGATCATTTCGCTGTTTGAATATCATTTTCTATTTAACGCCCTGCTAGTGGGTACGATTGCAGCGATACTTGCAGGTTTCGTTGGATATTTTATGGTCATTCGTAAGTTGGCTTTTGCCGGTCATGCCTTAGGGCATATTGGTTTTGCTGGAGCAACTGGTGCAGGTTTAGTGGGTTTAATGCCAGTGACGGGACAGTTAATTTTGACGATATTAGCGGCCATCGGCATGGGTAGCTTAGGTCATCGAATTAGTAAAAGCGATGTGGCTATTGGCATCGTTTTGGCATTGGCGTTAGGATTAGGCGTTTTATTTTTACATTTTTATACGAGCTATGCGGCACAAGCGATGACCATACTATTTGGTAATCTCTTAGGTGTTTCAGCGCATTTAATAAAAATGATGTTGATTTATTCTGCTCTCAGTTTGTTAGCTTTAGGTGTTATTGCAAGACCTTTATTGTTTGCTAGCTTAGAACCTGAATTAGCTGAAGCGAAAGGGGTTTCTTTACCACTCATATCTATTTTATTTATGGTCATCGTCGCAGTCGCGGTTACTGAAGCCAGTCAAGTGGTGGGTGTACTATTAGTGTTTACTTTACTCATTGGACCTTCCGCCGCGGCTTTAAATTGGACTCATCATATTTTAAGCGGTTTGTTTTTAACCGTTTTGTTTGGGGTGCTAATCGTATGGTTCGGAATCATTTTAGCCTTTGTCACGGATTGGCCTATTCCGTTTTGGATTAGCGCTTTAGCAGCCACTAATTATTTTCTGAGTTTTATAGGTGGCAGGAAGCTGTAATAGTGAAAAATTAAAAGTAACCCATAACTAGCCTTCCTTGGCTGTTATTTAGTTTTTAATCGACGGTGTCAAATTCATTTTGAATGGTGAGGGTGAATTGGATTGTTGAGTTTCTTCTGTTTCAATTTGTTGTACTGAAGCAGTGGGGGGAGATGCGGCTGCTAGGGTATTAAATTTACTCGAGGCTTTATTAGGTGTCTCTTTTAGGAATGTATCAAGTTGTTTTTGACTGTCAAATTCTAAGCGAGCCAAGATAAAAGGAGAGAAAGGTTTACTCAAAAGCTCTTGTTTAATTGTTTCTGAAAGGGTCGCATCATTTTCAAGCTGGTCACGACTTTCATAGAGTGTGCACTCTGGTTGTTTACCAGTAATTTTATTGTAAACGTCGTTTACTGTCTGGAGTAAAGTTTTATCTTTAGGGTCATCAAAGCGGGCTAGTAAGAATAGGGGGGAAGTATTTTTCAAATAAGTGGTATTGCCGATGGAAGTATCATTTTGAATATTGCTGCTGTCCAAAGAATCTTTCCAGTCTTGTTCAGTCAAACCGTTTAATTTAGTCAGCAAATTATTAGCTTCTGCTAATTTTTCATCCTCTAGTCTTTGTAGGTCCTTAATTTGATCTTGAAGTGCTTCTTTTGTTGTTTGTAAAGTGTACTGTTTAAGCGCTGCTTGCTTAAGCCCTAATAACATAGCAATTTTTTCAAGCTCTTCTGCAGCCAAAATTTCTTTAATGGTTGCCATATGTGCCCCCTTAAAGTAAGGTTTTTTTCTTATAACAGAATGATAACAATTTTTGAACAATAGTCAAGATAAATAGAGGTAGATCAATCATCCCAATTTAAGCTTCCGCCGGTTTGATATTCCGTTACGCGGGTTTCAAAGAAATTCTTTTCTTTTTTTAGATCAATGATTTCACTCATCCACGGTAAAGGGTTGCTAACGCCAGGATATTGTTCAGGCAAGCCAATTTGCGCAAGACGTCGATTACCGATGAAGCGCAGATAATCCCACATCATGTTAGCATTTAATCCAAGAATACCTCGCGGCATGGTATCTAAAGCATATTGATATTCTAACTCAACACCTTCTTTGACGAGATCAACGACATAGCGTTTGAATTCCGATGTCCATACGTGCGGATTTTCTAATTTAATCTGATTGATCACATCGATACCAAAATTTAAATGCATCGATTCGTCGCGTAAGATATATTGAAATTGTTCAGCTGTTCCGGTCATTTTATTGCGTCGACCCATGCTTAGGATCTGTGAAAACCCAACATAGAAAAATATACCTTCGAACACCACATAAAAAGCAATTAAGTCACGCAATAAGCGTTGATCATTTTCGGGAGTGCCAGTACGAAAATTAGGATCAGCTAAACTTTGTGTAAAAGGTAGCGCCCATTCTGTTTTTTTAGCCACTGTCGGTAATTCGCGATACATATTAAACAGGCGCGCTTCATCCATCCCTAAACTTTCTATGACATATTGATAGGCATGCGTATGCAGAGCCTCTTCAAAGGCTTGTCTGAGTAAGTATTGTCGACATTCTGGATTGGTAATATGACGATAGACGGCTAAGACTAGATTATTTGCAACCAAGGAGTCAGCGGTTGAAAAAAAACCTAAGCTGCGTTCTACGATCAAGCGTTCATCTTCGCTTAATCCTTTTGTATCACGCCATAGCGCAATGTCTGCCGACATATTAACTTCTTGTGGCATCCAATGATTAGCGCAAGCCGCTAAATATTTTTCCCAGGCCCATTTATATTTAAATGGGACCAGTTGATTGAGATCGGCGCGACAGTTGATGATCTTCTTGTCATCGACTTGCACGCGTGCTGCACCTATTTCGAGTGCTTCTAGACCGGTAAAACCACCGGTTGCCTGTTTAGTCGTATTCATCATTTAGGATCCTCAACTTTGTTTATGAAATCAGTAGTTTATTAGACCTCTTTACTAAACCCAGTTATGGGCTTGAGTTCGCAGTTAGAAAGAAGTCTATTGACATGATTCGCAACCCGGGTCAAGTATCGAGCAAGTGGAACCGGCTGTGATATCCATTTGCACTGAGTTTAAGTGACTTTTTTCTAAGGTTGCTTTTTCAGTATGTGTAGCGCCCATTGTCCGTAAGTAGTAACTTGTTTTTAATCCTTTCAACCAAATTTGTTTATAAAGCGCATCTAATTTTTTACCAGAAGCTTGCGCCATATAAAGATTTAATGATTGACTTTGATCAATCCATTTTTGGCGACGCGATCCGGCTTCAACCAGCCAATGTGTGGGAACTTCAAAGGCAGTCGCATAGAGTTGTTTCAAACTATCAGGAACACGTTCAATTTTTTGCAAACTACCATCATAATATTTAAGGTCATTCAGCATCACCGCATCCCATAACCCGAGTAATTTCAAATCTTTAACTAAATACGGATTGATCACGGTAAATTCGCCAGACATATTGGATTTTACGAAAAGGTTTTGGTAGGTTGGTTCAATCGATTGCGAAACACCACAGATATTGGAAATAGTGGCTGTCGGTGCAATGGCCATACAATTCGAGTTACGCATTCCCACTTTCATCACTTTTTTTCGTAATGTGTTCCAATCTAAACGAGTGGTTTGATCTTGATCTAAAAATTCACCACGGGTTTTTTGTAACAGCGCAATGGAATCTAAGGGTAAAATTCCTTGACTCCATAATGATCCCTTAAAGCTTTCATACGAACCTCGTTCTTGGGCTAAATCACTGGATGCTTCTATGGCGTAATAACTAATCGATTCCATAGAGTGATCGGCAAAAGTGATGGCGGCTTCTGAAGCATAAGGTAGTCGTAATTGATATAAGGCATCTTGGAAACCCATCAGACCTAAACCGATAGGACGATGCTTTAAATTCGAACGGCGGGCTTGTGGCACGGTGTAATAATTGATATCAATGACATTATCTAACATGCGAATAGCCGTGCGGATAGTACGACGTAATTTCGTTTGATCGATTTCTCCCGCTTCTGTCAGATGTTGAGGCAGGTTAATACTTCCCAAATTACAGACAGCTATTTCACTAATAGAAGTATTGAGCGTAATTTCAGTACATAAATTGGAACTATGAATAGTTCCCACATGTTGTTGTGGCGAACGTAAATTGCAAGGATCTTTAAATGTGATCCAAGGATGTCCGGTTTCAAATAATAAGCTCAGCATTTTTCGCCATAGATTGGCTGCTGGAATCGTTTTGGAATTCTTAATTTCACCACGCGCGGCTTTGGCTTCATAGGATTGATATTTTTCTTCAAATTCTAAACCACACGCATCATGCAAATCAGGTGTTTCATCGGGTGAGAATAAAGTCCAGTGTTCTCCTTGCATGAGTCGTTTCATAAATAAATCAGGTACCCAATTTGCGGTATTCATATCATGTGTACGACGTCTGTCATCACCGGTATTTTTGCGTAATTCTAAAAATTCTTCGATATCTAAATGCCATGTTTCTAAATACGCGCAGACAGCCCCTTTACGTTTACCACCTTGATTGACGGCTACGGCAGAAGCGTTAGCTACGTTTAAAAAAGGTACGACGCCCAATGACTTACCATTGGTGCCTTTAATTCGTGCACCCATCGCTCGAACTGGAGTCCAGTCATTGCCTAAACCACCGGCAAATTTTGAGAGTAAGGCATTATCTTTTATGGCACTATAAATTTGATCGAGATCATCTGGTACCGTGGTTAAGAAACAACTTGAAAGTTGTGGACGCAGAGTTCCAGAGTTAAATAAAGTGGGTGTGGATGCCATGTAGTCAAAAGACGAAAGTAAATGATAAAACTCAATGGCTCGTTCTTCTTTGTTAGGTTCTTGTTGCGCAAGTCCCATGGCAACGCGCATAAAAAATGCTTGTGGTAGCTCAAAGCGGATATCATTGGCATGTAAGAAATAGCGATCATATAAAGTTTGTAAACTTAAATACGTAAATTTCTGATCGCGTTCAGGTAGTAAAGCCTTACTTAATTTTTCTAAATCAAAATTTTGTAATTGTGGATCCAGTAATTCTAAGTTAACACCGCGCTTGATATAGTGTTGGAAGTAGTGATGGTATACGCCATGATGATGGGTGTGTGTTATCGTGGGTAGTTCAAGAAAGTTTAATGCTTCCGTATATAATGTGTGTAATAAGAAACGTGCAGTCGCATAAGTATAACTAGGATCTTGCTCAACGAGAGAACGCGCACTGATAATGAGTGCTTTATCAATTTCTGCGACAGGCATACCGTCATATAGATTACGTAAGGTTTCTTGTAAAATGAGTTCAGGTTTTACTTCGCTTAAGTCTTTACAGGTCTCCGTGATCAACAGGCTCAGTTGTATGAGATCGAGTGGACGTTGACTACCATCTGCTAAGGTTATTTGTAATTGAATCTCAGAGGGTGATTTCGTTTCCGCGCGCATTTTTCGTCGTTCTTCACGATAAAGCACGTAGGTGCGCGCGACTTGATGAGCTTCCACACGCATTAAAGCCAACTCAACTTGATCTTGTATGGCTTCAATAGGCAATGTTCCACCCTTAGGGTGGCGTTGTTGTATGATGTTCGTGACTTGTTGAGTGAGTTGCGATACCCGTTCATGAATACGGGTAGACAATGCCGCTTGCCCACCTTCTACAGCAAGGAAAGCTTTAGTAATTGCAATCCTAATTTTACTTGGATCGTAATTAACAAGTTTACCATTACGTTTTATAACTTGTAACGTAAAGGTCGGTTTACTCTCTTGTTCTGCTTCCGCTTCAGGTAGTAGAATCTCGGCGCTGTTAAGCAGAAGAGAAGAAGTCATTAGTTCGGATGAAAGTCCGCTCATGCATGCTCCTTAAAAAAGGTTGTGAGGAATTATGTCTATGGAAATGATATAACACAATATCATGTGGTTTCTATACTATGCAACCACTATATGAAGTGAAGAAGACTTTAGTAAGCTGTGAGTAAGTTGGGTAAAACGTGTTGATGGAGTGACTGATTTCCCGTGCGATAGGCCATCGGAACTGACTTTATGCATAGATGATTAAATTTTTTGTATGATAGGTGTATTTTGTCGATTTATAGGTAACAGAGGTGATATGCAACGAATTTCTTTAGCAGAGGTTTCAAAAAGTATTTTTCGTGCTTACGATATTCGGGGTATTGTAGGTGAGACGATAACACCCGAGCTTATTTATACACTGGGAAAAGCGATAGGAAGCGCAGCTCAAGAGCAAGATGAACAAACTATTATCATTGCGCGTGATGGACGTTTGTCAGGACCTGTTTTGATGCAGGCTTTACAGCAAGGATTACGTGAAAGTGGCTGCGATGTGATAGATATTGGACAAGTTCCTAGTCCAGTCCTTTATTTTGCAACACGCTATTTAAATTATCGTTCAGGAGTGATGTTAACGGCGAGTCATAACCCATCGAATTATAATGGCTTAAAAATAGTTATAGCAGGGAAAAGCTTATCCGAAGGCACTATTGATGAACTTTATTTACGCATTCAAGCAGGTGGTTTTAAATCAGGAAGAGGAAGTTATCAGCAAATATCGGTTACAGAAGCTTATCTCAATCGAATTATTCAAGATATTTCTTTAACGCGACCTTTACGTGTTGTGTTGGATTGTGGGAATGGTGTAGGTGGCGTCATTGCTCCTCAATTATTGCGGCGTTTGGGTTGTGAGGTGATTGAATTATTTTGTGATGTGGATGGCCATTTCCCCAATCATCATCCAGATCCCAGCGTGCCAGAAAATTTAAATGATTTGATTGCCAGTGTGAAACAGCATAAGGCAGATATTGGTCTAGCCTTAGATGGCGATGGTGATAGATTGGGTGTGGTTACGAATCGAGGAGAAATTATATGGCCCGATAGACAAATGATGTTGTATGCGATGGATGTATTATCGCGTAATCCAGGTGCACTCATTATTTATGATATCAAATCGACAGCTCATCTAGCAAAGCTAATTGCAGAAAACGGCGGTCAGTCTTTAATGTGGAAGACAGGACATTCGATTATGAAAGCCAAATTAGAAGAAACAGGTGCATTATTGGCAGGCGAGATGAGTGGTCACATCTTTTTTAAAGAACGTTGGTATGGTTTTGATGATGGCTTATATACTGCTGCTAGATTATTAGAAATTGTTGCTAAAAGCAAAAAGGATGTGAGTGATCTGTTTGCAGAATTGCCGAACGGCATTAATACACCGGAGTTAAAATTAGCTATCGCTGAAGATAAAAAGTTTGCGTTTATTCAAGCTTTTCAAACACAGATTGATTTCCCTGGTGCGAAATTGAGTAAAATAGACGGTGTTCGTGCAGATTTTAGTGACGGTTGGGGTTTAGTGCGCGCATCGAATACCAGCCCTTATTTAACTTTGCGGTTTGAAGCAGATAACTCAGTTGCTTTAAGGCGTATTCAAATATTATTTAGGGATGCCTTATTAGCGATGGATCCGCATCTCAAATTACCTTTTTAAAAAATATGCGTATTATTACTTTAAATGTGAACGGCATTCGTTCTGCTGAGCGGAAAGGGTTTTTTGAATGGATGAAACTGCAAAAAGCTGACATTATTTGTTTACAGGAAACCAAAGCGCAAGAGAATCAATTGGGTGCATCACATTACCCGCAAGACTATCAAGCCTTTTTTTTTGACGCTGAAAAAAAAGGTTATAGTGGCGTGGCGATCTATAGCCGTATCAAGCCAGATTCAATTACTACCGGTTTAGGTTGGGGATGTGCGGATAAAGAAGGCCGCTATCTGCAACTCAATTTTCCTGGATTGAGTGTCGCTTCGCTATATATGCCATCAGGTAGTAGTGGTGAATGTCGTCAACAGCTTAAATTTGAATTTCTGGATTACTACCTACCTATTTTGAAAAAGCAACGTCAGCAAAAAAATGATTTTATTATTTGTGGAGATTGGAATATTGCACATAAACCCATCGATTTAAAAAATTGGCGCAGCAATCAAAAAAATTCTGGTTTTTTACCGGAAGAACGTGCCTGGTTGGATCAGGTATTAGGGCCTGTCGGTTATGTAGATGCTTTTCGCGAATTAAACCAACAAAGCGAACAATATACCTGGTGGTCAAATCGCGGGCGTGCATGGGATAATAATGTCGGATGGCGGATTGATTACCAGATTATTACACCCAGGCTCAAAAACAAAATTAAATCAGTCGAGATTTATAAAGATCAGCGTTTTTCGGATCATGCACCCTTAATTATTGATTATCATCTTTAGGTTGAAGTTAGCAATTTGCTGAATTATAAATGTCGAGAAAACATAGAATAAATAATTTTTTGAAGCTAGATATTTTCTTTCATTAAATTTAATAAGGTTTGTAAGGCAAATTCTACGGCGTTATAACGAATGATTAACCGATCACCTGTATAATGTTGGCATTGCGTTTTGCTGAAAGCATTTTTACTAACCCAAGCCGTCCATATCGTACCTACTGGCAATTGTTCTGTGCCGCCGTCAGGCCCTGCAATGCCGGTAATAGCGATGCTAATATGCGCTGAACTCTTATCTAAGGCACCTTTGGCCATAGCAAGTACTATTTCTTCACTCACAGGTCCACATCTCTTAAAGAGTGATTCATCTATTCCTAACATTTGCTGCTTTGATAAATTAGAGTAAGTAACGAATCCACGTTCAAACCACGTTGAAGCACCAGGGACACTGGTAATGGTTTGTGCTAATTGTCCTCCTGTACAAGATTCTGCAGTGACTAATTGTAAATGGTGTTGTTTGAGTTTATCTCCTAGCTTTTTAGCGTCGTAATGTACTTGTGATAATGGGTGACTCATGAGTTGCGAGGTTTCCTATAGTAGTTTCCTTAGTTTTAAGAGTATAACGGCTGATGCAAAAAAATGTTATTGTAAACCAATGACTTTTACGGCAACATAGCCATTATTAATGCAAAAGAGAATTAAGCTTAGGTAAATTATGACCAAAGAAGATCAGATAGTAATGGAAGGTACAGTCATTGAGACCTTACCGAATACCTTATTTAGGGTGGAATTAGAAAATGGGCATGTAATTAATGCCCATATTTCTGGACGTATGCGAAAAAGTTATATCCGTGTCCTTACTGGCGATAAGGTGAAAGTTGAAATGACACCGTATGATCTGAGCAAGGGGCGTATCATATTTCGCGGTAAAGGTTCCGAGCCAGATAAATCTAAGCCTAGCTAATAGGGGCTTGAGATAGATTTTTATTTTGTTCTTCAGGGGGAAGAATAATAGCCCTTTTTTCAGAAATAATTAATTGTAATTCATCGTTGCTACTCGTTAATAGCAATTGGCCGCCATGTACTAAACACCCAAAAAGTAGTTCATCTGCAATGGGTTTTTTGACTCTTTCTTGAATGAGGCGCATCATCGGACGTGCCCCCATGCTTCTATCATAACCGTGCTTAGCTAGCCAAACACGAGCGGGTTTGTCTACCTGTAAGGTGACATGTTTCTTTTCAAGTTGTGCTTCTAACTCGAGTAAATATTTATCAACCACTTGTGAGACGATTGTTGCATTTAAATAATTAAAATAGATAGTGGCATCCAAACGATTGCGAAATTCAGGGGAAAATATTCGTTTAATAGCCTCTGAATTTTCAGCTTGATTCAAGCTAGGTGTGAAACCTATCTCTTGACGACTAAATTGTTCTGCTCCCGCATTACTGGTCATTACCAAAATAACATGACTAAAATCAGTTTTACGACCATTGGTATCAGTTAAATTACCGTTATCCATCACTTGCAATAAAAGATTAAAAATGTCGGGATGAGCTTTTTCAATTTCATCCAATAATAAAACAGCGTGTGGATGTTTAGTCACTGCTTCGGTTAATAGGCCGCCTTGATCATAACCAATATATCCTGGAGGGGCTCCAATTAAACGAGATACACTATGTCTTTCCATGTATTCAGACATATCGAAACGTAGTAATTCGATACCCATGAGTTCTGCAAGTTGACGTGTAACCTCTGTTTTACCCACGCCCGTGGGTCCGGCGAAAAGAAACGATCCGATAGTTTTATTGGTTTCTCTTAAACCAGAACGCGTCAATTTCATCGCTGCACAGAGATTTTCGATGGCTATATCTTGGCCGAATACGCGTGCCTTTAATTTTGTTTCTAAGTGTCGCAAACGACTCTTATCTGAAGCAGAAACACTTCGCGTAGGAATGCGTACCATCTTAGCAACAATCGCTTCGATTTCATGGATGCCGATGACATGTTTTCTTTTATGAGTAGGTCGTAAGGCTTGATAAGCGCCGGCTTCGTCAACGATATCAATTGCTTTATCTGGTAAGAAACGATCCGGTAAATAACGCGCGGCAAGCTCTACGCTAGCACGTAAGGCTGTCATACGATATTTGACGTGATGATGTTCTTCTAATCTATCTCGCAATCCGCGTAAGATAGCAATGGTTTCTTCTAAATTGGGTTCAGGGACATCGATTTTTTGGAATCGTCTTGCTAAAGCCCGATCTTTTTCAAAAATACTACGATATTCTTGGTAAGTCGTAGCACCTATGCATTTTAATTCACCGGTGGTGAGTAAAGGCTTAATTAAATTAGATGCATCCATGACACCGCCTGAAGCCGCGCCAGCACCAATGACCACATGAATCTCATCAATAAAAAGTACCGACTGAGGTTCTTGTTTAAGCTGTGCTAATAAAGCCTTAAATCTTTTTTCAAAATCTCCTCGATATTTGGTTCCAGCTAATAGACTACCAAGATCTAAAGAATAAATAGTGCTGTTAGCGAGAACAGAGGGAACCTTTTTTTCAATAATTGCTTTGGCGAGTCCTTCGACAATCGCAGTCTTACCTACGCCGGCTTCACCGACTAATAAAGGATTATTTTTACGACGGCGACAAAGAATTTGAATAACACGAGCTAATTCTTCTTCGCGACCAATTAAAGGATCAATTTTTCCAAGACGTGCTTTACTATTTAAATTAATCGCATAAAGCTCTAATGGACTATTTCCAGGGCCTTCTATAGTGACTTCTTCTTCAGTCACAAATTGATTTAATTTAGGCTCCAAATTATCTTGTAATTTAGGTAGCCCTTGAGATATGTAATTCGATACATCTGAGCGTGTAACATTTTCTCGACGCAAAAAATAAATAGCTTGACTATCTTGTTCACCAAAGATAGCCGCTAAAATATTAACGCCATGCACCTGAGTTTTTCCGCTGGACTGTACTTGAAAAATAGCGCGTTGCAACACCCGTTGAAAACCTAATGTAGGTTGTATATCGAGATTAGGATCAGTAGAAGGAAATAAAGGTGTGGTTGCCGCAATAAAATTACTGATCTCGTTCTTAAGTCGATTTAAATTCGCTCCGCACGCTTTTAAGGCGGAAACGGCAGAAGGTTCATCTAAAAGCGCTAATAATAGATGTTCAACCGTTAAATATTCATAACGTTTTTCACGGGCTTGTTTAAATATCGAATTTAAACTAACTTCAAGCTCTTTGCTAAACATGGTAGCCCTCCTTTTCGAATCGTATAAAATCCGTGATTTCCCGCATAGAGGCGAGTTTCACTGTTGTTATACAAGCTGGGTAGTCCATGTTGAAAAAATTATTTCCCTTTATTTTAAGCCTAGTCGAAATTTAAGGATTTGCGAGTTTGCGTAATTTTAAGCCTTTTAAAAGTGGGGAAGGGGGACGAGCGTATTTTTTCGATACTTTACTCGTGTTTTTGCAGGTATATAAAAATGCTAGACGAGAGGAAAATTGAAAATTTTCCTCTTAACTTATGAAAGATTGTGAAATGATTATTTTATGATGCGGTAGCTGAGACAAGTGTTTGTTTGTTGCACATATGCTCGACAATAGATTGAGCAAATTCAGAGCAACTGACCTCTTTAGCATCGCTCATTAAACGAGCAAAGTCATAAGTCACGGTTTTGGCTAGTATGGCGCCTTCCATGCCGATCAGGATGTGATCAGCGGCTTCATTCCAGCCTAAATGTCGTAGCATCATTTCCGCGGACAAGATCAGCGATCCGGGGTTGACCTTATTTTGTCCAGCATACTTAGGTGCTGTACCATGTGTTGCTTCAAACATAGCTACTTTGTCACTCAAATTTGCGCCAGGGGCAATGCCGATACCGCCGACCTGTGCTGCTAGGGCGTCTGAAATGTAATCGCCATTCAGGTTTAAGGTCGCAATCACACTATATTCAGCAGGACGTAGTAAAATTTGTTGCAAAAAAGCATCGGCGATGAAGTCTTTAATAATGATTTCTTTAGTTGTTTTCGGATTTTTTAAACGCATCCAGGGTCCACCATCGAGCAGTTCTGCACCAAATTGTTCTTTGGCCACTGCATAACCCCAATCTTTAAAGGCTCCTTCCGTGAATTTCATGATATTGCCTTTATGCACTAAAGTGACCGAAGGCAGATCTTGATCGATGGCATATTGAATCGCACGTTTGACTAAACGCTGTGTGCCTTCTTTTGAGACTGGTTTAATGCCAATGCCACAATGTTCAGGAAAACGAATCTTTTTAACACCCATGTCATGTTGTAAGAAAGCGATCAATTTTTTGGCTTCCTTACTGTCGGCTTCCCATTCTATTCCAGCATATATATCCTCAGAATTTTCTCGAAAGATGACCATATTAGTTTTTTCAGGTTCACGAACCGGGCTAGGGACGCCTTTAAAATAACGGACTGGACGTAAACAAACATAGAGATCCAGCTGTTGACGCAATGCCACATTTAATGATCGAATCCCGCCACCTACCGGCGTAGTCAACGGACCTTTGATAGAAACCACATAATCACGCACCGCAGCGAGTGTTTCTTCAGGTAACCAAACATCCGTCCCATAAACCTGTGTCGCTTTTTCTCCAGCATAGATCTCCATCCAAGCAATTCGACGATGATCGCCATAAGCCTTGCAGATAGCTGCATCAACGACAAGTCGCATTGCCGGCGTGATATCAACACCGATGCCATCACCTTCAATAAAAGGAATGATAGGTTGATCCGGTACGTTTAAGGAATAATCGGAATTAACCGATATTTTTTCGCCGGAACTTGGAATTCGGATATGCTGGAAAGACATGCGCTACTCCGCTTTTTTTAGGATTGAAAAATTTCAATCCTAATTTTACAGGATTTTATTCACTTGAGCGAGTTTGGCATGTTAATTTTTGATAGTGATTAAGCAGAATAGACCGGTTTGTTGCCTAAGTTATTTTGACTATCAATGTTTGTAGCATTGTTTTCCGGGCGTGATAAGCTTTTAAAGAAAGTTCGAGTATAGCGAATAGGTAAAACTAATTTTTCATTAGTTATCATGTGTTTATCAAAGTTAGTTTTTCTATTAGTCGATGAATTTGCTTGTTTAATAGATTTTTTACGAGACAAGCCATTTAATTTCTCTATAGTTGATGTCAATAGGTTACGGCATTGTATAGCCTTCCCTTTTTCTTTTAGTAAACCAGCTTGATTATAAAATTTAATAGAATATGAGAAACCGTTTTGGGCTTTTTGTAAAGAGTATAATTTTTCAGTATCAGAAAGTTTTTTATTTGGAAAACTTAAATTTTTTCTTAAATTTTTTATAATATCTAAAGAAAACTTGCTTGCTAAACTCGCTTTATATCTATTAAATTCATACGTGCAAACAGGATTGTGGAGATAATGTTTTTCAATTCCTATTTCTTCGAATTCATTTAATAATTTTCTATACTCAGTTTCGCATCTTATTTTTTTAGCTGGCTTGATGTCATTGTCAAATGATTTTCTTTTACCTTGAGTTGGTTTGATCGCATCTGATTCAGCTATTTTTTTAGTTACTAAAGGATGTATTGATTGATCAACGTCATCAGGCAATTTATCCGATGCTTCTTTATAGGATGCAGTCCATGCAGATTCTGTTTTTGTTTCCGTATTTTCTCTTAAAGTTCTTTCAAGTTTATTTATGCGTTGTTGTGTTTGATTTGCGAATTTCAATAAATTAGCTTGTTTATAAAAAATAAAAGATTGTTTAAAATATTCCAAAGCAATCGGTAATGAATTTTTTATAAAATTTTCTGCAAGATTATAATGCCAAGTGGCTAATAAATTATTCGAATTCTCATTCCAAGTGTTTAAAAAATTATCTCGGTAAGTTAATAATTTTTTATATGCTTCACTATTTTTGAGATTTCCTTTAGATTTTGTTTTTTCAAAATCTATATTAAAATTATCAAAACAAAATTTAATACTTTCTAATTTTTCCTTAAATAAATTTAGTTCGTTTTGGGATTTTGGATAAAAATCTAAAGCATTTAAGTCAGATTGAATGCAAGCTAATTCAGCTTCTAAATAATATAGTTTAATTAAATTACTGGAAATTTTTTGGCTATCAATGATGTTTTTAATTTTTATGTAATTTTTTTTGCACAATGGAAAATTTATTACATGATTTTCTCGAGCACTATGAAATACTTTATTATATATATTATTAGCATGGTTTATAAGATTTCTTAATTTGTCCTCAAGCACTTGTTTATTACCAGCTTGTTTAGCATTAAAAAATTCTTTTTCATGTATTAAAATTGATAGATTATTATTTTTTTTCTTTGGCATGTTAGTGGGTCTCTAAAATAATTTAGTTTGCAACCAATTTATAGGAAATTTAGTGAAATTATAAAAAATTTATTTCTGTAAATAGGATACTCTGGAGTGACTAATGCTTGTTTGCTCTTCTTGACAATAAGCCTGTATAAACTTAAATACAGCCCTATAAATACTTTTTGAAGGAATGGCATCGTTTTTGTACTTTATTAAATATTGGCAATGGTCTTGGAGTGTTTCAATTAATATTGTTAAGGGTTTAACTGGTTTGCTTGATCGAAAAAAGAACTGCTTGAATTCGCATGCTTAGATAGAGTTGTGTGTTGTCCAGGAGGCTGTTGTGAGAGATGGTCTTGAGGCTGTTGTTTTACAATGTCAGTTCTTAGATCTTTATTCTGACTGATTAAGTTTTTATCAAAGCGTTCTGAAATAGTTAATATGCTTAGATATTGATCATTAAGCTCTAGTTTATTTTCGGGTGAAAAGGTCGTTTTGCGCCAATCTACGTTTTTATCCCAAACATGAAATTTAATCAGCTGACGTAAAAGTTTGGCATAAAATAGAGTTTCTGGTTTATTGGTTAACTGAATAGTCTTTTTAATACTGTTCTGTTTTCAAAAGTTAGCGACGAGTGGTTAGGCTTACGAATAGTTTGGGCTGTCGAATCCCGGAAATTTGTTCGCATTACGCTACCTATATTAGTATTAGGCTGCGACGGTTTTGTGTCCGACACGCACTTATCTCTTACGGACTTTGCCTCTTGTCTCGCTTGGACTTGACGACGTAATGCGTCTACTTGATTAGCAGAAATTTTGGGCGTCGTGTTTCCCAGAAATTTTTTCGCTTTAGGCGACCACAACTGTTTTACGTTTGACGTGGAATTTTTTTTTGTGAAACTCACTGGATTTCTCACCTTGGGGTGATGAGGTAACGGGTTTCCTATTCTGTTCGTAAATATAAGCTTCCTATCGCTGGGTACTGGATTTCGAAGATTGTCCTCTACTTGTTCTTTAATTAATGGTAATGCCGAATCTAAAAAACTCATCGTGTCAGTGCCTTAACTAGTATTTAAAAAATCCTATTAAACATAGACTTTTATATTACGCTTGCTTGTATGTTCCTATTGAATAAGAGCCAAAAGTCGATAAAAAGCTTGTATTTTTTCAAAAATTACTAAAACCATATTCGCCTAATAAGCTTCGATGGGTATATACTTTAAATTTAATGAGATATTGAGTTAAGAAATGATAGGTGATTTTTCGTTAGGTCAAAAAATAATACTCTGGGTGATACCTTTATTGTTCGCGATTACCGTTCATGAAACGGCACATGGCTGGGTCGCCTCCAAATGTGGTGATCCAACCGCTAAGTTATTGGGTCGGTTAACACTAAATCCATTGAAACATATTGATCCCATCGGGACGATTATTGTACCGGCCGTCCTTTTTTCCTTAGGTGGTTTTGTATTTGGCTGGGCTAAGCCAGTGCCGATTACTTGGCAGAATCTTAAAAATCCTAGACGTGATATGGCCTTAGTGGCGGCTGCAGGCCCTATGGCTAACCTCGCGATGGCGTTTTTATGGGTGGGTATCGCTAAAATAGCGATGGGATTTAATAATGGTCCGATTATATATATGGCTCAGATTGGTATATCGATTAATTTGGTATTAATGTTATTAAATCTGATTCCAATCCCGCCTCTCGATGGTAGTCGCGTAGTGGCCAGTTTTTTGTCGCCGGCGATGGCTTATCAGTTTAATAAATTAGAAGTGTATGGCTTTCTTATTTTAGTGCTGTTATTAGCCAGTGGTGTTCTGGCCAGAATCTTAGGTCCGCTGTTGCAGGGGCTATTATCGGTTTTTTTTAGATTTTTTGGTTTATAACCATTACACTGGCGCTATGACTGAAAACCTACTTGCTACGACATCAGCCGATACGCCTATTGCCACTATACGTGGTCAACCCTTGGCCCAAATGCCTAGTGATCTGTATATTCCTCCTCAGGCCTTAGAAGTACTGCTAGAAGCCTTTACAGGACCTTTAGATCTGCTGCTGTATCTGATAAAAAAGCAAAATTTTGATATTTTGGATATTCCGGTTGCAGAAATAACTCGCCAATATATGCAATATATTGAGTTGATGCAGGTATTGGAAATTGAATTAGCCGCGGAATATCTGGTCATGGCGGCCATACTCACTGAAATTAAATCACGCCTGCTTTTGCCTAGGCCCGTCGAGGCGCAAACTAATGATGAGACCGATCCTAGGGCTGAATTAATCCGTCGTTTACAGGAGTATGAAAGGACTAAGCAAGCCGCGCAGACTTTAGAGCAATTGCCGCGCCTAGGGCGCGATGTTTTTTTAGCCATGGCTGAAGCAGGTCTACCTGCTGTTTCGGCAGAAAATCCCAGACAACGCCCACCCTTGGCTTTAGAAGAGCTAGTGGAAGCTTTTCAAGCAGTTTTAGGTAGAGCTGCTTTAAGAACACATCATGCCGTTGCCGAAGAACCTTTGTCGATTAAGGAGCGTATGTCGCAAATTTTGCATAAAATGACCATTCAATCCCACGTAAAATTTACCGATTTATTCAAACTTGATGAAGGTCGCATGGGTGTCGTAGTGACTTTTATGGCGCTATTAGAATTATGGCGTCAATCCTTAATTGAACTTTCACAAACCAACCCTTTTGGGGAGATCGAAGTGCGAGGAGTCTAATGTTTCAAAATAAAACAATTATAATAACCGGTGGTTCATCCGGAATTGGTGCTGCAACCGTTGCGTTATTTAATGCTGCAGGAGCAACCGTTTATATACTCGATAAAAAAAAATTGTCATATGCGGCATCTAAATCGATTCATTATTTAGCATGTGATGTGTCGAATGCTGATGAGGTTAAGTTTGCTATCCATACCATTCGTCAGAAAACCCCTAAGATTGATTATCTTTTTTGTAATGCAGGGGTACATCTATTTGCTAATATCGAAGAAAGTTCTAATGACGATATACAAAAAGTTTTTGCAACAAACTTAATAGGTACGATTTCTTGCTTACAACAGGTATTACCGAGTATGAAGCAACAAAGATTTGGATCGATTG
This sequence comes from Candidatus Aquirickettsiella sp., assembly GCA_049797115.1. Taxonomy (GTDB): domain Bacteria; phylum Pseudomonadota; class Gammaproteobacteria; order Diplorickettsiales; family Diplorickettsiaceae; genus Aquirickettsiella. The sequence continues at coordinate 33,894 of JBARFJ010000018.1, read as the reverse complement.
TTTTAATGGCTTCAGATCAAGCTTTTATCGCCAAAGAACAATGCGCTATTTATGGTGCCAGTAAAGCCGCTATTGCACAATTAGCTAAAAGTACGGCGTTAGACTATGCCGCTTATGGAATCCGAGTTAATTGTGTTTGTCCCGGCACTATCGATACACCGATGTATCAAGCTGTTTTAAAGCAATTTCAGCAAAAAACAGGTTTAACACTTTCTTCCATTCAAGCACAAATTGCTGAAAAATTACCTTTAAAGCGAGTTGGGAAGCCTGAAGAAGTAGCAAAAGTGGTGGCTTTTTTATTTAGTGATGCTGCATCGTTCATGACCGGTACATTAGTTAATGTTGATGGTGGTTATACCATACAATAAATATCATGCTTGAAATGGAAAAAAATTAATTTTTGTTTCAGTCTAAGTAACATTCTTCGTCATTGCGAGCACCGTAGGGTGCATGGCAATCCATGGATGGCCACGGCCTTAGTGACGTTTCGTCTCACCACGACAAACTCATTACATTAGTTAGCGATTTTTACTATGGCTGATTCAAGCAATCGGCCTAGATTGTCGCTCGCTTTAGCGGCAAAATGTACAGTTCCTTCATGTGTAATCGGTTCATCACTGAGTCCAGCCGCTAGATTGGTTACCACTGAAATGACCGCTACTTTTAAGCCACAATGTCTAGCAACTATCACTTCTGGGACGGTCGACATGCCCACTACATCAGCGCCTAATTGTTTAAAAGCGCGTATTTCTGCGGAAGTTTCGAAATTAGGCCCTAGAACACTAACATAAATTCCTTCGTTTAAAGGGATAGATAACTTTTTTGCCGTTTGCTGCATGATATGTCGGATACCTGGATCGTAAGCATCATCCATGGAGAAGAAACGTGGACCAAATTCTTCATCATTGGGGCCTGCCAAAGGATTCATTGGATGAAAATTGATGTGATCTGAAATTAAAACTAATTGACCGGATTTCACATTTTTATTTAAGGATCCTACCGCATTGGTCATTAATAAGGTATGACAGCCTAAACATTTTAAGGTGCGGATAAATAGTTTAAAGTCTTTACCTTGCATTCCTTCATAGGGATGAATACGTCCTTGGCAACATACAACAGGTACTTTATTCAGATAACCGAGTATCATTTTTCCATGATGTCCTAAGACACTACTCACTGGAAAACCAGGTAGTTCAGCATAGGGGATAGAAATACTATCAGTAATTTTATTCGCAATATCGGCTAAGCCAGAACCTAAAATAATCCCGATCTTAGGTTGAAAATCGGGTCGACGTTTTAAAATAGATTGAGCAAGTTGTTGTGGAGTAGACTGGACTGTCATGAATCACCTTTTAGTGAGATAAAATCGTCTTTTATATGATTTTAATGAGGATCACTTTATGCTGTAGGAGGTATACTCGGTATTTCGTCAGAACCAAATAAAAACTTTTCCATTTCTTTTTTTAAAAATTCACGTGCTTTAGGTTCAAATGTACTTAAACGGTATTCATTGATGAGCATAGTTTGATGGTTTACCCATTGTTGCCAAGCGGGTTTGCTAATGGATTGATAGATACGTTGACCTAATTCTCCAGGATAAGGGAGATAATCAAGTCCTTCTGCTTGGGTGTGTAACTTAATGCAATAAATAGTTCGACTCATAAATACTCTTCACATTTGAATTTTTGTCTGTGGTGTTTAATTCATAATTCTCGTCGCGACATTTGTCAAAAACCCTATAAATATATATAGCTTAATAATTTTTTGACAGGTGCTGCAAGGCCTCTTGATGCTAATTGATGCCTGTTATACCAGACTATCCTGTCAGATTCCATCAATGGAGGACGCCATTGTTTAACATGTATGGCAATAGGTGTAATTTCTAGCTGAAAATGACTAAATGTATGCTTCAAAAGATGATATTTTTTGATAGGTTTTTCTATTTCACAATGATATTGTTCTTTGCAAAAATTTTTCACATTTTCTGTCATAGAACATTCTGGCAAACTCCATAATCCTCCCCAAATTCCGGTCGGCGGCCGTTTCTCTAGCAAAATTTCTTGATGCTCATTGACTAAAACCAGCATTTTGATAGCACGGCAAGGGTTGGTTTTACGCGGTTTGGGTGAAGGATAATTTGCAATGCTATTTTCAGCATAAGCTTTGCAATGGCTTTGTAAAGGACATTCTGTACATTTAGCTTGGGTGCGTGTGCAAACGAGTGCGCCTAGATCCATCATTGCTTGCGTATAGTGACCGATGTATTTATTTTTTGGCGTATATTGTTCAGCTAAAGTCCATAATTGTTTACTTGTTTTGTTTGAACCAGGCCAACCTGAGATGGTATGGAATCGGGCTAATACACGTTTCACATTACCATCAAGTATGGTGGCAGGCTGATTAAATGCTAACGCAAGTATGGCACCTGCTGTGGATCGACCGATACCTGGCAAATTTTGTAATAACATCAAATCTTGTGGAAAGTTTCCGGAATATTCTTTTTCAATGGTTTGTGCACAACGATGTAAGTTGCGTGCTCGTGCATAATAACCTAAGCCTGACCAGAGCATAATCACCTCATCCATATCCGCCTTAGCGAGTGAGGAAAGTGTTGGAAAATGCTGAATAAAACGTTGAAAGTAGGAAATAACAGTTGCAACTTGTGTTTGTTGCAGCATGATTTCCGAAAGCCAAATAGAATAGGGTGATGTAGTTTGTTGCCAGGGTAGATGCTTACGACCAAAACGGGTAAACCAGGTTAATATTTTTTGTTGGAATTGCTTAGCTGTTAGTATCACTGGTCGCTTTTATAAAAAAATGGGTTACTCGATATTTTTAATTTAGCAATTAGTGAAAAAGTTTGTTCAGATCTAATTTTTTTAATGTATCGCCTAGCTTTCCCTTGAGTTTTTCTTTGATGATGTCCACACTTAATTGATCCAAAATTGGACTGATAGAAATATGTTGTAAAGATCCTGAAATTCGAATCGGTATGGCAATTCCTTCAGGGCTACCATCGGATAAGATGGGTTGTGCTTGTAATTCATAATTGATTTGTTGTAGCGGTAAATTTAACAACCCTTTGCCATTGACACGTAGACGACCGCTGCTGATGATTAAATCATTGTTACTGACTATACCCTGATTGATATTAAAACTACCATTAAACTTATCGAACGGTGTGTCTGGGCCTGTGCTTTTAGGCGTGATTTCGTGTTTAAGTAATGCTTTCCCTAATGCTATCCAATAGGATAAATTAATTCCTTTTAGAGCACCTTGATCTAAATTAAAGCGTCCTTGTCCGTTTAAATTTCTTATAAGTCCGTCAGTCGTATTGCCTGCAGTCGATAAATTAAGATTTAATGAGGCTAAACCGGCTAACTGTATTTGACTTTTATTAATTAGATCTTGAAATAATAATGCGGTATTGATTTGGTTAAATTGGTTTTGCGCAGTGATGAATGGTACTTTTGGATTAAGATTGACAGTAACTTTGCCTTGATAGTTGCCTTGATAAAATTGGGCATTAATAGGATTAAGCGCAAGCAAATTATTTGAAAATTGAAAACCGAGGTGTACTTGCTGAAAAGTTAATTGTCCTGTTTTAATTTGAGGACTGTTTAAGCTGCCCGCAAAGCTAGGATTATTTAAAATATGTTGTCCTGTGACTTGTCCGGTTAGTTTAATTTGATTAATGATGGCAACCAGTTGATCAGCAATAATATCTTGTTTATTTAAATCGAGATTGAAATGGCCTTTTAAGGAAAGAGGAAGTTCGCCTTTAGGATAATTAGGTCCTTTTAATAGGGTGTTTAGATTAAGATTATTGAACTCAATATTTTTTCTATCCGCACTTAATGTGATATATGAGCGTAACTTAACCGTGGCATTAATAATAGGGGAGTTGGTATTTAAATTAAATTGAATATCAAAAGGTGAGCTTTTATTAATAGCAAGATTAGCGCTTTTGAGTTGGAGTCCGGTTACTTCAACATGTTTATTTTTTTGTTGATCAATATAAATAATATGTCCGTCACGAATATCTAAACCGGTTACGATAAATCCTAGGGGTTTTAAATTATCACTTAGGTTATTTTCTGAGTTGCTGGAAGTTTTTTGAGAAGAAGTCGGTGGTCCTTCCCAGTTAACCTGGCCTTTAGCGTTTTTTATTAAATAGAGTGTTAGGCCATGAATTTGTAATTTACCAATTTCCAATTGTTTATGTAACAAGGGAAGTAAACGAACTTGAATGTCCAGTTTTTTGATTTGTGCAAATGGATTATTACCAAAGCCAGGACTATTAGTCAGTTTGGCATCGTTTAATTGTAATCCTAACCAAGGGAAAATAGACCACTGAATATCTCCACCTAATTGAAGTTGACGTCCAGTAAACTTGGTCACGGCTTGACTAATCTGTGGTTTAAGATCATTAGGGTTTACAAATACCACTAAACCTATTAAAGAAACTAAGCCCAATAAGATTATAGCACCAATAAAAGTGATAAACATACGAAGTATCTTAGACATGGGGTTTTATTTCCTCATAAAAATCTTCTAATCGGACTATCGAGAATGCAGGCTCTTCATAGGGATGTGATTTTTTTAAAGCTGCTACGACCGGCTTGATGGTTTTTTCATCACAAATCATTTCGACTAAATATTCATCAATCGTTTCTATATTTCCTTTTTGACCCTTAAAAGGATTAGACTGTGCTAAAGGACGAAATTGACCTCGTCCTAATACTTGCCAAGCGCAGTGTTCGTAATTTCCTAGTCGACCCCCGCCTTGATCAAACATTGCTAGTTTGACTGCTTCAAGATAATCACTAGGAATATAGACCGAAATTTTATACATGGACATTAGTATATAGTATTTGAGATTAAATTTGCGAGTGGGTTAAGAGGTTGTCTATGTTAAATCGTGTTAAAAATTATGTTTTCAATCAGTTATGGATGAATTATAGATCTCATTTAATCGAGTTATCTACGATTCAAAGTCATATCCAGAGGCATTTCCAGGAAGAATTAATTTTGGATCATTTTGCACTCATTGATTTACCAGGCTCTTATACGGGTATGGATACACTGGCTGACTTATTCTCTTATCTTGGTTATAGGATTCGCGGACAGGATTACTTGGCCGAAAAGCAAAATAATTTTAAATGGTTATCTGAAGAAATAGGTTCTGATATCTTAGCCGTTGATGCGTCACCACAAATAGTGGTTGCTGATTTTCGGCGTGAAGCGTTACCGCCCCAAATATTAAAAATCATTGATTATTATGCTGGCTTTGCAAAAGCTCTCGATAAAGATCGATTAAAATTTCTACATCAACGGACTTTACAACATGATGAACAGGCGGCGGGTGAGTTGTCGAGATTCATTTTAAATTATCTTCAATCTAGAGATTGGCCATTACCTACCGTGCAAGAATATGAAATAATAAAAAATCAAAATGAATTGTTAGCTTGGGTGTTAGTCATGGGTCGTCAAGTTAATCATTTTGCCTGGAGCATTCATTTATCTAAAAGCTTTAGCCAGCTGAAATTATTTAATCAATTTTTGACTTCTATTTTAAATATTTCTTTGAACCAAAAAGGTGGGTTGATTAAAGGCGATGTTAATAAAGGTATAGAGCAAAGCGCTACCCAACCTGCTATTAAATCCATAAAACTTGCCAATGGTAGCATTGAGTTATCGGATCGGTTTATCGAATTTGTCTGGCGTTATCCCAAAAAACCGGGAGCAAACAGCCGATGGCATGATTATTTTACTGGATTTGTTGCAGATAATGCCGATCGTGTGGTTGAATCGCTGTATTTAAAATAACTTTTGGAAATAAAATTGAATAACAAAATTTATTATGTGACTAATAATGCTGGGAAATTTGAAGAAGTTAGGGATTTTTTTGATAAGGCTGCTCCGCCTTTCCAGGTTGAACAGTATGCTATCGAAATTGATGAAATTCAAAGTTTAGATCAAAAAATAGTGGTGTCAGATAAAGTGAAAAAAGCATTTAATGCGGTCAAACAACCTTTGTTGCTTGATGACGGAGGTTTATTTTTTACTGCATACAACCAATTTCCCGGTACTTTATCAAAATTTGTATTTCAAGGATTAGGCTTTAAAGGTTTATTCAAATTGGTAGAGGAAGACAATCGAGCCTCTTTTATCTTACAATTAGCTTACACAGATGGATCACAAACCCAATTATTTGAAGGTGTTTGTCACGGCACGATCATCATGCCGGAAGATTTATCCTCTCATCCCAAATTGCCTTTTACAGCCATTTTTAAGCCTAATGGTTCCGAGAAAACATTGGCACAATTGCGCTATACGGATGATTTTTTTCATTTTTCTTTTCGACAACAGGCGTTGCAAAAATTTATCGATTGGTATCAAACTTAATAAACTTATAAGGAAAAAATGCTGAGCAGGGATCAAAAAAAGCTTATTTTTTCGGCTTGTATCGGAACTATTTTAGAATGGTATGATTTCAGTCTTTATGCCTATTTAGCAGGTATCTTTGCGCAGATTTTTTTTCACAACTTATACCATATGGGTTTGTTGCTGAGTTATAGTATTTTTGCAATGGGTTATTTAACCCGCCCTTTAGGGGCCGCGCTTTTTGGTTATCTAGGGGATATGCAAGGTAGAAAAAAAGCCTTAAGTTTAAGCGTTTTATTAATGGCAATAGCGACTTGCGGCATAGGTTTACTTCCAGATTATGCAACGATCGGAATCAGCGCTGCATTTTTATTACTTTTTTTTCGATTATTGCAAGGTATTGCCGTAGGAGGCGAAGCGTTTGGTTCTGCTTGTTTTATCGTCGAATCAATACCGTTTGATAAAACAGGTTTTTATTCATCGTTAATTTGGGCGAGCTCCGTCATTGGATTGTTATTTGGATCGCTCATGGTTTTTGTTTTATTCATTGGTTTTCAAGGGCCGTTACTTTATAGTTTTGCTTGGCGGTTGCCTTTTTTGTTAGCGACTTTGAGTGGTTTAATTGCTTATTATATTCGCACGCGAACCGCAGAGACGCCGGAATTTCAGCGCTTACGTGCTCAACGTTTAATAGAAAAATTTCCATTACAAACAATTTTTTTAACACATAAAGTATTGATAGCTCAATTAATGGGACTTTATTTATTATCCGCTTTGATAACGTATCTCGTTTTTATTTTTATGCCGGTTTATTTTACCGATGTTCTAGGTCATTCTCGGATTCATGCCCATGCATTGAATACAATGTTATTGATTTTACTTATTTTACTCGATATTTTTTTTGGTTGGTTTTCTGATAAAGTTGGGCGAAAATCTTTAATGTTATTAGGCGCAAGCGGTTTGATGTGTTTTAGCTACCCGCTTTATGTGATGGTTGTGCAGGGTTCTTTTGTTTCGGTGGTTATTGCGCAAATAGTTTTGACACTTTTAGCCGCTAGTTTTCAAGGACCTTTAATGGCATTTACATTGGATCAGATCCCAGTTGCAGTACGCTATACCCTAGGTTCGCTTAGCTATAATCTTGCTTATTCTATTTTTGGTGGTACAGCACCGTTACTAGCCATTTATCTGATAACAAAAACCGCCAATGTCGCCATACCTGGCCTGTATCTTGCTGGGGGCGCTATGGTGGCATTAGCTATGTTAATAACCATTAAAAAATTGCCATCTCCTGTTTACTTAACTATACCTAAAATGTAATTAATTAGATTTTTTATTGAAACTTTGTTTAATTAACTCTATTACTTTTTGTACATTTTCTTTATCGTTACTGACCAGCTGATTTAAATCTGGCCAAGAACGTAGCCAAGTTAATTGACGTTTAGCAAGCTGACGCGTTGCAATAATGGCAAGCTCTTGCATTTCAGTATAGGAAATATTATTAAGTAAATAATTCCAAATTTGTCGATAACCTACCGTACGAATAGCCGGTAAATTAGCGTGTAAATCGCCGCGTTTAAATAATTTTTCGACTTCCTCTATGAAACCTAAATCTAACATCGTTTGAAAACGCGTGGCAATAGCTTTATGTAACAGAGTTCTATCATCAGGAAGCAATGCAATATTAATAAATACATACGGTAACGGTGAGAAAGTAGGAATAAGTTGTAATTCCGTTAACGTTTTTCCTGTGACCTTAGCAACTTCTAATGCTCGTAAGATTCGTTGTGGATCATTAGGATGAATGCGTTGTGCAGCAACCGGGTCAACAGCAGATAAACGTTCATGAAGTTTATTCGATCCGAAATCTTTTAGATCTTTTTTTAGTTGTTCACGAACGAGAAAGTTAGCGGGTGGTAAACGGGCAATACCTTGTTGCAAAACATGAAAGTAAAGCATCGTACCACCGACCAATAAAGGAATACGACCTTTGTTAATAATTTCTTCAATGGCGCTGATAGCATCTGCCCTAAATTCAGCGGCGGAATAAATTTCACTCGGATCATGCGTATTAATTAATCGATGAGGAGCTTGTTTCAAAATAAGCTCAGAAGGCTTGGCTGTGCCAATATCCATACCACGATAGATGAGCGCCGAATCGACACTAATAATTTCAAAATCTAAATAGGAAAGTAAATCGAGAGCTAGATTAGTTTTTCCTGAAGCTGTAGGGCCCATCAAGCAAAGAACAGATTTAACGTCCACGTAGAAAAAACCGGTCAATATCAGATAAAGACAATTGTTTCCAGGTGGGTCGACCATGGTTGCATTGATTACTACGCGAAGTTTGTTCCATATCACGGAGTAATTGATTCATTTCTGTCAGTGACATTGTGCGATGTGCGCGTATGGCATTATGACAAGCAAAGCTAGAAAGTAATTCATTTATTTTTTCAGGTATATGTTGACTGTTAGTGTGTTGAATTAAATCACTTAAAACATCATGCACTAATTGTGCAATATTGCTTTGCGCTAAAAGTTCGGGTATTTGGCGAATAATAATGGTTTCAGGACCAAGACTTTCAAGTTTAAAACCAGATTGTGTAAATAGACTCATATTTTCATCTAATAGCTGCAGCTCTTGCTGAGATAGCGTTAAACAGATTGGAATTAATAAAATTTGAGTTTTTATGCCGACACGTTGTAAGTCTTGTTTTAAGCGTTCATAAAGGATACGTTCGTGTGCGGCATGAATATCCACCAGAATTAAGCCTTGTGCATTTTGTGCCAAAATATAAATACCATGCAGTTGTGCTAAGGCAAAACCTAAAGGCGGATCCCTGAGCAAATTTTCTGTTGAAGTTATTGTTAATGGAACAGTTAATTTTTTTTCGGCTAATAATTCTTTCTGTTGCGGGAGCGCGATACAAAGCTCATCATCGTTTTCAATATGATAGGTCGGAGTATCTATGGCAACCTGTAAAGGAAAGCTACTTTGTTGAAAATTTAAAATGTCAGGGGAACAAGCAATATTTTCAGCTAATTCAGTTGTGGCGAGGATTGGTTTAACTATTTGTGATTTAGGGCAAGTGTTAGCTAAAGCTTTTTGTAGACTTTGTTTGACAAAATCGTAGACTAACCGACTTTCACGAAAGCGTACTTCATATTTTGCAGGATGAGCATTCACATCGACTAATTGAGGATCGAGTTCAATAAATAGCGTAAAAGCTGGATGACGACCATTATAAAGCACATCTTGGTATGCTTGTTTAACCGCGTGGTTGATTAATTTATCTTTTACTATGCGCCGGTTAACATAAAAATACTGTAGATCGCTTTGGCTGCGTGAAAAAGTGGGTAATGAAATCCATCCCCATAAACGCAGATCCATGCCTTGCATGTCAATATAGATGGCATTTTCAATGAATGAACGACCACATAATGTGGCAATACGCTCCTCTTTTGCCGATTCGTCGCAGGCAGGATGCAGTTGGTAAATAGGTCGTTTATTGTGATGCAAACTAAAGCTTATAGAAAAATGACTGAGACTTAAACGTTTTATTAATGTTTCGATATGCGTAAATTCAGTTTGTTCTGACTTTAAAAATTTGCGTCTAGCAGGGGTATTAAAGAATAGATCGTGAATTTCTACGGTCGTTCCTCTAGCATGAGCAATAGGAGCAGGCATTAACGAATGTTCTTGATGATAATCACATGTAATTTTCCAGCCTGATTGCGTAGTTTCTGTCGAGGAACTTAAGCTGAGACGAGCGATAGAGCTTATGCTGGCTAAAGCTTCGCCACGAAATCCTAATGTACTGATCTGTTCTAAATCATTGAGCGTATGAATTTTGCTGGTTGCATGCCGGTCTAAAGCTAAAATTAAATCATCTTTATGTATGCCATGACCATTATCGCGGACACGGATACGTTGAATACCGCCTTTATCAATATCAATATCGATTTGCTGACACTCTGCATCCAGACTATTTTCGACGAGCTCTTTTACGATGGAAGCAGGTCGTTCAATCACTTCTCCGGCTGCAATCTGATTGGCCAAATGCGATGTTAAACGTTGGATACGACCTGACATAGTTAAACTACAGTTAAGAAAAAAGGATAATTCTAACAAATTTTTAGTATTAGCTGAATGATCGGGTTTTATCCTTGAAGTTGGTTCACGATGGTTAAGGTTTGATTTCCAATGCTGGAATTTTATTGAAAATAAAAAAACGTTGTATGGTAAACGAAAGAACAAATAATGCAATTTCAGCAATAATTTTGCTGCTATACACATTTATTCCAAAATCATGGATTAATGTAATTAAACTGTAAGCAATAAGTCCTAAAAAACTGGCTAAAGCGGTATATTTTAACGCTGCGGGCAGCCAGCGATTTTTACTTTTAAATGCGAGATGCTGATTCAATTTAAAATTGAAAGTGGCTGATAAAATACGCCCCAATAAAACTGCTAAAAATATATTTTTTTTAAGCCAGTAAGTAAAGAAAAATAAGGCGAAATCAATAGCCGCTGAAATTAAAGAAATAGCAGCAAAACGGATAAACACAAAATAAATTTTGATTGAATCAATCAATGGATTAAAATGGGATGAGCGATTATGATCCAAATATACAGTTTTTATAGGAATTTCTTGAATATTGACTTGTTGGTCCTCGGCAATTAATAACATTTCTAGCTCGAATTCGTAACCACTCGCATTCGAATTTAATAAGGGTATTAATAATTTTCGGGGGATGACGCGTAAACCGGTTTGCGTATCTTCTAAGATAGTTTTACTAAACAGACGTAAAATGTATTTGGTAAGTTTATTCCCGAATCGACTACGCCAGGGTATAGGTGCTTTACTAAAGGTACGTTTTCCTAAATAAAGATCGGAAGGTTTTTGCATAAAAACTGTGGAGAGATGCAGAATATCTCTGGGAAGATGTTGGCCATCAGCATCAGCAGTAACAATGCCTAATTCTTTAGGATGGCTAGTGTCTAACCAATGTTGAAATCCTGTTTTAAGCGCTTGACCTTTACCTTTATTTTTTGCATGGCGTAGAAGTTCTATGTTAAAGACTTGAATTTTTGAAAAAATGTTTTGCTTATCAAGATCAGAGCCATCATCAACAACAATAATTCGTTGTTTAGATTGATTCTCACGTAAAGATTTTATCAATGTCACCAGATTATCGTTAGGCTGGTAAGCAGGAATAAGAATGGTTGGATAAGAGTCCGTTAGCATAGCTTGAGTATAAGTAAAAGGGATAGAGGAGACTAGTCCTTAATAAACTTCACTTATAACAGACGGTTGCAAAGATTGGATCTAAAGTCAATCACTCTTATGTAAAAAAATGCTAGATACGATTTAAGTATGGATTAATAAGGCTAAGCTTTGTTCACCTTGGGGAGTTTTGGCAAAGAATTGAAATTGTCGGTTCACGCCAATTAAATCGATATGACAAACAATATCAGGTTTAGGTAAAAAGTTTAAAGCACGCTCGGACCATTCTATTAACCAAATGGCGGCATGCTCAAATTCATCATAAAGGCCCATGTCGAGTACTTCAGTGGCGGATTGCAAACGATAGAGGTCGAGATGGTAAATACAGTAACCAGCTAGCTCATAAGTTTCCATTAGCGTGTAAGTAGGGCTTTTGACTAAGCCTGGATAGCCTAAGCTTCTTATTAGAGCACGCACAAAGAATGTTTTGCCTGCGCCTAGTTCGCCATTTAAAAAAATGATGAATCGTTCCTTTTTAGGCCAGCATTTGGCAAATTCTTTGGCTAATAGGATGGTTTCTTTTTCTGTTTTAATCAAAATGCCTGACATAGATCAACTAAATAGGATTGAATGAATTTCAAAAAGTGTAAGCTAATCGATTAATTTTTTGTATTTCATTTTTTTCTTTGCTTGGGATTGTTCAATACCCAAACGTTTTAAACGATCATTTTCATAGTCAGAAAAGTTACCGGTAAAACATTCTATTTGGTTATCATCTTGAAAAGCGATGATATGCGTCGCTATTCTATCTAAAAACCAACGATCGTGAGAAATAACCAAGGCACAGCCAGGAAAACTTAACAAAGCTTCTTCTAAAGCACGTAAAGTTTCTACATCCAAATCGTTGGTGGGCTCATCAAGTAGTAAGACATTTCCTCCGGCACGTAATAATTTGGCGAGATGGACTCGATTACGCTCACCTCCAGAAAGACTCTTTACTAACTTCTGTTGATCAGAACCTTTAAAGTTAAAACGTCCTACATAGGAACGAGAAGGCATTTGGAATTGGTTAATCGTCATAATATCCAATCCCTCAGATATTTCTTGCCATACACTATGTTCAGGATTCAGTGAGTCACGGCTTTGATCAATATAAGCTAATTGGACTGAAGCCCCTTGGTGGATATGACCACTATCGGGCTGTTCTTGTTGCATGATAATTTTAAATAAAGTGGATTTTCCGGCACCATTTGGGCCAATAATCCCTACGATGGCCCCTTTGGGCACTGTAAAACTAAAATCATTGATTAATACGCGTCCGTTAAAGCCTTTAGTAAGATGATCAAATTCCAATACTGAATCACCTAAACGCTGTCCGGGCGGAATATAGAGTTCTTGGGTTTCGGCGCGTTTTTGAAATTCTTGCGAGCTAAGCTCTTCAAAACGTGCAAGTCGTGCTTTGCTTTTGGCTTGCCGGCCTTTCGGGTTGGTTCGTACCCATTCTAATTCAGCTTTTAAGCTTTTTTCATGCGCGGCTTGCTGTCTGCCTTCTTGAGCGAGACGCTTTTGTTTTTGTTCTAACCAAGAGGAATAGTTCCCTTCATAGGGGATGCCATGGCCGCGATCGAGTTCCAAAATCCAACCGGCTACATTATCTAAAAAATAACGATCATGGGTTACAGCAATCACGGTACCTGCGTAATCATGTAAAAAACGCTCCAACCATGCTACGCTTTGGGCATCCAAATGGTTAGTGGGTTCATCTAACAACAACATATCGGGGTTAGAAAGCAAAAGCCTACACAAAGCAACACGTCGGCGTTCACCACCGGAGAGTTGAGTTACTTCAGTATCCCATGGAGGTAAACAAAGTGCATCTGCAGCAATGCTCAGTTTGCGATCTAACTCCCATCCGCCTTGTGCATCGATTTGTGTTTGTAGTTCACCTTGTTCTTCAAATAACTGATTCATTGCCGTTTCACTCATCGGCTCGGCAAATTTCATGCTAATTTCGTTAAATCGATCCAACAATTTTTTAGTATCAGCAATAGCCTCTTCCACATTACCACGGATATTCTTAAGCGGGTTTAATTGCGGTTCTTGGGGTAAATAACCAATCTTAATTCCTGGTAATGCTTGCGCTTCACCTACAAAATCTTTATCCACACCCGCCAAAATGCGCAGTAGGGTCGATTTACCCGCACCATTAAGCCCTAAGACCCCAATTTTTGCTCCAGGATAAAAAGATAGCCAAATATCTTTTAGGATTTCTCGCTTAGGCGCAACAATTTTACTCACTGCTTGCATGGTATAGATATATTGTTGTGGCATAACCTACAATTTATTGATTATTAGAAAAGAAGAATACTAGCAATATTAGTTCGAACTAGCCAGATTTTTTAGTCTACTATGCTTAATTTTGCTTTGAATCGAGTCATGGTCAGCTTATCGAGTGCATTCTGATGCGTCATGAAAGTCATTTATATTGCTGAAGCGTTCCTCGCGTCAATATGCTGGGAAAATTTTTTGCTTATCCCTTTTCTACAGCTTACTTTTTTTAAATGGAAAAACATAGCTTTAGTTTCATGCGTTATATGACTTCGTTTAAAATTAAGTTTAATGTTAGTTGAGTTTGCTTGATTTGTTTGAGGGAATATTCTGTTTGAACCCAATTCGGCTGCAAGCTTGCAAAATTCAAAATGAGATATAACCTAAAAACTAGCTTTTGATTAGCAATTCAAAAGGAAGTAAGATAAGGAGAATTTTTACTAAATATTAAATTTTTATAGCTTATATGTGGGGTTAAATCATCATGTCTTATTCTCTGCGAGATACTATTAGCGAGTTTGATCCCGATTTGTGGTCTGCGATGAGCAAAGAAACTAAACGTCAGGAAGACCATTTAGAACTAATCGCTTCAGAAAACTACACTAGCCCTCGGGTAATGCAAGCACAAGCGTCAGTATTAACTAATAAATATGCGGAAGGTTATCCCGGTAAACGCTATTATGGCGGCTGTGAGTATGTTGACATCGTTGAACAATTAGCTATCGATAGAGCGAAGGAATTATTTCAAGCAGACTATGCGAACGTGCAAACCCATTCTGGTTCGCAAGCGAATGCGGCGGCATATATGGCTTTAATTGAACCTGGCGATACCTTGCTAGGAATGAGTTTAGCACATGGTGGTCATTTAACGCATGGATCAAAAGTCAGCTTTTCAGGAAAGATGTATCAAGCCTATGCTTACGGTGTAACACCTGATACGCAATTGATTGACTATGACGAAGTAGAACGATTGGCAAAACAACACAAACCAAAATTAATTATTGCTGGGTTTTCAGCTTACTCACGAGTGGTGGATTGGCAACGTTTTAGGGATATTGCGGATGAAGTGGGCGCGTATTTTTTGGTAGATATGGCGCATGTAGCGGGACTAGTGGCAGCGGGTTTGTATCCTTCACCGATTCCCATTGCTGATGTCGTGACAAGCACTACACATAAAACCTTACGCGGGCCTAGAGGGGGTTTAATTTTAGCGCGCTCAAATTCTGAAATCGAAAAGAAATTAAATTCTTCGGTATTTCCAGGACAGCAAGGCGGACCGTTGATGCATGTTATTGCTGGTAAAGCCGTCGCTTTTAAAGAAGCTTTAGACCCTAGTTTTAAAATCTACCAGCAACAAGTGATTGATAATGCAAAGGCAATGGTTGAAGTAATGTTGCAAAGAGACTATAAAATCGTCTCAGGCGGAACCGATAACCATCTTTTCTTAATCGATATGATAGCTAAAAAAATCACCGGTAAAGAAGCAGAAGAGGTATTAGAAAAAGCTTGCGTCACTTTAAATAAAAATATGCTGCCTAATGATCCTCGCTCGCCCTTTGTAACCAGCGGATTACGGATAGGTACACCTGCCATAAGTACGAGGGGTTTAAAAGAAAAAGAAGCCAAAGACGTGGCACATTGGGTGTGTGATGTTCTCGATAATCTAAAAGATCCTACAAAGATAGAAAAAGTCAGAAAACAAGTCATGGCGCTATGTCGGCAATTTCCAGTATACTCCTCTTAAGATTCAGAAATCTTCATCTAGAGAAACAATGATGTTTTGTCCATTTTGTAATGAAGCAGATACAAAAGTGATTGACTCACGCCTGAGTAGCGATGGCCAGCAAGTCAGACGTCGACGTGAATGTTTACAATGTAATGAACGTTTTAGTAGCTTTGAATCGGCTGAGCTAGGATTACCGCGCGTGGTCAAGCGTGATAACACCCGTAGTGCATTTGATCAAGAAAAATTAAGAGCTGGTATGCTTAAAGCCCTAGAAAAAAGACCGATTTCCAGCGAGCAAGTGGAAGCGGTAATTTTACGTTTAATGAAAAAATTACGCTCATTAGGTGAACGTGAAATTTCTTCGCGACAAATTGGTGAGTGGGTCATGGAAGAGCTGTGTGATTTAGATCCCGTCGCTTATGTTAGATTTGCTTCGGTGTATCGCAGTTTTCAGGATATACAAGCATTTAATTTGGCGATTGAACAATTAAAACAAGATATTTCCGCTAATAAAAAACCGACTCATGACGCTGAAATCGAAAAAAAATAATAATTTTAAAGCAAAACAACGCGCACGTCGTTTTGCTATGCAAGCCATTTATCAATGGCATTTAACGCAGGAAAAATTTTCTGTTATTCAAGCTAATTTCTTGAATCAAGAAGAAATGGTCAGTGTGGATACTGTTTATTTTCTTTTGTTAGTTCAAGGAGTTTTGAAGGATCAAGTATCATTAGATAATCATTTACAGCAATGTTTAGATCGTCCACTGAAAGAATTAGATTTGGTAGAATTGGCAATTTTGAGATTGGGAACCTATGAATTACTTGAATGTATGGAAGTCCCTTATAAAGTCGTTTTAAATGAATCTATCGAATTAGCCAAAATGTTTGGTGCTACCGATAGTTATAAATATGTTAATGGTATTTTACATTTATTAGCAAAAAAAAATCGTTCTTCGGAGTACTTGGAGTACAAGGATAAATAATTTTTTTAAGCTTATTAATTAATGATGTTATTTAATGAATTTGATTTGATTCAACGGTTTTTTAATCAAGAATTAAGTAATCGTAAAGATGTTATTTTAGGCATAGGCGACGATGCGGCTTTATTACAAATGCCAATTGGCCAACAATTGGTGGCGAGTACCGACACATTAGTCTCAGGTCAACATTTTCCTGAAAATACATCACCTGCTGATATAGGATATAAAGCATTAGCGGTTAATTTAAGTGATCTCGCCGCAATGGGTGCTGAGCCAGCTTGGATATTATTGGCACTTACGCTACCTAACGCCAATGAAACCTGGCTCAGAAAATTTACCGACGGTTTTTTTCCTTTAATGCAACGTTTCCAATTGCAACTGGTAGGGGGAGATTTGACGCAAGGACCGCTAACCATTACTGTTCAAGCATTGGGATTTGTTCCGCCGGGAAAAGCATTATGTCGTATCGGAGCATGCATAGGTGATCGCATTTATGTGACTGGAACTTTAGGTGACGCAGGCTTGGCGTTAGAAACAATAAATAAAAAGCATTGCTTAGGATTAAACTCTTCTCAAATTTTTGCAATCATGCAGCGTTTAAACCGACCAAAGCCTCGCGTCGAGATAGGCTTAGCACTACGTAATATTGCAAGCAGTGCTATTGATATTTCAGATGGATTGGCGGCTGATTTGGGTCATATCTTATCGGCCAATCAAGTGGGCGCGATACTTCAACTAGAAAAACTTCCTCTATCAGATAGTTTGCAAATTTTACCATTTGAAAGAGCATGGCAATTAGCTTTAAGTTCGGGAGATGATTATGAGTTATGTTTCACTGTGTCAGAATCGCAGGAAAGAGCGTTACAACAACATTTAACAGCATTGAATACGCTATATACCTGTATAGGGACTATTAAAAAGGAACCCGGATTAATATTGCTTGGTAAAAACGGATCAACCTTTAGTATTGACAGAACCGGATTTCAACATTTTGTTTAATAGACCACTTGCATAACCAGCGTGCTAGACTTGATTTCATTGTTAAACGCTAGCCTACGGTCCTTATTACTTATGTAAACTCCAGTCCTCGACTATCGTTTGCCTCGAACTCAAGCCCATCGCTAGGTGTTATCTGTTCGCATCTTGTTATGCAATGAGTATATAATCTTTTTTTTATTGAATGTGATGAGAGAAACTATGCAAAAGGATCTCGTGCGTAAGGTATTTAGTCACCCTATTTACTTAGTTGCTTTTGGTTTTGGTGCGGGATTATCCCCTTTTGCCCCAGGTACATGTGGAACATTAGTTGCTATTCCATTGTATTATTTAATACATTCTTTTTCCTTAATTAATTACGGGCTGGTTTTGTTATTTGCCATCTTGATAGGCATCTGGATTTGTGATGTGACGGAGCGAGGGATAGGTGTTCATGATTATTCAGGAATAGTTTGGGATGAAATATGTGGTTTCGGTTTGACTATGTTTGCTGCGCCGAAAGAATGGATGTGGATAGCGATTGGTTTTGTTTTATTTCGTTTATTTGATATTGTAAAACCTTGGCCTATCGCCTGGATAGATCGAAAAATGCCGGGTGGGTTAGGCGTCATGGTAGATGATTTAATGGCAGGCGTGTATGCCTGGATAGTTTTACAATTAATCTATCATTTCCATTTATTTTAAACAATGATAACGCAAGCAAAAATTCAAGTGCGAAGAGTAAATCTATTCTCGGTGATAAGGATGATTATTTAATAGGCTCCAAGCACGGTACAATTGTTCTGCCACGACAATTCGAACCAGCGCATGAGGAAGCGTTAATGCCGAAAGAGACCAAATACGTTCAGCATGGTTTATACAGTTGTCACCTAAACCGTCAGGCCCGCCAATTAATAAACTGACATCTTGTCTTTCTAGCTGCCATTGTTGTAAAGATTGCGCAAGTTGTTGTGTATTCCACATTTGTCCTTTGACATCTAAAGCAATGACACGAGAGCGCTTTGGAATGGCGGTTAATATTTTTTTTTCTTCTTCTAAGATGTGCTTAGAGATTTGAAAATTTTTATTACGTTTACTAAGCGGTATAGTAATTAAATTAAGTTTACATTCCGCCGGTAAACGTTTCTGATAATCTAGAAAACCCGCTTCTGCCCATGATGTGCATCGAGTTCCTACGGCAATTAAATGAATGATCATTTTTTATTTAGGGTTGACTCCATAACTTTTCAAGATTATAAAATTCGCGCTCTTGAGGTAACATGATATGAATAATAGCATCGACTAAATCAATTAATATCCATTCGCCTTCCTTCTCGCCTTCTATACCATAGATGGTCATGCCTTTGGCCTTGGCAGCTGAAACTAAATATTGTGCTAGGGTTTTAACATGCCGATTAGAATTTCCTGTGCAAATAATCATCAGATCGGTAATGTCAGTGATTTTACTGACATCGATCACAGTAATATTTTTGGCTTTGTGATCTTCTAATAAATTGACTAAGTTAGCTTGCAGATCTTTATTTAAAGTAGGTTGTGTCATAAATATAACTTTTGTTCCAAAATGTAATCAAGGACGGCTGGAGGTAATAAGCCAACGGGATAATTACCATTCGCAATCGCTTTGCGTATGTAAGTAGCCGAGATAGATAAAGCTTTTACATCAGTCATGAATAATAATCCAGCGGGTTGTTGTGATAATAACAAAGGATTCAGAGTTTGATATCTTTCAACAAAAGTGTGAATTTCCTTAGGGTAAGATTCAGTCTGATCGGGTCTAGGCACAATGAGTAAATGTGCGTAATCGATTAAGGATGTCCATTGATGCCAGCGATCTAATGTTGCTAAATTATCATATCCTAGAATAAGCCCCAAAGGCGTATTACCAAATTCCAAGCGTAGAGAAGCTAAGGTTTCTATCATATAGGAAGGAGAGGCTCGATGTAACTCTCGTTCGTCCAATGAAAAATAAGAATACGGCTGCAAAGCAAGTTGCAACATGGTAAGGCGCTGCTGTTTGTTGGCCACTATTTTTTTGTCAATAACAGGATTTTTACAGGGAATGAAACGGACTTCACGCAAATGGAGTTGTTGATGTAAGCTTAGCGCAATATGTAAATGCCCATTATGTATGGGATCAAAACTGCCACCTAAAACCCCTATCATGGGTATACTTTTCGCACTTGAATTTTTGACTGTATTGCCGTTCAATTCGCAATCCTCATGGTTATTGCATCCCTAGATTGTTGCATGGACGCGGCACTTGCCAAAAATCCCATTGCTGTGAGTATAGTTGGATACTGCAATTTCTAGGCTAAGTGTCTGTAAAGCATTCCAAACTTGACCTGTACCTAACCCTTTAATCAGTTGGTCAATGCGGCTGGCAAGACCTAATAATCGATACCAATGTGTAGACGTATGGCGGGTTAAGGCTTGTTGAAATAATATTTGACGTTTTTCCCATACCTGCTGTTCTTTAAAAAGTGTTATTAAATTTTGGCCTAGCTTAAGTTTATAGGCAAAAGAAGCTAATAATCGACACTCACGACTGAGTGCCCATAAAATTAATAAAGGTTCTACACCTTCTTCTTTTAGGTGCGCTAAGATGCGCAAACAACGTTCAGAATTTCCTGCTAATGCGGCATCAGTTAGCTTGAAAGGATCAAATCGAACATTTTCGCTGAGCGCTAGGGTTAACATTTCAGTAGTAATGACATTATTTTTTGCGCCAAAATATAAGCTGAGTTTCTCTATCGTTTGCTCAGTCGCTAATAAATTTCCTTCGGTGGCAAAAATAAGGCATTCAATAGCTGCTTTTTCTACTTTTAGACCCATGGCATGAAAACGTTCTGTTACCCATCTAAATAATTGTGAGGCTTGTAGAGGCCATATAGGAATAATTAAACCTACTTGATCAATACGTTTAAACCAAGTGGTTTGCTGTAAGCGACGATCCAGCTTCCCGGCTATTATGAGTAAAATTTTATTGGGTGGAGGGTTTTTAGCATAGAGCGTCAATGTTTGCGTTATGACATCAGAGAAACCTTGTGATAGATGTAACTCTAGCAATTGTTTATCTGCAAATAGCCCATAGTTATTCATGCAGTTAATCAGCGAGGAAGCATTACAATGCGTGTCGGTATAAAATATTTGTCGATCGATAAAGCCGGCTTTTTTTGCTACCAGGCGTATGGCGTTGCAGGCTGCTTGAATTAATACTACTTCTTCACCGGAGATAAAATAAATCGGTGCTAAAACAGGTTTATTTAATTGCTGGTGTAACTGTTCATATCGACATTGCATAATAGATCCAAGAGGTCTAATAGATCATTGCTGAGGGCAAGTACTATAGCGGATTTGCTGGCGTAATTCTGGGGAACCTAAGCGAATTAAAAGTTGTTGAATAACATCCTGCTGCATATTTTCCAGTAAATTATTTTCTGTATTCAGATCACCAGCAAGTTGATTGGATGTAATCGAAAAGGTTCGTGTGGCCTGGATTTGTTGAGGTGCTAATAAAACATGGCCTTTACAATCTATTACCTGAAATAAAATACTGTAAACAAGTAAATAAGTGGTTGTTTGTCCGGTATTTCCTAGACTGGTAGCCGTGCGAGTAAAATTTTGCGCAAGAATTTTTAATCGAGGAGATGCTGGAGTTGCGAGTGCGGTATGAACTCCTGCTGCCTCTAATGCTTTTTGTAATTTTTTTGTGAAAGTGTTGTAGGGTTGATCTGACTCCAAAGCAAGCGTATGGAAAGGTAAAGAAAATTCACAATGACCTCTTAATTGAAAGCCACAGGCTGTTAGCATGAAGCTAAAAAGAAGGCTAAATAGTAACGGATACCAGCGAGTCATCATAAATATACTCTTTGCACTTGAATTTTTGTCTGTGTTGCCGCTCAACTCGCAATCCTCATGTATGATAAATACACTCCGGTTGCTTCATTATCGCGGCGCCTTGCCAAAAATCCAATTGCTGTGAGTATACTCATTTTAAATGACAATATTAACTAATTTTTTTGGGACAATAATAATTTTTTTAATCGTTTGATTTTCAGTATAACGTTTGATAAGGGGGTCATTGAGAATGATCGCTTTCAATGTTTCATCATTATAGTGTATATCGAGTGATAATTGCGCACGTAATTTACCATTTACTTGTATCACCCAATCAATTTTTTCGGCCGTTAAAGCATCAGCCGCCACTTTTGGCCAATGGGCTTTGCTAATTAAACCGCAAAATTTGAGCTCTTTCCATAAAGCATGGGTGATATGAGGAACGATAGGTGCAAGTAAGCGCAATAGTATGCTTAAACCTTGCCATATTAAATGTTTAAGTGTAAATGCCGTGTCATCAGTAGTGGAAAGTAATAATTGGCTGGTGGTTTGCAATGTATTCAAAAGTTTCATGCAGCTAGAAATAACCGTATTAAATTGTTGTCGTTCATAGTCATTGCGGGCAAGCTGTAAAATCTCATGGATTTGTCGACGTAAGCTACGATATTCATTAGGAATTTTGGTCCAATCAATGGGTTGTGTGAGACTATGTTTATGTGTTTCATTAAGCTCTATTATCCAAAGATTGCTATAAGCTAAGGCCCATAAACGTTTTAAAAATCGGTAGGCGCCTTCAACACCCGTATCAGACCATTCTAAGGATTGCTCAGGAGGAGCCGCGAATAAAATAAATAATCGTAAAGTATCTGCTCCATATTGTGACATCAGTTTGGCAGGATCGACGGTATTTCCTTTAGATTTAGACATTTTTGCACCATCTTTCAGCACCATGCCTTGTGTCAGCAAACGTGTAAATGGTTCATTAGAATTCAGTAAACCTAAATCACGTAATATTTTATGAAAAAAACGTGCATAGAGTAAATGTAATACCGCGTGCTCAATGCCACCAATATAATGATCAACAGGCGTCCAATATTTTGCTCTGTCATCTAGCATTGCCCTGTTTTGTGTGGGGCAAGCAAAACGTGCGTAATACCATGAAGATTCTACGAATGTGTCTAAAGTATCTGTTTCTCGGGTGGCCGGCTGTTTACAAGTAGGGCAGTGGGTTTGATAAAACTCGGGCATATTTTTTAAAGGAGAACCCACACCATTAAATTGTATTGTTTCGGGAAGTACAACGGGCAAATCTTCTTCTGGGACAGGTACTGCGCCACAATGAGAACAATAAATAATTGGAATAGGTGTCCCCCAATAGCGTTGACGTGAAACACCCCAATCACGAAGACGATAGTTGGTTGTATGTACTGCTATTTTTTCTTTTATTAATTGCTTTGCAATCGTTACAGAGGCTAGCTCAGCACTTAATCCCGTATATGGACCCGAATTAATTAATGTGCCTGAATTCGAACTAAGAGGTGCAAATTGATAATCGTGTGATTGATTGGATAATATGACAGGACGTATGGGCAAATTATATTTCTTTGCGAACTCAAAGTCGCGTTCGTCGTGAGCAGGTACTCCCATAATGGCTCCCGAACCATAGTCAGTTTTGACAAAATTGGCAATCCAAATCGGTAAATTTTCCTTGGTTAGAGGATTAAACGCGGTGAATTGAGTGATAAAACCTTTCTTTTCTAAATGAGCAGTGGCTTCTTCAGATGTTGGAATTTGTTGATAACGGGTAATGATAGCTTGCAACTTGGGATCGTGTTTCGCGACATAGTGTGCAATGGGATGGTTAGGTGAAACTGCAATAAAAGTAGCACCAAATAGAGTATCAGGACGTGTAGTAAACACTTCAATCGCATCTATACTCTTCGCACCTGAATTTTTGTCTGTGTTACCACTCAACTCGCAATCCTCATGTATCTTAATTAACGAAGGTTGCTCCATTTTCGTGGCGCCTTGACCAAAATCCCATTGCTGTGAGTATAGTTCGGGATGATTGACTTTAAATTGTATAGTTAAACCTTGTGATCGACCTATCCAATTGCGTTGCATGGTTTTGACTTCATCAGGCCATGCTTCTAAAGTATCGAGGTCATTTAATAATTCATCAGCATAAGCGGTGATTTTTAAAAACCATTGCGGAATTTCTTTGCGTTCTACCAATGTACCCGAACGCCAACCACGGCCATCAATAACTTGTTCATTCGCTAACACGGTTTTATCAATAGGATCCCAATTCACTACGGCGCTTTTTTTATAGACCAGGCCATTCTTAAGTAATTGAATAAAAAGCCATTGCTCCCATCGATAATAATCGGGTTTACACGTAGTAATTTCGCGACTCCAGTCAAAACTTAAGCCGAGTTGTTTAAATTGTTTACGCATATGCTCAATGTTGGCATAAGTCCATTTAGCAGGCGGTATCCCTTTTTCGATTGCGGCATTTTCAGCAGGTAAGCCAAAAGCATCCCAACCGATGGGATGTAGCACATTTTTACCTAACATGCGCTGGTAACGGGCAATAACATCCCCCAACACATAATTACGAACATGACCTACGTGTAAATGACCACTAGGGTAGGGAAACATAGAGAGGCAATAAAATTTTTCTTTATTGAGATCCTCAGTGACCTTGAAACATTGATGCTCTTCCCAAAATTTTTGGATGTCAGCTTCAAGTGTTAATGGTTGATATTCTTCTTGCATGTGGCTAGAGACCTTGTTTTAGTTATACTCATCGCACTTGAATTTTTGTCAATGTTACCGTTAAGCTCACAATCTGCATGTATAAAAATATACACTCCGGTTGCGTTAGATCGCGGTCCACTCCCAAAAAATCCAATTACTGTGAATATAGTCTTCATTTTTAAAGTACTGTTAATTCGGATAGATTAAAAACTGTCCAACTATTTATTGATTATATAACAACTCCAATTTTTATTATGATAACCGTTGGAAAAGACTTGAGTCTATGATCCTGAGTTAACTGAAGCATAAATAGCTAAGTATGACCTTTTCGATAAGCGTAACATAAGATACATAATCCTACTAAAAAGATAATAATGGGACCATCACCTAGGTACACCCAGGGTGTTAAACCGACGCTTTTATAAATCGAACGGGTTAATACGCCGGTTTTGAAGGCAGGAAGTTCCGCTATAATTTTTCCTTTAGGTGTCACGATAGCCGTTAGGCCTGTATTGCTTAAAAAAGCTAGATAACGTCCGGTGGCTAGGGCTTGAAATTGACCAATTTGTAGATGTTGAGCTAAGGCAAAAGAATGACCGAACCAGGCATCATCGTTTATGGTTAATAATAATTGAGCGTGGTTTTGTAATGCTTGTTGGACTAAGCTGGGATAAGCTATTTCGTAACAAATAAACGTGCCTAAATCAACGTTGGCTACATTGAATGCGGATTGATGACTGGGTCCCGGTGAAAAACTAGACATTGGAATATCTAATAAATTTAACAGCCCATGAGCCCAGATGATCCACCAAGGGAGATATTCACCAAAGATAACTAATCGCTGTTTATAATAGGTGGCATGATCCAGGCCTAAGGCTATCATGCCGTTGTAAAATTGAAACCCTTTTTGGATAGGAATCCCGGTAATCAGTGTGGTTTTATGTTGTTTAGCTTGCCGGTCGAGCTGCTTTAAAAATGGTTCTGCTTGATCTTGTAAGAGAGGAATGGCGGCTTCGGGCCAAATGATGAGTCGACTATTCCAATGTGATTGTGTTAATTGCAGATAGTGTATTAATGACGCTTTTTGATATTCAGGCTCCCATTTTATTTCTTGGGGAATATTAGCTTGTATTAGACTGACTTGAATAGGTTTTCCTTGAATGTGTGTCCAAGGGATAAAACAAAAAGCATAGCCAACGGCCCATAAGCCTATAAGTGTAAATAAAGGTCGACAATAATGAAAATTTTTTAGATCGAAATGGCAATCAAAACGTTTATTTAAAAAAGGACAGAATAATGTGAGGGATAAACTCGCTGTCAAAGCTATTAGAAAAGTTAGACCATATATTCCCAAAATGGGAGCATAGCCACTAAGCGGTGTGTTTACTTGGCTGCTACCTAATAATAACCAAGGAAATCCAGTAAATATCCAACTTCGGACCCATTCAGTTAATGCCCAAGAGCTAGGAAAGATTAAATAAAGCTTGGTGAGTCTATTACTAGGAAAAAAACGGTTTAATAGAAAACCTTGAATGCCTGTAAATAAAGCCAATATAAAAATAAACAGTCCAGTAATCAACGAAGCTAAAAAAAGAGAAGTGTGGCCAAATTCATGAATACTAATAAATACCCATGAGACGCCGATACCATAAAAACCTATACCAAAAAGTAAACCTAAAACAAAAGCATGTTTGGCTGAGCTATTTAGCCAGAGTAATAATAATAAAGCGGGCGAGAAAATTGCTAAGGGGTAAATACCCATCGGAGCAAAAGCAAAAGCTAGCAGACTGCCAGCAATAAGCGCGCTAATTTCTTTATAATAAGCCATAAAATTGCATCAGAAAGAGAGTTAAGAAACTTGATTACATACTTAAAGCTGCCAAAGTTAAAGCTTAGTCTTTAGGAGCGAGTGCTAGTTTTAAACCACATTAATTTACCCAGCGCGGATTGTACATTACTGCTTAATTTTTCCGTCATTGATTTTTTAGTCTGATACTGGCATTCATAAATTTCTGCTTTATCGCTATCGGCTAGTAGACTTAAATAATCATCGCTAGTTATGAGTTCATCAACTAGCTTGAGTACAAGCGCATCTTTTGCCAACCAATGAGCGCCAGTAGCGACTTCAGCCATATCGACTTGTTTACGATTAGCTTGGATAAAGTCTTTAAAAAGATGATGGATTTCTTCCAGATCTTGTAGAGTTTTTTCACGTGCTTTAGGTGTGTTCTCTCCAAAAAGGGTCAGTGTACGTTTATATTCTCCTGCCGTTAACAATTCGAAATCAATATCTCTTTTTTTTAAAAAACGATGAAAGTTAGGAAGTTGTGCTACGACACCGATTGAGCCAATAATCGCAAACGGTGCGGCTAAGATTTTATCGCCGACGCAGGCCATTAAATATCCGCCACTGGCGGCTATTTTATCTATGGTAACGGTCAAAGGGATGCGTTTATTCTTTAAACGTTGTAATTGTGAAGCTGCTAAGCCATAAGGAGCAACCATTCCGCCGCCACTTTCTAATCGTAATACGACTTCATCTTGCGGTGTAGCTACTTGGATGATCGCGGTAATTTCTTCGCGTAAGTGATTAACGGCTGTGGCTTTGATATCCCCTTGAAAATTTAAAACAAAAACTCGTTTTTTCAATAATTTAGCAGTTTTTTTTAATTTAAGTTTTTGTTCTTTAGCATATTTTCTGAGTTGTTTCTTATTAAGAATTTCTGAGTTTAAAATTTCAGCAAATTCTTGATATTTTTTATTAAGTTTTTTTACGCATAGTTTATTCTTATTTTGTTCTTTAGCTTTACGCGTAATAGAAAAAACTCCGGCCGTTATTATTAAAATAGCGAGTACCAATGTAAATAGCTTCGCTAGAAATACAACATATTGAAGAAGAAATGACATGGTATTTGGCCTTTTAAGTAGGTTGGAAAAGGAATAATATAACTTACGCCTGGTTATGTATACTTCGTACTTGAATTTTTGCCTATGTTGCTGATCTCTTATTCCTTCGCAGCTTGTTCAAAAACTCAATTTCTGTAAGTATATACAAAAGAGTTAATTGAAATCAGTATAAAAACTGAAATAATGAATAGAAAAATGTAATGTAGGGTTGAAACCCGATACTATCAAGGATTGAACAATGTTAACAGTGGATGGACTTTCCTATGCACGTAATAGCAGAGTTCTATTTAAACAATTAACGTTTCAACTTTTACATGGACAGATACTGCATATTGTCGGTGCGAATGGTTCAGGTAAAACGACTTTGTTGCAGATATTGACTGGATTGCGTATTCCTCTAACGGGAAAAGTTATGTGGAATGGAATTTCAATTGAGAAAAATAGCATAAATTTTACTGAAAATTTACTCTATGTTAACCATCGCTTAGGTATGAAATCGGCACTAACTCCGATTGAAAATCTCTACTTATGTTTGGTTAGACGAAATTTAATCTATAAGCATTCCAAACAAAAAGCAATCCATGATATTCATCAGATATTAGAACAATTAGATCTGAAAGATTGCTCAAAGACTTTATTAACACAACTTTCAGTGGGTCAACAACGACGTTTAAGCTTAGCTAAATTGTTATTGATTAAAGCAGATTGTTGGATCTTGGATGAACCTTTTACTTCCCTCGATAATGCAGGCATTGCATTTTTAACATCTTTAATGGAAAAACAAAGCATTAGAGGGGGTGCCATTATTTTTACTAGCCATCAAATTTCTCATTCATCACCTATAGAAATAAAAACAATTTTTTTAGATTCCACATGTTAAATGATAATTTTTTTTTAAAATTTATAATAAATTTACGTTACGAGTTATTAGCTATTGTCCGCTATTATCAGGAATTAGTTTACCCGTTATTATTTTTAATTCTAGCAATTATTTTATTTCCTTTAAGCATAAGTGCCGATCCTATTTTATTAAAAAAAATATCCGCTGGAATTTTTTGGATGATAGTTTTATTTTTAGTATTATTAATGCTTGATCAACTATTTAGAAATGATTGGAAAGAGGGTGATTTGGAGCAGCTCATTTTGTTACCTAATGAACTCGCTCTAGTGTTATTTATTAAATTAATAGTATTTTGTTTAGTGATTAGTATGTCTTTGTTTCTTGTGACGCCGATTTTGAGTCTAAGCTTATTTATTCCTGTTATGGCTTTAAAAACGCTTTACCTTACCATTTTTCTCGGCACGCCAACCTTAATATTTTTGGGTGGTATTGCACGTGCCTTAACCTTAGGCCTTCGTCATAGTGGCTTATTGATAGTATTGATAATAATCCCCTTTTATATTCCTGTATTAATTTTTGCGAGCAGTGCAGTTGCGTTGGCGAGTATGAAATTACCTGCTAATGGACCATTAGCTTGGCTAGGCGTATTAATGATCCTGAGTATGAGTTTATCTCCATTGGTTATTAGTAAAATATTGCGTTTAGGTATTGCTTTTGCATAATACTTTTATACTTGAGTTTTTGTCTGTGTTGTCGCTCAACTTCCAATCACTTTGCAGCATTTGCCAAAAATTTAATTGACTGCAAGTATATTTTTTATAAGTTATCTTTTTTAAGGGAATAATAAAATGCCTAGAGTAAGAAAAAGAAATAAAATCTACCGATATATCGCAGTACATCATTTTTATACATTATCCAATTATTTAGTTCCAATCTTTGCCTTATCTTTATTAATTTTTGGCACTTATGGTGCCTTAGGGGGGTTATATTTAGCACCTGCGGATTATCAACAAGGCGATGCTTTTCGTATTATCTACGTTCATGTGCCCAGTGCTTTTTTATCGCTGTTTATCTATTTTATGATGGCATTTTCCTCTGCTATCGGCTTAATTTTTCGTATCAAATTAGCAGAATTAATTGTTTCTGGAAGTGTTTTTTTAGGTTCATGGTTTACTTTCTTAGCCTTATTAACAGGCAGCGTTTGGGCTAAACCAATGTGGGGAGCTTGGTGGGTTTGGGATGCGCGTTTAACCTCGGAGCTTATTTTATTATTTTTATATCTAGGCGTGATTGCTTTACGTTCTGCTATTCCTGAGCGGCATATGGCGGCGCAAGCAACAGCAATATTGCTCACGTTGGGTTTAGCCAATATACCCATTATTCACTATTCAGTCTATTGGTGGAATACTTTGCATCAAGGCGCCACCCTCCATTTTTTGAGTCCTTCATTAATCGAGCCTTCTATGCTCTATCCTTTATTATCGATGATGGCGGCCTTTATAAGCTTTTATTTTATTGTTTTATTAGTACATATCCGCTGTGAAATATTAGAACAATATGTTAAGTTAAATGAAACTAATTACTTGTGATTAATCTAGGTGAAATTCTTGGTTTTATTTCCGGTATAGGTACATGCTGAGCGTTATTCCCCCAAAACTTACTAATATTATTCATAGTAAGCAGTGGTAGCATAGTTGCAGATGGCAATTTTTTAATATCAAAAAATTTTGTCCCGCATAGTTGATCCACATTAGTAATTGAGGTTTTTTGTTTAGACTCAACTGCATTTGTAGCGTTTAGTTTTGAATTGCAAAATACAGTAGATGCGAAAAGACAAAAGCAAGAGGCCCAAAATTTTTCTATATTCTCAGGAAAGCTAGATTTTTCTTGAGATTGTTCGGCTTGTGCATTTAAAATTTTCCAAAAGAACGAAAAATTTTTTTCGACGAGGGCGTCTAAATCTTCTATATCTGTTAGATTTTTTACAAGTATGCAACTAAATAAAAGACTGATTATTTTGGTGAAATTTTCATAGGTGTTACAATATTTTAAGATATTTTTAGATTCAAGGACTTTATTTTTTTTATTTACTTCACTAATTCCAAGTCGCATAACCCCTCCTACTGCCGAGAAAGGAGGGGGAAGTAATTCAAACAAATGAGTTAAAATAGAAAAAAATTTAGCTGATCGACTTAACTCAAGAGCTAGATTTTCACCTTGGTCGTTACTAATGGTCTGCAAGATAATAAATTTGGTCCGAAACTCATTGTAACTAAGACGGAATATATATTCTAAAATCGGATTATTTTGAATCGATTGGATGCAAAAATCAACTTTATTAGTTTCATAATGGAGATAAATTACCTTTAGGAAGACAAAACAAATATAATTTAGTTTATGAAGGTCTTCAATGGAATACTTAGAAGCTTCGAACGAAAATTTATTATTCGCTAATATTTCAGTGTTTACGTTACTTGCATGAATATGAGAACTATTAATATTTTGTTTGTTTTTTTTGGAAGTTTTTTTCCATAAACTTGTTTTTATTTTTTTGATTTTTCTTTCGATTTTTTTTAAATCGATCCAAATTCTACTAATTTTAGAAGACATTTTGCTTCGCCTTATTATTATTATTTCTATATTAACATTAAATTAATTATTTTTAAAAATATTTTTTTAGAAAATTCACAAATTTATAAATATCACTATTTAGGGTGCTTTTAATCATTCTCAGTTTGCTAGGGGGTAGGACTGAATTAAGTTTAAGAGTAAACTATGACTCTTTCATTCTGTGTTTATTATTATGAAATTGCTAAATTTTGAAGTTGGTATTGATAAACCTTTATTTGTTATGGCAGGGCCTTGTGTCGTAGAAAGTGAACCATTGGCTATGGAAACTGCCGGACGTCTGAAAGAAATAACCGATAAATTGAATATCCCCTTTATTTACAAATCTTCCTTTGATAAGGCAAATCGTTCTTCGGCTAAGAGTTTTCGTGGGTTGGGGCTAGAAGCGGGTTTAGCTATTTTAGCCAAAGTAAAAAAAGAATTGGGTGTTGCTGTCGTCACTGATGTTCATGAAGATACTCCTTTAAATGAAGTGGCTAGCGTAGTGGATGTCTTGCAAACACCGGCATTTTTATGTCGACAGACAAATTTTATCCAAAAAGTTGCACAGCAAGGTTTACCGGTTAATATAAAAAAAGGCCAATTTCTTTCTCCATGGGACATGCAATACGTAGTTGAGAAAGCGCGTCAAGTAGGGAATGCCAAGATTATGGTCTGTGAGCGTGGAGTGACTTTCGGATATAATAATCTTGTTTCCGACATGCGTTCATTGGCAATCATGCGCGCAACACAATGTCCAGTGGTATTTGATGCGACACACTCGGTACAATTGCCAGGCGGTCAAGGTGGATCGTCAGGAGGACAACGTGAATTTATTCCCGTATTAGCACGTGCTGCGGTGGCAGTTGGTATTTCAGGTCTTTTTATGGAGACACATCCCAACCCAGAGCAAGCATTAAGCGATGGACCCAATTCTTGGCCATTAGAAAAAATAGCTGAACTGTTAGCCACCTTACAGGAACTAGATAAAACCGTAAAAAAAACGAGCTTAATAGAAACAACGCTATAGGTAGAATGTATGCCAAAAATTGCTGAGATTAATGCTTATGAAATTTTAGATTCGCGAGCTAATCCTACTATTACCGTCGAAGTCATTTTGGATTCTGGATTAAAAGCTGACGCTAGTGTTCCTTCCGGTGCATCGACAGGTTCAAAAGAAGCTTTAGAATTAAGAGATACGGATAGACCGGATCGTTACCAAGGTAAAGGCGTTCTATTGGCGATCCAAAATATTCTAGGACCGATAAGAAAGAATTTAATAGGAAAAAAGATTGCCGATCAAAAAGAATTAGATCATTTAATGAAAGGGCTCGATGGAACCGATAATAAAGAAAAATTAGGTGCTAATGCTATTTTAGGGGTTTCATTAGGTTTACTTAAAGCCGCTGCTTTAGCGCAGGAGCAAGCGCTGTATGTTCATATTGCCGAGCTTATGGGACAACGAGAAAAAAAATACCTCATGCCAGTACCACAAATGAATATAATTAATGGTGGTGTCCATGCAGATAATCCATTAGCCATACAAGAATTTATGATCTTACCTTTAGGTGCACCTACTTTTAGTGAAGCCTTACGTTGGGGTGTTGAGACTTTTCATCATTTAAAATCCTATCTAAAAAAACAAGGTTTCAATACCAATGTTGGCGATGAAGGAGGTTTCGCACCTAATTTTCAGACGCACCAAGAAGCGATAGAAAGTATTTTAGTGGCTATTGAGCAAGCGGGATATAAGCCAGGTAAGGATATCTATTTAGGTTTGGATGCAGCAAGTAATGAATTTTATCATCAAGGTAAATATTGTTTAGAAAACAAGAAATTAGATGCCGAACAATGGATTACGTATTTAGAGAACTTAGTGCAACAATATCCTATTATTAGCATCGAAGATGGTATGGCCGAATCAGATGAGCTAGGTTGGATACAACTTACACAACGACTGGGGAAACAACTCCAATTGGTCGGAGATGATTTATTTGTGACTAACCCCGCCTTATTCAAGCGAGGAATAGATAAAAAATTAGCTAATGCTATTCTTATTAAATTGAATCAGATTGGCACAGTCAGTGAAACCTTAGAAGTGATTACGTTAGCAAAACAAGCTCATTACGCGGCGGTTATTTCTCATCGTTCGGGTGAGACAGAAGATACTAGCATAGCCGATTTAGCGGTCGGGACCGGTGTAGGACAGATAAAAACAGGTTCCGTGTGTCGAACCGATCGAACGGCTAAATATAATCGTTTATTACGGATTGAAGCAGAGCTTGCAAAGAAAAATCAGGTAAGTTATGCCGGCGCAAATGTTTTTTCACGTTTTTTAAATGCTTAAAATTGATGAAACCTCTTATAGTAATTTTGACAATACTTTTTTTAAGTTTGCAATATAAGCTGTGGTTTGTACAAGATGGTGTATGGCGAGTGCATCAACTTAAAAAACAGATTGCTCAGCAAATGAAGGAGAATGCACAACTTAGCCAACGTAATACGGCAATGGTGGCTGAAATCAAGGATCTTAAGTCAGGTAAAGTCGCATTAGAAGCACATGCACGTCATGATCTCAATATGGTAAAACCTAATGAATTATTTTATATATTAGTGGAAAAACCAGAAAAGAAAAACTCAGCTCACGCACATTAAAATTTAACCGGTTTCCAGATGCGAATAATCGGTGCTAAGGATAGTACTTTGATATTGCGTAAAGGTGGAAATTCTAAGGAAGCATCCGAATTAATAACATACAGATCGTAACTATTAGCAACATGACCAATTTTTACACGCCTAATCAATAATTCTCTTCCTTCAACTTCAACGATACAGTCTGCACCGTGAGCCAACTCCATATTTTTATCCGTTAATTTCTTTCCAGCTACCAGATCACCGGGACCATAAAGTGGTTTCATGCTTTCATTATCAATCAGGTATATCAGATGTGCAGGATAATTTTTTCTAAATAGTGCTAATTCCTCTTTAATCTCGATATTTTCCATAGGGTAATCGGATCTCTTTTCGTTAATCGAGGATTTGGATAGTGATTCAAGATTTTTATAATTTAATTTGGAAAGTTTACTTGAATCAGTTACCTTCGGCGGTTCTCCATATCCTGTCATTAACCAAATCACTGAACATTCGATACCTTCTTCGCGCATAGCCTTGCAGACTTTTTGTGCACCGCGTTCAGTGACACTACTGTATCCTTGTTCCCAATAGTTAATGGTAGTTAAGCCTAGATTACAATGTTGAGCAAATTCTTTCATCGAAAGATGCGACATTTTACGC
>JBARFJ010000017.1:0-45853 GCA_049797115.1 Candidatus Aquirickettsiella sp. | reverse complement strand
ATCCAGGTAAATTTACGATACAATTTTTTACGGGCATTTTAATCTCTCTTATCTTAGTCTTTTCAATTACTTAAGATAATTCTACAAGATTAATTTGACCCCTTAAGTGGGGGAGACCCATCATAGTCAGTATCTTTTTATACTTTATATGAGCACTATTTTTTTAACTGCATAGTTTTTGAATTTTTTTCTTCTAAATCCTCCTTTGTTTCCGGTGTATGCCAAAAACAAATTTTTTCAGGTAAAAACTTAGAAAGCTTTAGTCTAGGCTGTTTGGATTTTATTGATTCTGATTGTAAGCTAGGTGGTTGCCAGCTTTCCCATTCAATTGTGCCATCAGGATTTCTTTTAGTGATATTTCCAAATATAGGCTCTTCGTTTTCTTCTTCTAAGAGTAAGGTTTTTGCTTGGTTTTTTTTAGATTTCTTTTTTGAAGTTAATAAATTTGACGCAGAATCAATTGTTGATTTTTTAGTTTCAGAAAAATTTATAAATAAATTTTGTTTAGTACTAGAAAATGGTTCATTTTCATTTAATATTTTTTGTGAAATTGATTTGTCAGCAGCAGCAGGAAAAAAATCTGTTGATGATTCTCCAATCCTCTGCAAAAAATCTACATACAATGTATTATCTATAGCATATTCAGCATAGTCTTCAGCAGAGTTTTGATAGGGAAGCCATTCATTTTGCTTCAAGCTATTTTTAGAAGAGATATTTTCTGAGAGAAAAAATTCTGTTGACGCTAGAGCTTCTGCTTGAATATTCTCATACTCATGATCAGATAAATCAAGCTTAGAAAAATTTTCATGGATACTTGGTAGTATTTCAAGTCGCTTAGCCCTTAATTTTTTAGGGTTTTTTTTTCGAGTTGATCTAGTTAAATGAGCAGGCTCAATTAGTTTTTGGTTTCCATATTCAATATTTACATATTCATGATTAGGCAAAGATAATTGTTTAGGTGGTCTGGAGCGTAATTGTTTAAGCGGCTTTTCTTTTGTATTTTCTACGATATTTATATATTCTGGGGCAGATAAATCAACTGCAGTGCTACCCTCTAAAGAGCTAAATCCTTGTTCAAATTTATTTCTTATTTGATTAAAATTTTCCATAATTAGTTTTTCCTTTAATTTTTTAGTTATTTAATTATAATACTTTTTTACAGAAATAAAAAAAATTAATTAAATAAATTTTTATTTTTTTGTGTAAATCCAAAAATTTATTATTCATAGTTGTTAGGTTGAAATTTGCTATAAAGAGGGTAAAACTTTATAAAATGCTTAATGAATAAGATTATGGATAATACTTTGTGTCGGTTCTGAACGATTTAAGGTATAAAAATGAAATTCTTTGACACCGTTGTTTAGTAAGCTATGGCAAAGTTTACTGACAAATTCAATTCCGATTGTTTGCAAAGAAATAGGATCATCGCTGTAGGTTTTAAGATGTTTATGTAGCCATAAAGGAATTTCTGCGCCGCAAGCCGTAGAAAATTGCATAAGTTTTTGATAATTCATAATCGGTGTTATGCCGGGAATAATGGGAATACGGATAGAAAATTTATCGCACGCTTCTAAAAAACGAAAATAGGCGTCGCTATTAAAAAAAAATTGCGTAATCGCACTATTAGCACCGGCTTCAATTTTTCGTCTGAAATTTTCAATGTCCATCGCTGGGCTAGTAGCGCGAGGGTGAAATTCAGGATAGGCGGCCACAATGATATGAAAGTAATCACCGGTCATTTTTCGGATGGCAGCAATCAATTCTGTCGCATAATTGAATTCAATTTCTATCTGTGTCGTATCACTAGGTAAATCGCCTTGAATTACCAATAATTGTTTAATGCCTAATTGTTGATACTCACAGAGTAAATTTTGTAAACGCTGACTCGTCATATTGACACAGGAAATATGTGGTGTGGCGGCAATTCCATGTACTACGAACTGTCGCACCACATCCAATGATTTTTGTTGCAGTGATCCACCAGCACCAAACGTCACAGAAAAATACTTTGGTTTAAGTTGGCATAATTCCTGTCGTGCCAGATTCAAATCATCTAAGCCTTTTTTTGTTTTTGGAGGAAATACTTCAAAACTAAAACTAAATTTTTGACAAAATGACATGTGAGGACTCCTTCCTAACGAATGCGTGGGTAACAAGAGCGGTATCCTCACGAAGTAATTTAGCTGCGCCAACCATATGTCGTAATGCCTTGGTTACTTCAGGCCAATTGCGAGTTTTTAGACCACAATCAGGATTCACCCATAGACGTTCAATAGGAATATAACGTAATGCATGTTGTAGTTGCTCAACCATTTCATCTTGTGCGGGGATGCGCGGTGAATGGATGTCATAAATACCCGGACCAATCTCATTCGGATAGGAAAAATCTTCAAATGCTTGTAGGAGTTCCATCTTGGAACGAGAACTTTCTAGTGTGATAACATCTGCATCCAATGCGGCAATGGCTGCTATAACATCATTAAACTCGGAATAACACATATGCGTGTGAATTTGCGTGCTATCTTTTACACCACAAGAAGCAATGCGAAATGAAAATACTGCCCAATCTAAATAATTTTGCCAATCTTTGCGACGTAAAGGTAAGGTTTCACGAAAAGCTGGTTCATCAATTTGAATGATATGAATACCCGCTTTTTCTAGATCGATCACTTCATCGCGTAATGCCAAAGCAATTTGCAAGGCCGTGGCTTGGTGTGATTGATCGTCACGGACAAAAGACCAAGCTAATATGGTAACCGGACCGGTTAACATGCCTTTGACCGGACGTTTACTTAAGCTTTGACTATACGCCGACCATTCTACCGTCATTGCTTGCGGACGACTCACGTCTCCATAAATAATAGGAGGTTTGACACAGCGTGAACCATAGCTTTGTACCCAGCCGTTTTTAGTGAAAGCAAAACCATTGAGTAGTTCGCCAAAATACTCAACCATATCATTACGTTCAGCTTCGCCATGGACTAAGACATCTAAATCTAAAGCTTCTTGTTGGGCTATCACATCGGCAATTTGTTGTTTTATTTTTTGTTGATAAGTTTCATGCGACATTTTTCCAGATTTATATTCTTGGCGAATTTTTCTAATGTCTGTGGTTTGTGGAAAAGAACCAATAGTTGTAGTAGGCAACAAAGGCAATTGTAAAGAGGATTTTTGTTGTTTTGCGCGGGAAGTATAATCTGTGTTACGTTTAGCGAGATCATCGGTGATTGATTTAATGCGATTTTGCACCAAAGAATTATGGATACGTTGTGATGTTTTACGTGTTTGCAAAGCGATTTGATTCTCATGCAATAAATCCTTAATAGTTTGCTCATTAGAATTTAAAGCGCGAGATAATAAGGAAATTTCTGCTAGTTTTTGTTTAGCAAAAGCAAGCCATGTTTTTATTTCTGAATCTAATTTAATTTCATTATCTAAATCAACCGGAGTATGAAGTAATGAACAACTGCTGCCTATCCATAATTTATCGCCATAAACATCGCTGATAGGACGTAATATTGTTAATATTTCATTTAAATCGGCTCGCCAAATATTGCGGCCATTAATCATCCCTAGAGAAAGAATTTTATCTTTTGAAAACTGCTCTAAGCAGTTGGGTAATTGTTTAGGTGCTGTGCAACAATCAATATGCAAGCCTTTAATAGGTAATTGTTTGATAATGGATAATTGATCACTGATTGATCCAAAATAGGTGGCTAATAAACACTTTACTTGATTAAAATTTAATTGTTGATAAGTTTTAAGATAGGCTTGTTGCCAATTTTCAGGTAAATCTAATACTAAAATAGGCTCATCGATTTGCATCCATTCAATTTTTCTGACACGGAATTCAGCAAAAATCTGATTATAAATAGGCAATAAATTATCTAACAAGCTTAACTTATCGAATTCTGGCTTAGTTTTACCTAACCAAAGATAGCTTAAAGGTCCAAGTAAAACCGGTTTTACTCGATAAGCTTTTGCTATAGCACGATCGATGGATGCAAATAAATAATCGGTATTTAATTCAAAGCTTTGATTCGGGTTAAATTCAGGAACAATATAATGATAATTAGTGTTAAACCATTTCGTCATTTCACATGCTGTGGTTTCCTTTGTGTCAGGTGCTTGGCCACGCGCCATACAAAATATCGTATTGAGATCAACTTTTTTGTGAGTATTTCTAAAGCGTTCAGGAATAACACCCAACAAAGCGGAGTGATCTAAAACATGATCGTACCAAGAAAAATCGCCCACGGTAATAAAATCTAGTCTGGCCTCAGTTTGCATATGCCAGTTTATATCTTCAATTTGTTGGCCTATCTGTTGTAGTTCATCGAGAGATATTTCCTTGCGCCAATAACGTTCAACCGCTTTTTTCATTTCTCGATGGGCACCAATTCGTGGTAAACCAAGGACATGTGATTGATTTGAGTGAATAGACATAATATTTTCCCTAAAAAAACTAAAAAATCCTTATTTGAATAACTAAGCCTGTAAATTAAAAAAGCCTGTTTTAATGTTAGAGTAATGAAACCCTAGCGCATTAAAACAGGCTACATAGGAGCAATGGACAGAATAAAAACAAG
This sequence comes from Candidatus Aquirickettsiella sp., assembly GCA_049797115.1. Lineage (GTDB taxonomy): Bacteria > Pseudomonadota > Gammaproteobacteria > Diplorickettsiales > Diplorickettsiaceae > Aquirickettsiella. Next base: position 41,264 of record JBARFJ010000017.1, on the reverse strand, counting down.
ACTTGCTGAATAGTTATGAAATTTTTAAAGTTACAACAATAATCATCCATGATAATTCACTCTTAGTTGGTCTTACGACTAAAAATAAGTAGCGAAAAAAAACCACCTGGCTAAAGCTGCGGTGGTTTTATGACGCTTTAGCTAAACTTAATATAGCGCCAGCAAGCTGTAGCTCAAATCGGCGCTTATCACACCGAAAAATTGTAAATGAAAAATAAAAAAAATGCAAGATCCTGATTTTGATTAAAATTTTTTATGAAAATGATTTGCGATTTAATTTTTTTTAAAAATAAATTTTTACTTAACTCTTGCAAAATAATTTGAAATTTCTCATCCTTTTAATGAGATAGACAACAGTCGAAAATTCAGATAAATTTTATCTATCGATGTTCATGATATCAAGCTAGATCATGCATAACTCATATTTTTATCGTCGATCTAGGTTTAAAATTTAAATGTCGATGATTGAGATGTTACCATCATGGAGGTAAATACTATGCAGGAAGATCAGGTTAGCGTTAACAATTTAATAGCGATGGTCAATGCGTTTTCTGGATGTAGTATCGATCCGAAGTATTTCCTAGTGATATTTAAATCTCCGATTATTTTAGAATCTTTGAACTGTATCTATCAGCATAATCGAAAAGCTAATTTAAAAGCTGAAGATATTCAGAAAATAAGACAAGTTTTTAAAAACTATTTTAGTTTTTTTGCAGAACAAAATATTGATAAAAAAAATCAAAAATATAGTAAAAAATATTTGATTTTAACCGGTGTTTTTTTTCTTTTAAGTTTGCTTTCAGGAATCGGATGTTTTTATTTTCCGACTATTTTTGCACCTTTAGTCTTTATTTTTAGTGGTTGTCTGATTGCATGCACCTGTTTAATCAATATTAAGACTTATCCTATCCAAATAACAGAAGTACAGGATAATTTTAGAAAGGAGCTGAATGACTTAAAATATAATTTACTTCAATTGGAAGATTTATTAAACAATACGTATACATACCCCATTAAAACGACTTATAATTTTTTTGGGCGTCTCGTTGCAAGCTTAGATTCTAATACAGCTAAAACATCTAGAACTAGCAAGAAAACGGTGTCTTTTGCACCGAGTAAAGTTAAATTTTTTTTTCAAGAAAGTGATGAGTTTAGATCACGTTCAAATAGTAACGAAAATGGACATTTTCAGCACAAAGGATAAAGAATGAAGTAGGCAGGATTATAAAGGATTTTTGTTATTCTCTAAAACTACCATGCTTTTTAGTAGGTTTAATGCTTCAAATAATTGATAGTCATTTTTCACTAAATCATTGTTATTAGTAGCTGCAGAGGAAAAAATAGCTTTTTCTGTCATATTACCATTTTTTAAATGTCCTTTTAATTCAGATTCATGGAGATAGATAGGCTCAGCCGGGTTTTCGCTTAAGGAATTTATTTTCAATTCATCCAATGTAATATCAGGAGAAATGCCTGAAGCTTGGATAGATCGACCCGAAGGCGTGTAATATAAAGCAGTGGTTAATTTAAGTGCTGTCGTCTCATCCAACGGAATAACTGTTTGCACCGATCCTTTGCCAAAACTTTTGGTGCCTAAAATGACAGCGCGTTTGTTATCTTGTAATGCTCCGGCAACAATTTCGGCACCGGATGCACTACCCTGATTGATCAAAACAATCAATGTACCGGCATAGACTTGGTCATTCGGTTTGGCAGTAATTTTCATATTGGCTTCGGGTGATTGGCCTTGCGTATAAACAATCACTTGATTGAAGCGCATTTTCTTAGTGTCAAGAAAAGCATTGGTGACATCTGCAGCAGAGGTTAATAATCCTCCGGGATTATTTCTCAAATCCAGCACTAAACCTTTGATGGGTGTTTTTTGTTGGTCTTGTAATTTCGAGATCATTTGATCTAAATCATGACGCGTGCTAGCCTGAAAACTATTAATGCGAATATAAGCATAATCAGGTTCTAACATGCGTCCTTTAACGCTTTGGATACGGATAATGCTACGTTTTAAATTAACTAAGAGTGGTTTATGTAAACCCTGCCGGATTAATGTCAATTGTATCGAACTGCCTTTTTGACCGCGCATTTTTCTGACTGCTTCACGTAAACTCAACCCTTGAATAGGCGTGTTATTTATGCGTACTATCCAGTCTCCTGGCTTAATACCCGCTTTTTGTGCTGGCCCATCATCAATCGGCGTTACCACACGTAATACACCTTCTTCCATACCCACCTCAAGCCCTAAACCACTGAATTCTCCGGTTGTGGCCGTTTGTAAATCTTTTAAATCGTCAGCATCTAAAAAACTTGAATGTGGGTCGAGTCCGCTTGCCATGCCTTGCATGGCATTTTGTAAAAGCTGATGTTCGGAAGTTTTTTGGACATACTCATTTTTGATAATGTCCAGCTCGCGATTAAAACGTAATACATCTTGAGTAAGTTTATCTTCTGCAGAAGTTGATGCTTTAGGTTGGCCAGAAAAAGGTGAGGTACTAAAGCCTAATAAAGAACAGGTGAGGAAGAAAAAAAATAGCATTTTTAGTTTCATACGAGCTTATCCTTTTATTTAGTATCTGGCTGCAAAAAAGTTACAATTCGTTGGCATTGAGGGTTAACAACTTATTTGTCATTGCGAGCGCGGAGTGCGCGGCAATCTAGGAAATACCACAAACTGAGATGGCCACGCTCATTGCATTCGCTCGCCATGACGGTAATTTTTTTTACTGTTCTATTTATAGTGTAATTCACTTTGATGAATTTGCGAGGTGACGAACCGACAAATAGCTATTTTATTGACCAATGAATGAAGTAATGAGAACTAAGTTATTCAAGTGTGAGTAAGCTTTGACCACTCATTTCTTTCGGTTTGGATAAGTTCAATAAGGTTAAAAGAGTAGGGGCGATATCAGCCAAGCTTGGATGTTTGATTGGATTTATTTTCGCAGGCCGACCGATATAGATAAATGGGACGGGTTCATTGGTATGAGCCGTATGTGCTTGTTGAGTTTTTTCATCAAACATACATTCCGCATTACCATGATCGGCAGTAATAATGGCTTCACCACCATATGTTTGCAAGCAAGCGATGATTTTTCCAATACAATCATCAATACAGCTAATGCCGAGTAAAGTGGCCGATAAATTTCCAGTATGACCGAGCATATCAGGGTTAGCAAAGTTACAGATGATCACATCGTATTTTTTTTCTTGAATGTCCTCTAGCAGATGCTGTGTAATTTCGATAGCACTCATATTTGGTGTAAGATCATAAGTGCTGACTTTTTTTGAAGGTATTAAAACGCGGGTTTCATTTTCTGCAGGGATTTCATCGCCGCCATTAAAAAAGAACGTGACATGCGCATATTTTTCAGTTTCTGCAATGCGTAATTGTGTCAAATGATGTTGAGCGAGATATTCACCTAACCCATTACGTAAGGTTTGTTGTGGGAAAGCGATTTGACTGGGAATGTCGTTTGCATATTCCGTTAAAGAGATAAACCCAGATAAGTGTGGTGGTATGTGGCGATCAAAATTTGAAAACTGTGTATCAAGAAAAGCATGGCTCAATTGACGTGCGCGATCCGCACGAAAATTTATAAAAACAACCAAATCGCCATCTTGAATTTTTATCGGTGGTTTATTCGCATCGTGTATCATCGTCGGTGAAACGAATTCATCGCTTTCACCTCGATCATAGGCTAATTGTAAGCCCCGTAAAGCCGTTGCGGCATGGTATTGTGCTTCACCTAAGCTTAAACAATCATAGGCTGCCTGCGTACGTTCCCAACGTTTATCTCTATCCATCGCATAATAACGACCGATGAGACTAACAATTTTTCCCAGACCCCATTGTGTACATTTTTTTTCGAGATTTTCTAAATAGTTTGCTGCACTTTTTGGTGGTGTATCACGGCCATCGAGAAAAGGATGTAAATAACAATGTTGAATTCCTTGTTGAGCCGCTAATTCAAGTAAGGCATACCAATGTTGTTCATGACTATGGATACCGCCAGGTGATAATAGTCCTAAAATATGTACAGATTTTTGATTTGCTTTAATTTTTTTAAATCCTGTTACCAAACAAGGATTTTTAAAAAATTCTTTTGTTTCTATATCTTTATTAATGCGGCTTAAATCTTGATAAAGTACTCGGCCGGCGCCCATGGTGAGATGACCCACTTCTGAATTACCCATTTGACCGGCGGGTAATCCTACCGCTAAACCGGATGCATCGAGTAGTGTATGTGGGCAGGTTTGCATCAGCTGATCCCAATGTGGTGTATTCGCCATCGCAATAGCATTGTGCTTTTTTCCTGTTCGATAACCCCAGCCATCCAAGATGAGCAATAAGATAGGGCGTGGATTTTGCTTTGACATGGTAAACCTATTGCATTTTTAATGTGGCGGGTTGATTACTGGGTTCAAAAAGATATTCTTTTACTTTACGACGATATTGCCATACCAATAAAAATATACCGATGATTTCAGCTAAGATGGTTGCCCACCAAATGCCATAGCCGCCAAAACCATAAGATAACGCGATAGCGCCTAAGGGTAAAGCAATGATCCAAAAAACTAAAACAGAAGTAAACAGTGTAAATCGAGTATCTTTCAAGCCGCGTAATGCGCCAAATAAAGCAAAACGAGGCGCTTCAAAGAGTTGAACTAACGCCGCTAAGGCCAAAAATTCTTTTGCTAGACGCACAATAGTGGCATTTTTAATATCGTGGAGATTAAAGTCGATAGCAATCAGTTTTTCTGGAAATCCCCAATAAAGCACTGCAACCAATAACATAAAAGCAGTCGCATAAAAAACACCCACATAAGTGGCGTTATTGACCGCTTTTTTATTATTCTGACCCACACTATGCCCTACGCGAATCGTAATACCTTGAGCTAGTGCAAACGTCACTATCGAAAATAACCAAAAAAATTGTAAAGTAACCTGATTGGCACTTAGTGTGTCAGCATTAATGAGGCCCATGAGTATGCTCATCGCTAGAAAGAAACCAACTTCGAAAAAATAGGTTAAACCTAAGGGTAAACCGACTTGAAAAATCTCATATAATTGCGGCGCTATTTTTTGCCAGGATGGGAATTTAAAATAAATTCGATAACTTTTATTTAAGCAAAAATAACAGCTAAATCCTAGCGTGATGATCCAAAAAGTTAGCGCAGCCCCCCAACCAATTCCAGCAATACCTAAATTAGGAAAACCGAATTTTCCAAACATTAAACTATAATTAAAAAAGATACTGAGTGGAACAAATAGCAAACTAAAGGTTAAATTGGTTTTGGTTCGACCTAAACCCGCGACAAATTGTAATAATACGGTAATAATAAAATCAGGAATAATGGCCCAAGTAAGACCATGGAGATAAAATTGCGCTAATTTTACCGTTGCAGGGGCTTGGCCAAAAAATAAAAATATCGGCGAAAGATTCCATAATAATAGCATGGCCGGCAACATTAAAACGATAGCAAGTAATAAACCTGCATAAAATACATAGGCTATTTCGTCATTTTTTTTTGCGCCATAATAACGGGCGACTAAGGTGGTGATCGCCGAAAGCGTTCCCCAAATAATCACCATTAATGTGGTAAATACCCAATTCACTAGAGCTCCGGCGGCTAGACTGGTTGCACCAAGATGGGCAAGGAATATATTTGAAAAAAAACCGACTGACGTTTCAATAATACCGCTCATAATCAGCGGAATGGCTAAAATTAACAGAATTTTGCTTTCAGAAAAAAAAGTTTTGTAATAATGAACGATGGGCATGGAATATTTACAATTTGGTAAAAATTTCTACTATATCGCGTCAGGGGAGCGAATGTAATGAGCGTAGCCATCCATAGCTTCATATAGAGATTGCCGCGCGCCTTCGGCACTCGCAATGACAATCAATATTTTACGCGCTTAATTCGTTTTATGTATTTTGTATAATAAAAATATACCAAATAGGATCATTGGAGCAGAAAGTAGTTGGCCCATCGTTAACCAATTGTCAGCAATGAAGCCTAATTGTGCATCCGGTTGCCGGAAAAATTCGAGTACAAAACGGAAAATACCATATAAAATGGCAAACCATGCTGAAACGGCCATCCGCGGTCTTTTTTTGCTCGAATAAATCCAGAGAATAACGAATAATACGACGCCCTCAAAAAAGAATTCATAAAGTTGCGAGGGATGTCTTGGTAACCCTCCGGCATGTGGAAAAACCATTGCCCAAGGCACGTCAGTGACTCGGCCCCATAATTCTCCATTGATAAAGTTACCAATGCGGCCGGCAGCAAGCCCAACAGGTACGAGTGGAGCAGCAAAATCGGTAATATCAAAAAAAAGTTTTCCGGTTTTTCGACTAAATAAATAAAAAGCTAACAAAACACCTAAAAGACCGCCATGAAATGACATACCACCTTGCCAAACTTGAATAATAATCCAAGGATGGCTTAGGAAGTTGCCTAAATCATAGAACAACATATAACCAACACGGCCGCCTAAAATAACACCAAGTGCCGTGTAAAAAAGCAGATCGCTGATTTCATCAATAGTCCAGCCGCTATTCGGTTTTTTAGCTCGATAGATAGCGAGCATCCAAGCGCCTATAAATCCAACTGCATACATCAGGCCATACCAATGAACCTTAAGTGGTCCTAGGCTAAATGCAACCGGATTCATCGTAGGGTAGATCAACATAATTTAATCCTGATGAGCAACGCTTGAGTATTGTTTACTGTAATGTGTACTGTGAAGTATCCAATTAGTGGTGGCTTTGCCTATCCCTTGATAAGAGGGTATAAAAGCCACAATACCGATTAATAATAATAGAGTGGGAGGTATTTTTTCAAAATGGTTACGCTTCGCACCTGAATTTTTGTCTATTCGTGAGCATAATTCAAAATCATGCCTTAAACGATAACGCAACAAAAATATTAAGCTAGTTAAGCCGATCAGGACTAAAAAGTAAAGTGAGGAACCAAAAAATACACGTAGTACATTCATTGTATGGATTTGATCACTATCAAATAAACTGATGGGGATGTTACTAAAAAAAATGCAAGTCATTAAAAAAATCGGTATAGCGATAGGATAAATACCTTTTTTTGCAAATTGCCATAAAATTAATATCGGAATACTCAGCAATGGGAAATAATATATCCACCCTAAAGGTGATAGTAATAACATGCCTAGGATGATGGCTGAGAAATCAAGATCCACTTTTTGTTCTGCTTGGATAGCAGCAGCGGGTCGCAAAAATTGAATAATCGCAAGAAAAAATAATCCAGTAAGGAATGGATAAAGATAGATAATAAGTCCAGGAGTGGGTAACACAGCAACATTACTTTCTATGCCACCCAATAAACGTAATAAAAAGCCATAAATTGAGACATTCCAACTCGAAGCAGCCCACTTTATTTGTTGACAAGCATGATAATAGGCAGCATAGCTATCTAAGCCTAAAAACAACGCGGCGATCATGGCACAGCTTATCAGGGTTGCAAAAAATGCACATAAGCCACGCCATTCTTTGCGCATAAGAAAATAAAATAAAAATAAACCGATAAAAGGTTTTAAACTCGTTGCTATGCCTAAAAAAATGGCTGCGTGTATGGTTTTTTTATCACGGGCTGAACACCATCCACATACCAGTAAAGGGAGCAATAATAAGCTGACTTGACCAAATTGTAAGGACACAAAGCTAGGGAAATAGCTGAATAAGGCGATTAACAACAAGAGTACACAGGATATCGAAAAAGTCTGTCGATCAAGTTTTTCTTGTAATAATAAAATTCCTAATGCTCCAGCCAATATCAAAAGAAAAGTCCATAAGAGTAATGCGTGCGGATAGCTAAGATAGGCCAATGGAAAGCTTATCAGTGTAAAAAACGGTGGATTTAAATTGCCACCTAATTTAAAGACTTTGGCGTGTATCGGTTTAATTTGTGTGCTTTCCGAAGAATTAAGTTTATTTTTTACAAAATAAATCGGTCTATAGATATTTTTCCCTTGGATAAACAATTGCTGAGAGTGATAAAATTTCCCAAAGTCACTATAGAGAATATTAGTTTTTCCTAACGTCAGCGGATAAATAAAATTAAGCATTAATATGATTGCAAGCAGAATGATTCCGCCTATTAAGAGCAGAGTATAAGAGATTTTCTTAAATGACATATAACCTATAAAAAAGTTAGCTTTAATATTTATAACGATGATTCAAGCCAGCAAGTTGTAGTTTGTGCGTGAGTTGTTGTGAACTTTTGCTATTGGGTAAAGGTCCAATGACGACTTGATAATAATAGCGTTTATGAATAGAAGTTGTTTTTACATTGACCGGGGATCGAGTCCATTGTTTAACTAATAAAGCAAGTTTTTGCGCAGAGGCACGTTGTTTAAACAATCCTAATTGAATATAAGGGGGATTTTTTTTCGTATGATAGTAACCGTCATAGCTTTCTTTGCGTATAGATGGTTTATTGGAAGCTAGACGTGTAATGCCGGGTGTAATAGCGACTATGGAAACAGGTGCCGTGCCAGCGCCAGTCATATCCAATTTTTTTGCAGCGGCATAAGAAAGATCGAGCAAACGATTGCTAACAAAAGGACCTCTATCATTGACTTTAACAATGACCTTTTTTCCATTACGGAGATTAGTTACTTGTAAAAAGGTAGGTAGCGGTAGCGTTTTATGCGCAGCTGTCATGCCCGCTACATTATAAATTTCGCCGTTAGAGGTTTGAAAGTCATGGAATTTCATGCCATACCAGGAAGCAATTCCTCGAGCGTGATACCCTCTAGCATTTTTCATAACATAATAGCGACGACCAAAAACGACATACGATTTTGGATTGCCACGTTTGCTTAAAGGTTCTGCTTTAGGTACCGCATTTGGGATCCGATTAACATTAATTCTAAAGCAAGGTGCTTTATCTTGGCGCAGATGGTAACGGTAATTATTACTGAGTGTAGAGGACGAACAGGCTCCTAGACTCAATGTTAGAAGAAATAAAGAAAAACCGGAAAAAATTCTAAAAAATAAGCTTCCTTGCTCCGCATTATTTTTTATTGACATGAGGTGAATGCTCTTGTTGGTGGAGATGATGGATTAATTCACTTAATTGAAAAACCGCCATTGCATAAAGGGAGCTGGAATTATAGTGTTTAATGGTTAGGAAGTCATTAAATCCCAACCAGTATTCATTGCCATGCTTGAGCGGTAGTACAATCAGGAAGGTCTTGAGTGGCGAAGCTACCTTTTTTTTAGGATAAATGTGGTATTTTGTAAAATCTTTTACGGTGAAATTCTCTAGCGATTTAGGTAAATGGAGTAGGGCTTGTGGTGAAAAACGTGCTGGAATAGCGATAGGACTTGCTTTGATCCAACCAAAGAATTTTAAGTAATTGGCAATACTCAGAATAGCATCATCGGAATTATTGATGAGATCACTATAGCCTTTATGCGTTGCATCTACCGAAAGATGACGATAATTGCTAGGCATAAATTGTACTTTTCCGATAGCTCCCGCATAAGAACCTTTAGTAATTTTTGGATTTATAGCAGGATTTTCTCGACTAAGTAATAAAAATTGTTCCAGTTCATATTTAAAAAAATCCGATCGCCGTGCATGATTGAAACTTAAGGTGCTCAAAGAGTCAATCACACGATATTTACCGGTGATCTCGCCATAACGAGTCTCGACACCTAAAATGGCAACGATGATCGAGGCTGGAACGCCATAGCGTTTTTCTGCTTCAGCTAATGTTTTAGCATGCGCGTTCCAAAACTTAACACCGAGTTGTGCACGTTTGTTAGTGACAAAAATAGACCGATATTCTGACCAGGTTAAACGTTCTTTAGGTGTAATAAATGAACTAATAATCGAGCGGTTCGATTTGACGGTATTGAAAATTTGTTGCAGTTGTTTAGGGTCAAAATGATATTTTTCTACCATCCTATTAATAAATAATCGTACTTCAGGTTTATTGGCATAGGCTGTACAAGAAGTTAGGCAAAGTATAATTAATAACAGCAATGCGCGTAAGTTACTACGCGAGCTTTTGTTCTTCATCATGTTGCTTTCCTTAGTTACCGACTAATTTTCTATGCGTTTGGATAGACATTAGAATACCAAAACCCGCGATTAAAGTAATTAATGAGGTTCCACCATAGCTAATTAGAGGTAATGGTATACCCACCACGGGTAATAATCCGCTGACCATACCGATGTTAACAAAAGCGGCAATAAAAAAATTTAAACTTAATCCTCCGCCGAGTAAACGCGAAAAAGTGTCTTGTGCTTTCATGCTGATATAAAGTCCGCGCGCAGCAATCCATAGATAAAGACTTAATAGCACGATACCACCCAGTAAACCAAATTCTTCACCGCAAACAGCAAAGATAAAGTCCGTGGTATGTTCAGGTAAAAATTGTAAATGCGATTGCGTGCCATGCAACCACCCTTTACCAAAAAGTCCACCTGCACCAATAGCAATTTTGGATTGTATGATATGGTAACCGGCACCAAGAGGATCTCTTTCTGGATTTAAGAAGGTCAATACACGCAATTTCTGATATTCGTGCATAAAATGCCAACCTACCGGCGCGATAATCAGCATAAATAAACCACCCAGTATTAACCAACGACCACTTATACCGGCTAATAAAATAACACTAATACCTGAAGCAACAATTAATAAAGCAGTGCCTAAATCGGGTTGTTTAATCACTAATAATGTTGGCACAGCGATTATCACTAGAGCAATGAATAAATTAAACAAGGAAGGTGGTAATGATTTATCATGTAAATACCAGGCTAACATCATCGGTACAGATAATTTCATGAGTTCAGAAGGTTGAAATTTTAATAATCCTAAATTCAACCAGCGCTGAGCACCTTTACCGACAACGCCTAAAATTAATACTGCAAGCAGCAAGGTAAAGCTAAAAATAAATATCCAAGGCGCCCAGGCGCGATAAACAGAAGGTGAGATTTGCGCAAGTATCAGCATGATAGAAAAAGCAATCAACATCCGTAATGCTTGCTTACTGATAATGACTAAGCTTTGATTGCTTGCACTATAAAGTATAATTAAACCGATACAGACCAGACTGAGTAAACCTATTAGCAAAGGCTTATCGACGTGAAAAAATTGCTGTATTTTTTGTAATGAAAATCGTCGACGCTGTTTGCTAATCGCGAGCATAATCCAAGCCTAGTAAAAGTAAATAGCTGTAGTATAGAATAAAATCGCCTGACTTACGCTAAACTACTGATAAAAAACATAACTTCGTTATGTATACTCACCACTAGTTTTTGGCAAGTGCCGCGGTTGCGTAATCATTGATTCGATGTACAATACCCCATTTTAAGAAAGGCTGCTTTTTATTAGTAATTATGTCACTATCATCTTCAATGCTTGAAAGTTTTAAAAAACGAGCAATGCTTTTGACAATAGGTTTTTTTTTCTATTGGAGTGTTGTTACACCTGCTAATGCATTAACGTTTGTGTTACCTGCGCATGGGGATGATATCGTCGGCCATGTGCAATGGACGCAAGCATTACCCGGCGATACGTTTAATAAAATTGGTCGACGTTATGATATGGGTTATTTTGAGTTGGTAGAAGCAAACCCGATGATAAATCCGGATCATCCGCAAGCCGGAAGCATTATCGTTATTCCCAGTCGGTTTATTTTACCCCCTAAACGGCATGGTTTAATCATTAATTTAGCCGAATTACGTATTTATTATTATCCGCCGCATCGGCATGTGGTGATAACTTTTCCGGTAGGAATAGGTCGAGAAGGATGGGATACCCCTTTAGGTCCTTCAAGGATTGCTGAAAAAATGCGTAATCCTATCTGGACAGTGCCAGAATCAATCCGTAAAGATCGCGCTAAAGATGGGGTGCACTTACCGATAAAAGTTCCACCAGGTCCGGATAATCCTTTAGGTGGTTATGCCATGCGACTTAAACAGGCTACTTACCTAATTCATGGCACTAATGACTCGCAAGGCGTTGGACGACGTAGTAGTGCTGGATGTATTCGACTGTTTCCTGAAGATATAGAAAGTTTATTTGCACAAGTGGCGCGTAAAGAAAAAGTTACCATCATCGATTTACCTTATAAATTCGGCTGGGAAAAACATAGACTTTTTCTAGAGGCACACGTACCTTTGCAAAAACAGTCATTATTTAATCGTTTAACAATGGAAAAGCTTATTCAAGCAAATACTTCAAAAGCTGCTAAAATTCAGTGGCAATCGGTTGAACGCATTAGTTTACGCGAAAATGGAATACCACAAGTTGTCGGATATCCTGAGACATCAATACAACATGTTGCGTCGCCTATGCATCCGCGGAAAAACAAAAAATCGATTTGATTTGTGTGTATCATAGGCAACCCATCTTTTTTAGTGATACTTAATATTTATGCGTTGTGTTTCTTTTTGTACAGCCGCTAATTATAAATTAAGCCTACTCGCGGAATTTTTTCGTGCTAAGCGTTATATTGCTAAATTATTCCGGAATGTACTGTATGTTACTAAGCATGATATGCCCATCGATATTTTTTTCTTTAATCATGGTTGTTTTGTAACCTGGAATCTCAGCAAAAAACAAGAGAGAAAAATAATCGAGGATATTAAGCCTTTTTCGATTGATCCTTTAGAAAAAATCGAAATGGATCGCTTCATTTATTATCTTGATAAAGAAACTCGGCTTTTTCCCCATCAGCGCTTTAATGTTGATGTGATTACTTTAGAAAGCGACGAATCAGATAATGTACAAATTAAACTCGCTATCTCCTATGGTTTAGCACAATCGATAAAACTAGAATCGTATGAAGAATCAGTGAATAAAACGGTACTTGCGAATAGTCATTTCCCTAGAGAATTAGCGCGCTTTGGGAAAATTTCGCTCTCCCGCTCGGAAATTTCTAAACGCATTGGTGAAATTTTCTTGACACGAAGTTCGGTGAATCTCAGTAGCGAATATTTAGATGTTCCTGAGTACTTTTGGCGCTATTCGAATCTCGAATCCTATTATGAGATGACTGAGAAATTTTTAGACATTCCAAAAAGAGTAGCCGCTTTGAATCATAAACTCGATGTAGCACATGAAATTTTAGAAATGTTAAATAGTCAGCTACAGCATCGTTATTCCAGTATTTTAGAGTTTGTGATCATTTTATTAATTTTTATCGAGATAGTGGTGCAAATTTTACAACATGTCTGAATATGCGAGTACGCAAATAAAAAATAAACATAAATATTTATAGCGACCTCTAGCAAAAAACTAGAAATATGCTATTTTATAGAATCCTAACCTTCTGTTTACTCCTTAATATATTTAGAGGAATATGAACCATGGCTAAAAAGTTAGCTAAAAAAAAGTCTACGGCAACTAAAGTACGTAAAAAACCTAAAGCAGCATCGGCTAGTAGAAAACTAGCCGCTGTGAAAAAGTCTTTTACTAAAACTGAATTGCTCCAATGTTTAGTAGAAAACACTGAATTACCTAAGAAAAAAGTTGCTGAGGTTTTAGAAACCCTACAGATGATTATGCATTCACATGTAAAGGCCGGCTGTGCTTTTGCACATCCAGGCATGTATAAAATTACGGTTGTAAAAAAACCAGCGACTAAAGCGCGTAAAGGTATCAATCCGTTTACGGGTGAGCCGACTACCTTCAAAGCAAAACCTGCACGAAAAGTGGTAAAAATAAAACCATTAAAAAAATTGAAAGCAGCCGTCTAGGATTGATTCAGTAAAAAAGGCGCATTCAGCGCCTTTTTTTATACCACGAGTTTCCAAAATAGAACTTAGGTAAGAAACGATTTAAGCTTTGCTGGATCTTTCTTACTCGTCATTGCGAGCACCGTAGGTGCGTGGCAATCCATGGAGGCCACACTGCATTCGCTCGCCATGATGATGATGATTTTTTTATACTAATTAAAAGTGATAGTGCGGCTATTTTCTTTAAAAGCAGCTAAGCGGCTTTTAGTTCGCTCAAATTCAAGACTTAATCGCCCTTTAGGATAAATTTCCTCGATAGGTAACGTTGATGTGAGAATCAGTTGGTTGTTCGCATCATAAAGAATGTCAATTAAATGGATAAACAAGCGCGCGAGATTATCTTCATGTTCAGTTATGGGTTTGACGCCGCTGATTAAAATAGTCGAAAAACGTTGTGCGATGACTAAATAATCCAATTGACTGCGCGGTATCGCACAAATTGAACTAAAGTCAAACCATACTATCTGTTCGGTATAGCCTAAATGTGAGATCAGGCGGTCATTAATGATTAACGCTTGGTACCTAACCTTTTGATTATTGCTTAATTTATCAAATAAAATTTGCATTTCTGATGGGTTCATTATCCAAACTAACTTGTTTTCATCATTGATTAAATGCGCACGCCGATAATCAATCGCACTATCTAAATGAAAAATACGCAGATATTGTTTGATTAAAGTAATTGCGGGTAAAAAAAGTTCACGCTGCAAGCCATTCGCATATAATTCGTCAGGAGGTGTATTTGCAGTAGTGACTAATACGATACCTTCAGCAAATAGTGCTTTTAACAATTGAGCTAATAACATGGCATCGCCGATTTCATGCACTAAAAATTCATCTAAACAAATAATCTTGACTTCTTTTCGTAGACGTTGAGCAATTTTCTTTAGTGGATTTGATATTCCCTGTAATTGAGCAAGCTCTGCATGGATGTGATGCATAAATTGATAAAAGTGATAACGAGATTTAGCAACAGGTAGATGATTGTAAAATAAATCCATTAAATAGGTTTTACCTCGACCCACAGCGCCCCATACATACAATCCTTTCCCATTTTTTTTTGTTGCAAGCCATTTTTTGGGGGTGATTAATTCATCATATACCGCTTGAAATTGCTGTATCGCTAACGCTTGTTGTGCATCACTACGCAAGGATTGATGTAATACTTGTTGTTGGTAAGCGGCTAAAGGTGTCATATTAATCAATTTTTTTGAGTGTAGTGGTTAAGCGATCGCGTAATTCAATGAGCTGACCATGAAAAAAATGTGTCGCGCCATGGATTTTAATGACTTCTGGAGGGTGTACTAAGGAATTTACCCAACTAAATACCGCTGTGGGTGACACTACTTCATCTTCATCACCTTGTACTAATATCCAAGGGCAAGGAAAGGGTGGAAGTTCTTTAAAAGGGAAATTTTCAATAGGAGGCGCAATACAAATCAATAGCTTTGCTGGCCAAACTTTTGCGGCGCGAGCAGCCACATAAGCGCCAAAGGAAAAACCTGCGAGCCAAATGGCTGATTCAGGACAGCTTTCTTTTAACCATGTGAGTACCGTCAATAGATCATCGGTTTCTCCGATGCCATTATTATATTCACCCTGGCTGAGGCCGACACCACGGAAATTGAAACGCACGCTAGCAAACCCTATGCTATTGAAGCAACGTGCTAGGGTATAGATAACCTTATTATGCATGGTGCCACCAAACAAAGGATGTGGGTGGCAAATAACGGCAATAGTAGGTGGATTGCGGTGTGTTGCGGGCGCAGAGGTCATTATTTCAAGCGGGCCCACAGGACCGGATAATAACAACTTGGCTTGCGGATCAGTAGGGAAGGGTATCGTCATTGTCATGTTATACTCTTGGTTTAAGCTTAAGAAATAGCTTCTTAGGAAGTCATTGTTTATCGGCTAAAATTTTATTCATTTTAAAGTTCTATTTAACTTATGCAAGCTTTGAGCATCCAAGGTCTCAGTAAAATCTATAAGAATGGTGTTGTTGCCCTTAAAAATATTGATCTCAATGTTGAAGAGGGTGATTTTTTCGCCTTATTAGGTCCTAATGGTGCCGGAAAATCCACCACCATCGGTATCATTGCTTCGCTCATCAATAAGACGGCCGGATCAGTCAAAGTCTTTGGGCATAGTCTCGATAGCGAATTAGAGTTAGCTAAGTCTTGTATTGGCATCGTGCCGCAAGAACTTAATTTTAGTATCTTCGAAAAGGTTATTGACGTGATTGTTTATCAAGCCGGTTATTATGGTGTACCGAAACGCTTGGCTAAACAACGTGCAGAAATCTATTTAAAAAAATTGGATTTATGGGATAAGCGCGATCAGATTTCCATGCAATTGTCTGGTGGTATGAAACGCCGTTTGATGATAGTGCGCGCCTTAGTGCATCAACCGCGATTGCTAATATTAGACGAGCCTACCGCGGGCGTAGATATCGAAATACGACGTTCGATGTGGGAATTTTTGCGAAGCATTAATCAACAAGGTATTACGATAATTTTAACCACACATTATTTAGAAGAAGCAGAATATCTATGCAAAAACATCGCTATTATTGATAAAGGTAGCATTATAGAAAATACTAGCATGAAGCATTTATTAGCGACTTTAAATATGGAAACCTTTGTGTTTGATTTAAAAAAACCATTAGTCGATCTGCCGCAATCGCCATTTGCGATGCGTTTATTAGATAATGTGACTTTAGAAGTCGACGTTGCTAAAGAACAATCACTGAATAATTTATTTGGATTTTTGGAAGGACATCATATTGAGGTAACAAGTCTACGCAATAAAGCTAATCGTCTCGAGGAATTGTTTTTAAATTTGATTGCTGCGAATAAAAATAAATGATTTTCGTGTTTCCGTCATTGCCAGAGAGTAAAATATTAATCGTCATTGCGAGCACCGTAGGTGCGCGGCAATCCATGGATGGCCACGGCCTCACTGACGGTTCAGCCTCGCCATGACGGAATACCCCGAATGCAAAGGATCTGTGAAAGTTACCTAATTTTTATAACTGAGACAAAAAAAGATTAACTCTATGCAAGCAAAAGTCTACTGGATCGCGTTTATTAGTTTATTACGCAAAGAAATTAAACGTTTTTTGCGTATTTGGGTACAAACACTGTTACCTCCTTTGGTGACAATGACCTTATATTTTTTAATTTTCGGTAATTTAGTTGGCCAACGTTTAGGCAATATTCAAGGTTATAGCTATATGCAATATATTGCACCTGGCTTAATTATGATGTCGGTGATCACAGCGGCTTATACTAATGTCGTCACCTCATTTTTTGGGATGCGTTTTCAGCGTAGTATCGAAGAACTGATAGTGGCGCCATTGCCAAATTATCTATTGTTATCCGGATTTGTAGCAGGCGGCGTAGCGCGTGGCTTATTGGTCGGTGTATTAGTGACGATTTTAGCCTTATTTTTTACGCAATTACATGTCTTTAATATTTTTGTATTGTTGGCGATAGTGCCGATGACAACGATCTTATTTTCGCTCGCTGGTTTTACTAATGCCTTGTTTGCTAAGACGTTTGATGATGTATCGATAGTTCCGACGTTTGTGTTAACGCCTTTAACCTATTTGGGTGGAATATTTTATTCGATCGATCTACTGCCGAGTTTTTGGCGGCATTTATCCTTGTTTAATCCGATTTTATATATAGTGAATAGTTTTCGCTATGGTTTACTCGGTATTAGTGATATTCCAGTAATTTCAGCTTTAACCATCATATTTTTTAGTTGTGTGATATTATTTTTTATTAATCTTTATTTGCTGAATCGCGGTAAAGGCATCCGCACGTGAAATCCGGTGTATTACTGATTAATTTAGGTACTCCGCAAGCGCCAAGCACGCGCGCTGTGCGCAATTATTTAGCTGAATTCTTAAGTGATAGACGCGTAGTAGAATTCCCGGTTTGGCTTTGGCAGCCGTTGCTGAAATTAGTTATCTTGCCGCTACGTGCGCGACGCACGGCGAAGCTGTATCAAAGCATCTGGTTGAACGAAGGTTCACCGTTAGCCGTGTATACACAACGTTTAGCGGAAAAACTGCAGGCCAATTTAGGTGATAAGGTTAAATGTGTGTTGGCTATGCGTTATGGCAAACCCAATATTCAAGCGGGAATTAAGCACTTATTAGCTGCAGATGTATCTTGCGTCACCGTTTTGCCACTGTATCCGCAGTATTCTGCGGCTACCACTGCCAGTTGTTTCGACAAAATCAGTCAATTACTGCAGCAATCGCGTGTTATTCCCAATCTGCGTTTTATTGCATCTTATTTTGATCATCCACTCTACATTCGAGCAATAGCCAACAAGATTAAAGAATATCGAACTGAACAGCAAAAAAATAGCTATTTGCTGTTTTCTTTTCATGGTTTGCCACAACGCTGTATCGACTTAGGCGATCCTTATCAACAACAATGTTTTGCTACAGTGCGCTTATTAGCAGAACGTTTGCAATTATCCACTGATGAATATCAAGTGGTATTCCAGTCGCGTTTTGGAAAAGCGGCATGGTTGCAACCCTATTGCGATGTGCTATTGCAACAACTTCCTGCACGCGGCATAAAAAATGTTACCGTCATCTGTCCAGGATTTGCTGTCGATTGTTTAGAAACCTTGGAAGAAATTGCTAAACGTTATCGAAAAATTTTTTTAGAAGCCGGCGGCGAAAATTTTAATTACATCCCCGCTTTAAATGATTCGGCTGAACAGATGCAACTATTGTCAAGTTTGGTGCAGTAAGTTAAATGCTTTGAGCTGATGGAGTCGATATGAAAAGCTATGAAAAGGCCTATCGCGCACGATTACGTGAATTATCGGATCGGATCGTGCAGGCGCAAGATGCAATAAAAATCTTAGACAGCATTAAATGGGGACCGGAAATACAAGCGGATTTTTTTAAGAAAAAATGCAAACAATTACCCAAAGTCGATGTTGATTATTATAAAAAAAATAGTTTGACATTTGATATAAGTGAAAAACGCGAAGAATTTCAAAGCTTAGAACGCGATATTAACCGCGAAGTCGGACAAATAAGTTCGATAGGCAGTATTATGTTACGCATGTGTCGTGAATATCAGGATGTATTACGTTTGTTAAGTGTGCGCGGCAAACCCGAATTCAGTTCCTTATCGCAAGAATTGTATGGTAGTGCCGATGATGCATTTTATGTGAATGCACCACGATTAAAAGATTTAGTACCGATTGTTTCGCAAGCGCTGGCGAATATTAAAGATAAAACGCTAAATGAATTGGATGAAAAACGCTATGATAGTCAACAAGCCGCAGAAATTCTGAATCAACGTTTATCACTGTATTTTAAACACTCAGGTAAAGCAAAAAATTGGGTGAAAGTTAGTGATGGCATCGTTGCTGATGCGGCAGCGGGTGCCGAATGGATCAAGATACGCAAAGATGCCTTATTCAGCGAACGTGATTTACGAATTTTAGAAGTGCATGAGGGTTGGGTGCATATGGGTACGACGTTGAATGGTATGCAGCAACCGATCTGTACTTTTCTGAGTAAAGGTCCACCTTCGGCGATTGCTAATCAAGAGGGTCTGGCGATCATTATGGAATTATTTCATTTTGTTTCTTCACCGTTACGCATAAAAAAACTGACCGATCGCGTCACCGGCATTGCGATGGCCGAAGAAGGCGCTGACTTTCTACAGGTATTTAATTTTTTTCTAGAACAAGATCACACGCCGGAAGAAAGTTATAAAAGCAGTGTGCGTATTTTTCGCGGTAGTTTACCGAATTTAGGACCGTTTACTAAAGACTTGGTTTACAGTAAAGGTTTTATTTTAATCTATAATTATCTACGTTTAGCGGTTGAGCAAGGCCTAGTAGATAGAATTGCGTTATTATTTGTGGGTAAGACCAGTTTAGAAGATCAACGTTTATTAGCCCATTTGTTTGAAGAAGGATTATTAGTGAAGCCGCATTATATGCCACATCAATTTCGCGATTTAGCGGCATTAAGTTGTTGGATGTGTTATTCGTTGTTTTTTAATCAACTTGATTTAAATAAACTGGCTATCGATTACCGGAATATTTTACAGGGTTGAATGATGGGCGAAAAAAAGCCTGCATTGCAGGCTTTTTTTGATTTTAATGCGAAACGCTGCTTATCATTATTATTTTTCACTAAGCAAGTCTGGTATTCATCAGTGGTTCTTGTTGTTGTTCCTCTATATTATTTAAAGCAGTATTTCCATACCCATCTGATTTAGCTGACTCATCTGATGAAGAAGCAGTAGAAAATCTAGTTTCACCTTCGCTGCCGCTACTATAAAAAGCTATAGTATTTCTACGATTATCTTGTGGTTTATTCTGATTAGAACAATTGTTTTCACCAGGTCCAAGAGCGGCTTTTATTATAGTGTCTACAAACCCAATGTTATCTCTTATTTTTCCTAATTGGCTTTTAAACTCAAATGTATGATCTCTAAAATTTAGCCCCTCAATTTTATTTAAATCGGCTTTTAAATTTCTATCTTCACTGAAGAAATGATTAGTTTGAAGCTCTTTATTTATACTTTCAATTAAGAATTTTAAACTTTCACAATTATGCTTGTATTGATTTTCAGCATCTTCAGGAGTCATATTTTTAGATGACTTAATAAAATCTTTTGATTTTAACCCTTCATAAAGATTTTTTAATGCTTCTAAACGAGTCTGAAGCAGTACTTTGGAGGGTTGAAGAATTTGTATATTTGAAAATTCTTGAGTGTCACTGATAATTTGATTTAAAAACATAGTCATTTTATCTAAACTAGATAATGAAATAAATTTTGTTTTCTGAAAAAAATTTTCTTGTTCCGGAGTTAAGCTTTTTGGAAATAAATTTATATCTTCATTAGAGATGTGATTTTTACCATTATTTAAGGGTTTCATTTCATGTGCATTATTTTCATTAGTGGTTTCTATATCTGAAGGTTTGATCTTTTTTCTAGGAAAAAAGCAATGTAATAAACCAGACATGGTGGAGCTGGCTACCAATGAGGTTCCCATCTGCACAGCGGTTTCAACAGGTTTTTTTATGGCACTGGAAACAGTAACAACAAAAGGTATGATATGAGGTGCAATACGTTCAGTAACAAATTTTAATGTTGGGTGATTGGATACGAAAGAGGGTATATCATTAGCTGCAACATTAGCATAATGTAACCCAGAGTTCAAAAGCAGTGAACCTGCAAAGTTAGTCGGCATTTGCCAAGCCATATCTTGCCAAGTAAGTGCGGCTAGATCCTGCGTATCTGATCCAAAATATTGTTCTACTCCATATTGCATGAGTGGAAAACCAGTCGCGATTAGTGCATTGCCAACTATAGTAAGATTTATGGAGTTTGGATAAAAGTGTCGCACGGTCGCGTTATAAGCACCCATTCCTGCACCATATCCAGCTGCAACGCCAATTTGTATTTCAGAATCAGATAAAGCAGAACCATTACGGCTATTTTCTATTGTTTCAGTGACAGTTTGGTTAGAGGCAATGGTGCTATTAGAGTAAGAAGATAATTCCGTTGCAGCAATAGGATCCACAAAAACTGCTGGTGTTGTTTGGTTAATTATAGGTGCTGCAATAGTGGTATTTAAAGCTAGTCCATCAATTGGCTTTTCAGTTTTAGGAGTTAGTGTCGTAGGAGCAGTTGAGCCTTGCTCTATCGTTCCATTAGAAGCGGCTAACTCTTGACAATTACTTAGATTAAATAATCTCTTACACGCGTTTTCGTATTCATCGATTTTTTTATCATAGCGGCCTTTCACATAATTCAAAGCTAAATCTTTTGATTCTGCTTGCCTAACGTTATACGCATTGTAATAATTTTTTTGTGCAATTTTTTCGATTTCATTAGCAGCGCTTATTTCGGATTGACTAGAGTCTTGCTTTGATAAGCTACGGACCATACTGCCTAAGGTTTTACTAAATTGATTTATTGCAGAAAAGCTGCAATTAGCTATTTTTACACAAATTTCACTTAGCGCCCCCATTTTTTTTGCGATTTCCAATTTTTGTTCTGGTGAAACAGCAGCGATATCATTTGTCTGATGGAAAACAGTAGCGAGAATATCCATTGAAGATTTAGTCACAGCTTGAGGAGTTTGTAAGAAAGCTAGCATTTGATTTGAAGAATCATTTAGTAGAGCTCTCAATGCATGTTCTAATTTTTGTGTGTCTAAATCTGGATTTTTAAATATGGTTAATAACAAGGAGAATGAACTATCGTAAATTTTGGATTTGGGGTTAGTTGCATTAAAAACACTAGTTAAATAAAAAGGTAACTTGCATAGCTTTTCTACATAATCGACTGGTAAAGTTTGATTATTTTTGTTTGATTCTTGAACAGATACTTTAAAGTAATTTAGAAAATGGGCTAATCCATTATTTCCATTTCTATTTTTAGTTATGATTAAAGTTGTTAGACGTTTTTCAATGTCATCTTGATTACCAAACAATAATTTGCTTGATAGATTTTTCGCTAAACTTTGATCTGTTAAATCCAAGCTAGCGAACGATTCTCCTTTTTTAATAAACTCATATGGCCCACTTACATTGTAAGGATCACATTCAGTTTCAAATACACGTTGACATTCCTTAACTATATCGTGATCGCTATGATATTGACTGACAAATGTATGTCTTAGAGTGTTTAACTGATCGGTTGTTAGTGAACTCATTGAATTAATTAACCGAACTGCATTGTTTTCAAATTGACTTAAGTCTCCTTCAGGATACTTATTCCTGAAGTTTAAGGCTAAATCACCTAAGCCTCTAAGATAACTTTTTAATGGTTCAAAAAGTGAATAAGTTAAATTTGAAGATTTAGTCGTGGCATTGTCATTAAGTTTCTTAAGCGTATTAAAATAGCCTGCTGATAAGTCCATTATGTGAAAAATTATAGGATTACTTTCAATATTCGTACGGACATGAATAGCTTCAGGTTGCCTAGCGATACTTGCAAAAAAATCAAAATAAGCTTGGCTAATATTATTAATTGCTTGTTTTGTTAAATTTAAATTAAAATTTAAATTTGGTAAAACGGGAATCTGAAAAAAAATGTTACAAAGTTTTACTAACTTTTCTACAGCATCTATCTGTATATCCTGAGGTCGTTGATCGATAACAGATCTTAAGTAATTAAAGCTATTTATTGATTGGTTATTTTTAAATAAATCTTGCAAAAAAGTGATTTGCTTTATTGGAGTATGTTCATCAGGTTTAATACATGGCAGAGGAGAGCCCCCAGAAGGGAACATCGGACGACCGTAATTAGTAGTTTCAATTTTAGGACAAGGAGGCAATTCATTAAGTATATTTAAAAATTTCTCAAAGGTAGTTACATCATAATCACTATCAATAAATTTGCCTCCAACTATGCTTTCATAAACATCTGTTCGTAATGGTTGATTAAAAACTGGCATTAAATACCTACAAAAATGTTAAAAAAATGATCTTCATCGTAGGCGGCGAAGCTTAAGAAATCCTTAACAAAAAAATCAATTTATTTTTTATATCAAGATGTAAAAATGTAATAAATAATTTTGATTTATGGATAAAATTAAGCAATATTTCTCCATCTGCACGTACTCGTTTTCAGAGATTTTAATTTCATAAAAGTAATAAAATAATAATTTTTTATTAATAAATTATTTTATTATCAATTTTTTTAATGAATAACACAAACTTAAGAAATCCTTAAGATTAGTTACCTATACTGGCAACGCTTTACGTGTCTGATCGTGACTTAAAAAATTTTTATTTAGCAGGGTTAACAAGGTTAATAGTTGTATTTAGAAATGAAGTAGTTAAACAAGGAATCCCCAGAAAATTATTCGCAGGTCAGGACCATGACAGTGAGTATTTTACAAAATTAAAAAAATATTGCGGGGGTTTAATGTCTAGAAAGAAGAGAAGCTTTAATCAGAAAAAAACAATTGATGTTTTGTTAAAAACTACCGAAGCAGATTGGTATAAATTTTTTGATAAATTAGGACTATTGATAACTGAATATTCGCAATCGACTCATTCCTCAGATAAAAACAATCGAATCTTTTTTTTTGAATTTTTAAAAAGTGCTTTTTTGTCAAGTTTAAGTAAAAACTTAACGGATGCTGAAAAAATTATACTTTTTTCAGTAACCAAGAATGAATTAAGGGAACATACTTATGTTTTAACGAATATCGACGATCTTAAAATGTTATATGATCGTTTTAATGTTTTTTTAAGAATGAAGCATGAAAATGAAGCGTCGCACGTTTTAAATTTGATCACTATGTATGCTGATAAAATAGTAAACTCTAATATTGTGTTAGATAAAGCCAAAGATCAACTTGGCTGGCATTTTACTAATTTATTTTGGGTACTGAATGTAAACTTTTACAATTATGTAGAAAAAGATATAAGTTATTTAAATTTTAAAAAATATTTTAATCCTTTGCAGAAAATGAATAATGAAATCCGTCGTTGGGACCCTGATTCTATTTTTTCTTTTCGAACGGTTTTAGGAACTTATCGTATAGTACGTACTAATCTTCAGGATAATAGTGAAATACGCAATTTTTTGGATCAAACTACTCAAATCTATATTTTCAAGATAATTGAATCAACAAAAAATCATTGTTTTTCTTTAACTGAAGATGAAATTAAAGAATGTGTATTTATTCAGTATGTCCAAAACTTAGATGATGTTATTGAAAAAGCAGCTTTTGCACATTTATCTAAAAAAGTAGTTAAGCAACAAGTTTTTCCTAACAAATATCATTACAAAAATGATGTATTTAAAGTTGATGTCTTCTATCAACAACTTACCGGCAATCAAAAAGTTACTATTAATGAAACTCTTTTAAATACTAAATCACGGATGGAAAATTTGTGGGAAAAGCTAGGAATTGATTTTAAACAGCCCATTAAGGATCAAGCTTTGAAATTATATATTTTTAAAACAAAAGAAGAATATGTAAAGTATGGCCCCTTGTGGGGAGTAAATACTGCTGGTGGAGGTTACTCTCAGATGCGTACACCTTCAGAAAACGATCTGATGTCTTTCTTTGAGCCAATGTCGGATAAAAGAGAATGGCATGAAGCATTTGTTTACCAGCAAAAAGGGGATACTCGAAATGGATCGCATAAAGAAGGGGGGGATTTTCGCAATTTGGGTCATGAGGTTCAACACGTTATAACTTATGCCCTGTTAAAGCATGGATTACATTCTCTACCGTCGTGGATGATAGAGGGTGCCGCTAATGCTCTAGGTAATGAGGCCTGCTTTAAGGAAGAAGCCGATTATATTAAAGACTCGCAGGATAAACTTCCCAGCATAGAACGTATTACTAATATGAGTTATGCCAATGGGGGAGATTTGTATTATTTTGGCAGTGCTTTATTTCGTTTTTTCTTTGATAGGCATCCTAATTTATTAAAAGAAATAATACAAAAAGCGCAAAATAGAGAGTCTAACGATAAGATTAATCGCTTTATTAAAAGTAAATTGGAAACCTATGAACATGAATTTACAGATTGGTTAAATAATACAATCAATGTTTGTTCACCTAAAGATAGTCCAAGCAATCGCACTAAAGAAATTAAAGCTATGGATGTTCAAACGCAATATAGAGCGGATTTAAATAGTAATAAGAGATTAAAGAGATTTCTTCAGAATAATTCTGCTGAATTTGAATTTAAGGATACCGTATTTAAATTAGATGCAAATCAAATTAGCCGTCACCATATTGATGATGATAAAACATCGCAAACTATTACCATAAATGATTATGACTGGTTTAAAGATGGGTTAGAATTTTTTATTTTAGACAACGAACTAATTGATCTTAATATAACTCAGGAAAGAGACAAGATAATTGAAAGCTTAGTTGATTGTGAAAAAGAACAATTCAATGCACGGAAAATATGTACTATTTACATTAATGAAGTTGTGCCTTCGGTTGAATTGACCAAAATTATAAAATCGCTTATTAAGGATTTTGTTTTGCAAAAAGACTTTAATTTGAGTAAAGCTTTAAGAAAATCGTTTGATCGACAAGATGAAGTTAGCAGTGCAGCTTTAAAAAATATTCTGATATCACAACATAATGCAGAATCAATGTGTAAAAGATACATTGAAAGCCAATGGTTAGATCCAGATAAAATGTTAGCTGATGCGCCCGATTTTAAGCGCGCATTTAATCGTATTGATAAAGAAATCTATACTATTTACTACAGAAGTTTAAATGATAATAAAAATTTAATGAGTTTTATTAAGAAAGTCGGTTCTGTGAAATTCACGTTTAGTGATACCATTTTTGAATTATTTATTGATAATATTAGACGTTATGATCTCAATGGAAATTCCCAAGCACTGACATTTGCAGACTTTAAATGGTTTGTAAGTGCTTTAGAAATCTATACTATTAACCATAATTTACCTAAAAAAGCATTAGTTTATAACAAGAACCGATTAGCTGAAATAATGGGTGTAAGTGTTGAATATATTTATAATCGATGGATTATAAATATTGTTCCTAAAGAGGATGATTGTTTTCGTTCCAGAATAAAAAAATTTGTTTTATCTATACACTTAAGAAGTGATGCTTTAACGCATCGGTTAAGACAACTCGATTCCGACCCTATTTATATTCAACCTGCAAACCGATCTCTAAATGAAACTTCAGTTTTAGGGGCATTAGCCATTTTCTTAACTAATTCCAGTGTGGCGTTAAATGCCTTATTAGCCAAGTCTCGTGAATTAACTCATGTGAATGATGATCCATGTGATGAGAATAATAGCAATGATAATAATGTTAATTGGTTAATAATAGGAGGCGGGATTACGGCAACAATTGCTTTTCTTGTAGCAGGTGGTTATGTTTGGAATTATATTAGAAAAAAACCAAATGATAACCATTTAAACCTAGGTCTGAAAAAAAGCTCTGCTTCTGATCTTGAAATATTAAACAGCCTTAAGACAAAAATGAAAACTTTAAAGGTAGCTGTTAAAGATGAAATTTCTGACGATGCTTATACCATTTTGGAAGAAAAATTTTCTCTTATTAATCAGAATTTAGAAGATTTAATTGCTATGCATAAAACAGATGCACCGATTAGTTTTTTTTCTGGGAATCAAACAGAATATACAGTAGCGTTTGGTAAGCTGTTAGACTCTTTAGAGCGGTTAAAAAAATATTTAGATATTTTAAAAAAGCCTAAACTCGTAAAGAAAGTAAATGGTATATTGGTTGATTTAAGAGCTATACGTCCTCTTATGGCAGTAAATCACCTTCGCGATTTGGTCGTAAATCATGGAAACAGGGAGATTATTGAAGAAGAACAATCTAACATACCATTAATGTCCAGTTTTATTAATACTAGTCATACAAACAACCATTTTCATGATAATAACGGAACTTCTTATTACCAGGTTCCTTCTAAACTCAGGAGAATTTCTTCTATATTTTCTAAAACAAAATCTGATTTGCCACTACCTCCTACCAATGAACAATTGCTGGAGATGGGGATAATCAATGGTGAAAAACCAAGGATTGCCTAATTATTTCATTAGATTTTGTTAATCCTATATAATATCGCTTATTTAGAGGCTTAGAGTTAGAATAACCGATTTTTCAAATGATGTCGGTTACACAACAAAAACTGCTTAATATCTATGAGTGCCTGCTGAATATGTACGGCCGCCAGCAATGGTGGCCGGCCGACAGTGCTTTTGAGGTGATGGTCGGTGCGATACTCACGCAAAACACTAACTGGTCGAATGTAGAAAAAGCTTTAGCGCTTTTAAAAGGGCAAATTATTTTAACGCCAGAAGCGCTATTAAGCTTATCAACGGCTGATTTAGAAATCTGTTTAAAGCCGAGTGGTTATTTTCGGATTAAGACACAACGTTTGCAGAATTATTGTCGCTGGTATTTAGCTCATGGTGCTTACCATGGTTTAGATCAATTAAGTACAACCGATTTGCGTGAGCTGTTACTCAAGGTGCAGGGTATCGGTCCTGAAACTGCGGATGACATCTTACTGTATGCCTTTAATCGGCCGGTGTTTGTGATTGATTCTTATACACGACGTTTATTGCAACGTTTAGATTTGATTCAAGGTCAGGAGAAATATGAAGAGTGTCAGCAACTATTTGAGACACAGCTACCAAAAAGTGTGGGTCTGTATAAACAATACCATGCTTTGATCGTAATCCATGCTAAACAGCATTGTCGGAAAACTAAACCGGTTTGTCATGCGTGTCAGCTAACCCAGATTTGTTTATCAAAACAAATTAATTGAATTTTTTCAGTTAATAAAGGTTTAATTTTTTGTATTTAACATACTAAAGATTAAATTTCTTGAGATTATTATTATGAAAGAAAATGAATTAGATACAGGTACTAATGGAATTTATCAAAAAAAAGAACAAAACAATGAATTTGATAAATCAGAAAATGAAATAATACCAATCATTGCTAATGAAAATGATAAGTCATCTTGGTTTAACACGCTTCGCAAGTCATTACATAAAAAAAAGAAAATAAATTCTGATACTCAACAACAAGCGGATGATCCAGGTCAGAAATCTACGGAGCCCTTCCCATTTGATAATGATAGTACAACAATCGAGCTTCTTAATTCAGAAGGAAAGAATGCTGTAAATAAACCTGCTATTGGTAATTTAATAGATATAAATGAAACAATACCTCTTTCCCTTACGGCTAAAATTCTTACTGAAGACGAAGAGGAAGTTTTAGAATCAATATTGAAGAAATGTAAAGATACTCATTATTTTATTTCCTCAGCATCGTTAGAAGAAATTTTAAAAATTTGCCTGAATGATAATTTATTAGTATCTGATTTTAATCATATTATTAGAATCTTCATCTATGATGAAATATCGATGGATTATTTAAATCTTCATTCTCGTATTTTAAAACGATTAGAACAAATAATTAATATAACTAGTTTAAATGAAAAGGAAAAAGAACCTTTAAAAAACTTATTATTTCTCATAGTTAAATCTTTTCAGGATAAGTTATATAGTTTATTTCTGCAGTCAGAATCAAATCTACACGATACAAATACTCATAAAATTTTTGGTGTTAGCACAGAAAAATTGCCTCTAGAGCAGAAAGTTCATTCTAATCAGTGTGAGGATAAATATTCCGAGGGAGATGAAGCTGATTATATGAGTATGGATAGGAACCAACATAACTATATGAGTATAGAAGAGGTTAAGGAGTGTATACAAGCTCAGAAACATGATATAGATAACAGTCCACTCTATGCGAATATTGGCTTTTTTCGGGAAGGTACATCATCTACATCGTCTATGTCATCAATCCAAGAATGCCAGGTAATCGACTATAGTAAAAGTTGAAGTTGGATTAATAGATTCAAATGCGGCTACAGTGTGCGGTATTTTTAGTTTCCAAACACTGTGTGCTCATAGACTAAATGGCTAACTATAACCAAGCGAGAGATTAGATGACCTATTCTGCTTCGTCAGATTCGGTATAGGATTCATGTATTTTCAAGCGATTTTCACCGGCAAATTTCATAATACAGTCAAAAATATCCGGATTGGTTTCTTTGAGCTTAGGGTCTAGGACCAGGCATTTGGTGCGACTTTCCTGGTCGATCATCGGTCGCAGCTGAGGAGAGTAGACCATGCGTCGATTAGTAAAACTGGCCAAACAGCCGCACATACGATCAGCCCAATCACTGGGTCTGAATTTTTCGCCAGTTTCGGTAACTCCTTCTATCAGAATGAGCTTTTCTCTTTGGCTTTTAAGTATAGCGGTGTTTTCTAGCATAGATTTACCGTTTTTATTAAGTTGTGGTGATATTACCGTAATTGTTGGTAATTAACTATACATAATTGGATGACATTTTATTGTCATTATAGAGCAAATAACCTCGTTCTGCTTTACTGCGCGTTTCTACGTTAAGCGGAATCGTTGACTTCAGAAATTCGGCTATTTTGTACAATTCTTGGCTATCGCCTTGTTTTAATTCTAGCTCGATTTCATGTAAAGCAGCTTGATGAGTTGCAGTTTTAACCAGGCCTTGATCTAAAACTAATTCGATGTGGGTTCCATTTTCAGTGTATAGGTTCCATGAACTGCGTTGAAAGTCAGTATGAAATAATTCTAACAGTGGTTTATTACCAAGAATGGTTTTCAGTTTGGTTATTAAGCTGGGATCGGTGAATTGTTCGATATTGGGTAGGTTTTGTGTAACCGGCTGATCCCATTCATGCCGATGTTGTAGATCCCCTATCTGTTCACCCGCTGTTTTTAAGGTTTGTATGGTACGACCACCCGCTTCACGGATTCGCATCGATAGTCCTTGTTGCCATAAGGCAAGGTCAGAGCTATCAAAATAGCGGCTGATAAGTTGTTCTACGGAGATAACCTGCGTGCTAGGGAGCTGTAATAAAGGATGTTGGTATAATAAATTAACATCTTCGGGGGCAATGCTGAGTTTAAGTTCAATTTCGAGAAACATAGGTACACTCTTCGCACTTGATATTGTTTATGTTGCCGCTCAATTTGTAATCCTCATGTATCTTGAAGAAATGAAGCTTGCTTCATTCTCATGGCGCTTGATCAAAAATTTAATTGCTGTGAGTATATTCAAGAGTGGGTATCGGTTTTTATATCGCGTTTCGCCATCAGTGCTTGGTATTGTTCTATTTCTTGCTCCTGTGAAGCAGACTTCTTAGGGTGGCGCTTATCAAAGGCGGCAAGAAATCGATCAATGTCACTGACAAAGTTTCTATCTGGGTTAAGTTTGTTTTTTATAGTTTTCATGCCGTTTGTTGTTCGATAGCGTAACGTAGCTCTTTAATTGCTTTTTGCTCGAGTTGGCGCACGCGTTCCGCCGATACTTGATAGCGATTGGCTAATTCTTGCAAGGTAATTTTAGGTTCAGTTAGCCAACGATCCCTGATAATGGTTTGTTCTCGTTCGTCTAATTTGGCCAGCGCTTTATGTAAATGATCTTGGCTGGATTCGGTGGTGTCACTGGCTTCGAGTAAACGTGCTGGATCGTAACGATTATCTTCGAAATGTATATCGAGTAGTGGATAGCGAATGGTTTTGGAATCGCTGCTTTCATCACTACTGATATCCAAGCTCATATCGTTAGAGGCCAAGCGAGATTCCATCTCGCGCACTGTTTCCGGTTTGACACCGAGATCACGTGCAACGGCTTCGATCTCTTTTTGGTTAAACCAACCTAAATGGGTTTTCATTTTACGTAAATTAAAAAATAATTTGCGTTGTGCTTTGGTCGTGGCTATTTTGACAATGCGCCAGTTACGTAAGATAAATTCTTGAATTTCGGCTTTGATCCAATGAACGGCGAATGAGATCAGACGCACGCCTACTTTAGGATCAAAACGCTTAACCGCTTTCATTAAACCAATATTTCCTTCCTGAATCAGATCGGCGAGGGCCAGACCATAACCCATATAAGTCTGTGCAATATGTACAACAAAACGTAGGTTGGCAATGATAAGCTTTTTGGCGGCGACTAGATCTTGCTGTTGATAATAGCACTCTGCGAGCGCGGTTTCTTCTTCAGCACTTAATACCGGGATTTGTTTTAGCCGCGCAATATAGGCGTCGGTGCTGTTGATGGGTAGCGATTGATAAAGTGTTTGTAAGTGAGTATTCATGACCATCTCCGTTGTCTTTAGACTTGTTTTAGTAGGTTCACTTGACTTCATAATGTGCTAGAGTATACCGCAATAGATTCCTATTTTCATCTGCACTTTTAAAAATAAAGGAAAATTTTCTATGACTGAATCTGCGCTTTCCCCTATCACCCGTCGCATTAGCACCCCCGTTCAAGTAGGCTGTGTTCAGCTGGGCGGCGGAGCGCCTATTGTTGTTCAATCAATGACCAATACCGATACTGAAGATGCTGCAGCCACGGCCCAGCAGATCATTGAGTTAGCTCAATCAGGTTCAGAATTGGTGCGGATTACCGTGAATACCGAGCAAGCGGCCCAGCAAGTACCCATTATCCGCGATAAGGTGCGTGAGGCGGGGTATACCGTACCGATCGTCGGCGATTTTCACTATAATGGCCATCGGCTTTTGCAGGCTTATCCGGCCTGTGCCGAGGCCTTAGATAAATACCGGATTAATCCGGGTAATGTGGGTTATGGCGAAAAACGTGATGCTCAATTTACGCAGATGATAGAAGTCGCACTGAAGCATAATAAGCCGGTACGAATAGGTGTGAATTGGGGTAGCTTAGATCAAGATCTGAGCTCACGTGAAATGGATAAAAATGCAGCCTTAACTCATCCACGTTCTGCTGCAGAAGTGCTAAGAGAAACCTTAGTATTATCGGCTTTGTTGAGTGCTGAATTGGCTGAAAAAATTGGCATGCCAGCGAGTCTTATTGTCTTATCCTGTAAGGTGAGTCGCGTGCAGGACTTGATAGCGATCCATCGTAATTTAGCCGCACGTTGCTCTTACGCGATACATTTGGGTTTAACTGAAGCAGGAATGGGTTCAAAGGGTATTGTTGCAACTACCGCGGCTTTAGCCGTTTTATTACAAGAAGGGATCGGCGATACCATACGCGCCTCGTTAACGCCGGAGCCAGGTGGTGATAGAAGTCGTGAAGTGGTTGTCTGTCAGCAAATTTTACAATCTATGGGTTTACGCGCTTTTATGCCGTCGGTATCGGCATGCCCGGGTTGTGGACGTACCACCAGTAGTTATTTCCAAGAATTAGCTAATCAAGTCGAAGGCTATATTAAGGAGCGCATGCCGACCTGGTCGAAACAATATAATGGCGTAGAAAACTTATCTCTGGCAGTCATGGGATGCATCGTGAATGGGCCGGGTGAGAGTAAACATGCCAATATTGGTATTAGTTTACCAGGTACGGGTGAACATCCGATTGCACCCGTGTTTGCTGATGGACGCAAGGTTGCCACGTTACGTGGTGATAATATCGTTCAGCAATTTCAACAAATTGTAGAGGAGTATGTGGTTAGTCATTATGCAAAAAAAGAGCACGATGTTGTTATTACAAGCTAAACGATTCCGATTCAGTCTATTGCTCAGTTTATTTTGCTTAGCAGTATTCAATGCGACTAAGGCTCATGCTCAGTCAGTAACTATTCCTGCTTATCTGCGCCTCGAGAAAAAGTTAGCGCTGTATCAACAGGCTGAGCAACATCCTTGGCCGCGTTTACAGACACATGAAGTATTATCGATAGGTATGCAAGATCCGGCGATTGTTGTGTTGCGGCAACGTTTATGTGCGACTGAGGATTTAGCTGCAAGTGCTTGTATTAACGTGTCTAATCCAAATGTTTTTGATGAACAAATCGAAGATGCGGTTGCTTTGTTTCAAGAGCGTCATGGATTAAATGACGATGGTGTGGTAGGAGCAGCGACTCGTGAAGCGATGAATGTATCAGCCGCACAACGTTTTCATCAAATTCAATTCAATTTGCAACGTTGGTCACGATTAATTGCCTTAGCCAATCCTGCTTATATATGGATTAATGTACCTGATCACCGCTTGCGTTTAGTTAAAGATCATCATGCGATTTTAACGGCACGCGTTATTGTCGGTAAACCATCGCGACAGACACCCGAGATTAATTCAAAAGTGACGCGCATTATATTAAATCCTTATTGGACGGTGCCTCCTGGAATTGCACGTAGAGATGTTATTCCTAAAGCCATGCGTGATGCTAATTATCTGACTCGGAGCCACATTCGAATATTTGCGACGAATCAACCGAATAAGGAATTAGATCCACAGACAGTGGATTGGCTAGTCGTGAAAAAAAATCCTGGACGTTTTATTTTACGCCAGGATCCGGGACCGCATAATTCTTTGGGACAAATTAAATTTGAATTTGCTAATCCACATTTAATTTATTTGCATGATACACCATCAAAAACTTTGTTTGATGCGGAGCGACGCTTATTTAGTTCGGGTTGCGTGCGCTTAGAGGATCCATTTGAATTTCTTGAAGCTTTAGAAGAACTGGATCCCTCGCTACAACAAGCCGCATCGCACATCGAAGCCGCTTTGGAATCGGGACGTACTACGGTGATCAACTTAAAAACACCGATACCCATACATCTGACTTACATTACTGCTTGGGTGGATAAAGATGATGTATTGCACTTTTGGGATGATGTGTATGGTCGTGACCCGGCGCTTCCCGCTGATAAAGAACAATTAGCCAATGATCTGCCAGAACCTATCTAATTAGTTCTTAGTATAAAGTTAATAATTAGTTTGAATTGAGGATATTTTTCGTAATTATAACTTCCTGTTACCTGAGTTAGAAATTATACTGAAAGCAATTAATAATAAATTATTATTTATCCTTTAATCTGTATTTAAGTGGCGAGGCTCCAAGATGACTAGTGGCGCTCTTCCATAATAAAAATGTGGCGGGAATAACCAACAAAGTAAGCACAGTCGCACTCATCATTCCTCCTATCATCGGTGCTGCAATACGACGTGTTACCTCTATCCCTGTGCCACTCAACAGCATAATAGGTAACAAACCGCCAATGATCGCGGATACTGTCATCAAAATAGGTCGCAATCGTAAAAGCGCACCGTTAATCACGGATTGTTTG
The DNA here is from genome assembly GCA_049797115.1 of Candidatus Aquirickettsiella sp. Classification (GTDB taxonomy): domain Bacteria; phylum Pseudomonadota; class Gammaproteobacteria; order Diplorickettsiales; family Diplorickettsiaceae; genus Aquirickettsiella. The sequence goes on along the minus strand of JBARFJ010000017.1, from coordinate 6,788 downwards.
ATATTCTCTAAACTCAGTGCGCGTTTTTCTTCTTCAGCTAATAATTTCTGTTCCTCGAATGCTTCATTGAGATAAACCAACATTACGACGCCAATTTCAACCGCTACACCACCCAATGCAATAAAGCCAACGGCTACAGCAACCGATAAATTATAATTTAAAAAATAGAGTAACCACACACCACCGATAAAAGCAAAAGGTAACGTGCCTAAAATAATGAGCACTTCAGGCGCTCGCCTAAAATAGAGGTATAACAATAAAATAATAATTCCTAATGTTATTGGGATTAATATCTGTAAGCGAGCTTTAGCTCTCTGCATATATTGATATTGACCCGTCCAGGTTAATGAATAACCCGAAGGTAATTTTAACTGTTGTTGAAGAGCTAGTTTTGCTTTATCAATATAGCCACCTAAATCAGAATCATTAATATCAATCAACACCCAACTGGCAACACGTGCATCTTCACTTTTTATCACCGGCGGACCATCAGCCACATAGACCTTAGCTACGTCAACTAAAGGAATTTGCGCTCCTGTCGGCGTTACAATCGGCAACGCCTTAAGTTTTGTAAGCGAATCTCTTTCGTATTGAGGATAACGTAGATTCACAGGATAGCGTTCTAAACCTTCTATAGTTTGTGTGATATCCATCCCGCCAATTGCGGTACGTACTACCTCATCAATATCTGAAATATTTAACCCAAAGCGTGCAGCGGCTTTGCGATCAATATCGATATTAACGTAACGCCCTCCGAAAGCGTGTTCAGAATAAACAGATTCTGTGCCGGGAACTTTTTTTAATATCTTTTCAATATCCCCACCAATCTTTTGAAGTACCGATAAATCAGGTCCTGAAATCTTGATCCCTGCAGGTGTTTTTATACCAGTCGCCAACATATCAATGCGATTTTTTATTGGCATTACCCATGCATTAGTTAAACCAGGTACTTGCAGTCTTTGGCGTAGTTTTGCTTTGATTTTCTCAATGGTCATATCTTTGGGCCATTCACTTTTAGGTTTAAATTGAATAACAGATTCAACCATGGTAAGGGGGGCGGGATCAGTAGCCGATTCTGCTCGTCCTACCTTGCCAAAAACAGTTTTCACCCCAGGGACACTCATAATTAATTTATCCGTTTGCTGCAATACTTGCCGCGCTTGACCAGTCGATACGCTTGGCAACATGCTGGGCATATACACCCAATCTCCTTCGTCTAAATTAGGCATAAATTCTGAACCTAGATGCATATATGGCCAAATAGAAACAATCATCAGTACCAGTGCCAATCCTAAAATGCTTTTGGGAAATTGTAATATATAGTGAATCACGGGACGATAAGCAGCCGTCAATGCCCTATTTACTGGATTTTTTTGCTCCGGTAAAATTTTTCCCCGAATGAAATAACCCATGAGTACAGGGACTAAGGTGATTGATAATCCTGCTGCAACAGCCATGGAATAGGTTTTAGTAAATGCGAGTGGTGCGAATAAACGTCCTTCTTGTGCTTGTAATCCAAATACAGGTAGGAAACTTAAGGTGATGATAAGTAGCGAAAAAAATAGCGGTGGCCCCACCTGCATCGCTGATTTTCTGATTATTTCCCATCGATTTTCATCCGTAATTATTTCTTTCTCAAAATGCTTATGCACATTTTCTATCATCACGATGGTTGCATCCACCATTGCACCAATCGCAATGGCAATCCCACCGAGTGACATAATATTGGCATTCATACCTTGCGAATACATAAGAATGAATGCGCCTAAAATACCAATGGGTAAACTGATTATAATAATCAATGATGAACGTAGATGAAAAAGAAATACCAAGCAGATCAAAGTTACCATGATAGATTCTTCAATTAACTTTGATTGCAAAGAATGAATCGCACGTAAAATTAATCCCGAACGATTGTATGTTTCAACAATTTCTACCCCTTTTGGTAAGCTTTTTTGCAAGTCATGTAACTTAGCTTTGACACCTTGAATGGTTTTTAGGGCATTCCCACCAAAACGTATGACAATGACGCCACCCACTACTTCACCTTGACCATTTAACTCTGCAATTCCTCGTCGTTCTTGTGGACCTAGCGTTATCTCAGCCAGATTAGATAGTAAAATGGGCGTGCCATTTTTGTTAACCCCTAAAGGAATATCTTTAATCGCTTGAATATTTTGGATGTAACCAGAAGCACGGATCATGTGTTCACTTCCACCCAATTCAATAACTGAGCCTCCCACCTCTTGGTTTGCATTTTGAATGGCTTTTTTGACTTGCTCCAGAGTTAACCCATAAGTCCGTAACCGATTAGGCTCTAATGTGATTTGGTATTGCTTGACCATGCCGCCGATAGTAGCTACTTCTGAAACACCTGGAACAGTTTGCAGCTCGAATTTTAAAAACCAATTTTGGAGACTGGTTAACTGCGATAAGTCATGCTGACCGGTTTTGTCAACCAATGCGTATTCGTAAATCCAACCCACTCCTGTGGCATCAGGACCCAATTCAGGTTTTGCAGAGGGAGGTAAACTACTTGCCACTTGGCTTAAATATTCGAGTACACGGGATCGTGCCCAATACAAATCGGTACCGTCTTCAAAAATGACATAGACATAAGAGTCATTAAAAAAAGAATAACCACGGACGGTTACTGCCCCAGGTACTGATAACATGGCTGTTGTCAGCGGATAGGTGACTTGATCTTCGACAACTTGTGGTGCTTGGCCAGGATAAGATGTTTTAACAATAACTTGCACATCAGATAGGTCAGGGATAGCATCCACCGCTGTGTGTTTAAGTACATAGATACCAAAAGCGAAGATAAAAAATGTACCGACTAAAATAAGAAATCGATTTTTCAATGACCAATTAATTATTTGAGCGATCATGTATTATTTTCCTTCTTGGCAACCTCTAGCTGAGAAAGAGGTTTCATATTTTTCATCATGCCTGGTTGAACAGAAGTGGGCGTAGTGGGAGTGGGACGCCCTGGGGGTGTACTAATTCTTGTCAGGCTGGCTTCCAAATTGGATTCAGAATCAATTAAAAATTGCGCTGAAGTCACAATTTTATCTCCTGCCTTTAAACCGGATAATATTGCGACCCAGTTGCCAGATTCGATACCCGTAGAAACTGCTTGCGCACGAAATTTTCCATTCCCTAAGGCTAATATCACCCGATCGCCTTCCCCTGTGCGAATTAGCGATTCGAATGGTACGGCTAGTACATTTTCCACTGGTGTTGCAAAAATTTTAACATTGGCATACATATCCGGCTTTAAGGTTAAATCAGGATTAGTAAAGAATAAACGCACGCGTAGTGTATGCGTTTTAGGATCGAGTTGTGGATAGACATAATCGACTTGCCCTCGCCAAACTTTACCGGGTAGATAAGATAAGGTTGCTATTGCGGGTTGCTTTTCTTCTACCCAATTTGATTGATTATCAAAGACTTCAGCAATGATCCAAATGCTCGATAAATCTTCAATGGTCATTAGGGTTACATCGGGTTTTACAAATATTCCCTCACGAATATTAAGTGAAGCAATAATACCGCTCTTACTTACATATAAGGGAATAAGTGCAGTGGCCTTGCGTGTTTGTTTTATCAGGTTGATTTGTTGTTGCGACACCCCAAGCGTTAACAATTTCTTTTCGTTAGCATCAATAAATGCAGCATTCTTGTTTTTTAGTGCAAGCAAATATTCTTCTTGCGCGTTATTTAGAATTGGAGAGTAAATATCGGCTAATATTTGACCTTTTTTAACCACTTCACCTGTTTTACTTACGTAAAGCTTGCGGATCCATCCTGAGGTATAGAGATTAACATGTTCTATGTGGTCTTCATTGGCGGTGACATAACCCACAGTATCGATTGTGCGTGGTAATGTGCGTGGACTAACGACGGCGGTTCTTACGCCTAAATTATTCACCAACTGCGGTGGAATGGTTACAATGTCCTTATCTTGAGTGTGTTGATCCGCATAAACAGGGATTAAGTCCATTCCCATTGGCGATTTCCCGGGCTTATTACTGCGATAATTAGGGTCCATGGGTGATGTCCAATATAAAATTTTATTTTTTTTCATCTTTACTGAAGTCGGCGACGTTTTTCCGGCGTCAGTTAGCCAGTTCCGGTATGTCAACATTCCAGATACAAAAATGACAACAAAAAGACTGACCCATCCTATCCATTTTTTCATATTCTTATTCTCCCTCCAAATAAAGCAGGCTTACTCTAGCAGTACTATAATCAACGGATGCTTTTAATCCCAGGAGCTGTGTATTTAATTCACGAACATAGGCCCTTGCTAAGGTTGGAAAATCCGTTTGTGTATTTTGATAAGCGATCAAAGTTGCTTCCGTATATTGATTTGCCTCCGGAATGAGATGTCGCTGATATAACTGAACACTTTTTCGTTGTTGTTGCCATGTGGCATACTGTGTTTTAAGTATTTGTTTCAATTCTCGATAATGACTAACTTGATCTTCTTGACTTGCGAACAAATTCTCTTCACTTGCCTTTAAGCTGCGATCTTGGCGATTATTCGGAAATAAAGGTAAATCAATACTAACTTGTGCAGTTAAAAAATCAGAACGTTGACTGTTGGTGATCATATCGTGCCCCTGACGAAAACCGTAAGCAACGCCCACGGCAACGCCGGGTTTGTATTGTTGCTTCGCTAAATTCACTCCAGCATAATTCGCCGCAATATAGGCTTGATCGGTAAGCAACTTAGGATGACATTTAATAATAATTTTAAAGTTTGCTAATGACGGTGGGTTTTCCCACTGCGGTAATTGATCAGGGTAAGCATGGTTTGCAAGCGCTGTGCCTATCCAGCGCCCTAAATCAGCGCGAGCAGTATCAATTTGCTGATTTATCACAATTAATTGATTATCGAGTTCCGTTATCTCCAGCTGTGCACGAATGACATCTTTTAGCTGCGCTTCATTATTAGCGAGCATCGATTCTGTTATTTTCACCAAATGTTGAAATACTTTTTTCTGAGCATACACAAGTTGCTTAGCCTTTAGCCAATAATAAAGATTCAACCAACTAATACGCACATCATGTAGAATCTGGACTTGCATTGTTTGTCCTTTTTCATATTCGGCATAGCCTTTATTTTTTTCTTGTAAGGATCGATACCGAAGGCTGTGCCCTCTGGGAAAAATTTGCATCAATCCTATCTGAATTTGGGTCATGGGTTCTTGACTGAGACTAAATGTATTTACAGGAACATTCATTGCGCCTAACATAAGTGTAGGATCGGAAAGTTGACCTGCAGCAATGGCTGATTGGCTAAAAGCTTCGGACTTCGCATCGAAGGATTTAAGTTCTGGAGCTTGGTGGAGTGCGACCCACTCAGCTTGGCAAAGTGTTACGCTTAAATGATTCGCTGCACCCCCTGTAATAGGTATTATACCTAATACAATAAATCCAATTAGTAGAAACACGCACTTTAAGCGTGGTGTTTCCTTATCCATAATAATAGCTAAACAGCTAATAACCCTTACTAAACTATATTTTATATATGAGCTAATGAGGGTATTTGACTTTAGATGCAGGGTTTTATCTTGTTCAGCTCTTTGTTGTACGTAACCATTAGTCTTCTGAAAAACGAACGTAACGTTGGTTTTATGATGTGTTAGGCCATCGCTCGGTACATTAGGCTGAAGCTCGCATGCATCGGCTAATTTTTTGGAAGTCAAGGAAATGCATGGCATTGTTTTTATTTTCTCCCAAAGAAATTGCCCTTTCCCCACGAAAATAACCCCTAGTTTGAGCAATAGCTTTATTGTGTATAGCATAAAAATAATTTATGCACCACAAATCGGACGTAAATGTCTGCTTAAAAAATTACCATATTGGTAAATTCTGAGTGACTGCTGGCAGCAACAGAAAATCAATAGAATCACAGAAAAAAAGAAATTAATGGCTGATTACACCAGGCTAAAGAATTTGTATGTCCCTTATGAATTTTAATACTGCATAAAGTTGGCAAATTTTTAAAATCTGTTTAATAAAACTAAATAGTGTGTGTTAAGATTTAGTGAATAAATTTTCTTCATAGCATTAGGCTTTTATGAAACAATTTGAACAGCAAAAAAAAACTGTACTTGAAAAAAAATTAGATGAGAAAATACAGCGATTAGAGGAGGAAATTAAAAAGCTTCCTGCTTATACTCGAAGAAAAAAAGATGAAGAACATTGGGAAAGTTTTTTTACATTTTTAGTTTTCAGCGCTTTAGTTGGAATCCTTATGTTTGGTGTAGGTGGATGGATGGCAGTCGCCTTATCCGGCACCCTCTTAACATTAATTATTGTAGAATCTGGGTTATTCTCATCGTTTGTCATTGGTTTTAGTGCTTGGCCTATCTATAACGCATATTTATGGATACGTGATTTATTTAGTTCTGAGAAAATAAAAGCACAAAATAAAGATTACGATCACTTTCATAACAATTTACAGCGATTAAAAAAGTTAGCTGCGGAAAAAAATGACTTATCGTCAAAAATAAACCTCCAATTGAATAAGGCACTTCAGTGTTTACCATCTGAATTTATTGCTCAAGAAAAAGTTGGCTTTATGCAACTCAGTTTAAAGGAGCAAATACAACAATTGGAACAACAAGAGAAAAAGCATCCCGCGTATTCCAGAAATCAAAAAATTAAAGCTAACTGGGGGAACCTTTCTCTTTTTTCAATGCTCAGTATGTTTTTTGGAGCAGTCTTAATTTATGGGCGTATCATTCTATCTTTACTTTTACCTACATTATTAG
>JBARFJ010000016.1:0-12044 GCA_049797115.1 Candidatus Aquirickettsiella sp. | reverse complement strand
ATACACGCATACTAATGGAATTAACAGCACTAATACCTCTTGCGCCAGCACGTGTTGCGGAAACTAATAATTTAAGAGGGGACTCATGCTCATGAATCATGCCTAATTTTAGCAATATGGGAATATCACCTACACATTTTGCAACGCAAGCTGTTATTTGCGATACATATTCCATACTCCAATAAAGAGGTTCTCCTGGCTTCATTAAATTGGGACATGAAAAATTCAGCTCTATAATATCGGCGCCTGCTTCTTTAGCCATTAGCGCGGCTGTGGCAAAATCTTGTGACATCGATGACAGTGAATCACCTTCACCATATACAGAGACAATCAACACTTGACCTGCTTCTAAAGAGTTTTTTGCAAAAGCTATATCTTGCATAACCACTATCGGTTCCAAACAGCCATTACCAAAGGAATTACTAATAGCAACTTTATCGCTTATTTTTTCAGGTTTATCCTGGGTAAAAAGAACTTCTTTTAAATCAGAATAATCAAATAATTTTTCACATTCGAGATGAACAATATTAGGTAATGGATGCGTAGGATACGCTTGATGTCGTACAGTTTTATAGGTTAATACGTCAAAACCTAGTTGTGCTAATAACGCAATGCCTTTACCGGTTGTTGCGGCACATGCTGCCGCGCCGATTTTTGAGGCTAAAGAATAGCCTAATAAAGAAATCCACTGAGCTCTGCCTGGCCAAACTCGTGTCGGTGGTTTTATTGATGGGAAAGAGGGATTGCTGAAGTTTTCTTCAAAAGTTTTATGAATGTCATAGAGAGGCGATGAAACGCTCAACATGCGATATAGCTAAAAATAATTTCGACTATTTAAACCGATTTTCTACAAAATACCAAGTTTTTTAAAAATATAAAATGCTCTTATCCCTGATCTGAAAGGGTTCTGTCAATATTCTTGTATATCTGGTAATGTAACTTATTCTTTAAAAGAGAATGCAAATCCGAGCCTGTATATTTAGGGCAAATAGGGCTTTTATAATGGAGACCTTTATTCACTATAACTAATTGATCGTTACCAAGGAGAATTTATGGCTCAATGGATAAAATATCTCTTTGTTTTTTTATTATTGCTAACAATCTCATTCTCCGTTTTTGCATCTAAAGCAAATCAATTGTATACGAGAAATCCAGCAACCGATTCAGTTAAAAAACCAGGATACTTTGAATGGAAAAAAATTAAAAAAACCCCGTATATTAAGAACCTATTATCTTTGACTCAATATCCAGGTTATCTTAAAAATGCAGGGTTGACTCATTCAATTAATCCCAAAAAGGCAAAAAAGGCTATTTTTTAACGGTAGACATGTGTCCATCTGTTAAGACTTTTGAAAAGACTTTTTTTCTCCAGCTAGTTTCTTTGGAAAAGAATAAAGGCACCCCCTTTCCTATAGCTATTTCTATGACTGGGGATGTTAAGTCATATACGCGAGTTTAACTGTTTACACATGCAAAGAGAAAATAAACTCGATATTACCTGGATTAATCATTCTTTTAGTCATGTTTATTTTGAAGATTTGTCTCCTAGCGAAAATTTTTTACTATTTTCCCAAATTAATCTTGAAAACAAAATTTTAACAACTGAGCTCTTATTGTTAAAGCACAAACAACTACCTTCTGTTTTTGTACGTTTCCCTGGTTTGGTATATTTAAAAAATACTCACTCAACTTGGTTACCTATCAACAAGACTCTAAGCTAGGCAAGAATTCTTCAGTTGGTGCCGAGGAGAGGACTCGAACCTCCAAGGGTTGCCCCACAAGTACCTGAAACTTGCGTGTCTACCAATTTCACCACCTCGGCAAATTTTTTCTTAGACGAAGCCATTATTTGCTCATTTTATTAAGTGGATAACCCGCTTCTAACCAAGCCCTCAAGCCGCCTTGCAAAGAGGCGACCTGGCGATAACCCATTTTTTGTAAATTATCTGCCACTAAGCAAGATCTAAAACCGCCGCTACAATAAACAACAATTTCCGCTTCAAAATCTGAAATGTATTTCTCAATATCACGCTCAATGATCCCCTTACTAAGAGGGATTGCATGAGCAATAAATCCTTGTTGAAATTCATCGTGCTCACGTACATCAATCAAATAAAAAGGGTGTTGATTGTTAATTTTTTTATTTAAATCAGTAACTGTTAACTCTTTTATCTGAGGTTTTATTTTATCCACTAATTTTATAAAGCCTGATGTATGTTGCTTTTGATTGATCACGAGTGTACTTCATTCTCCATTTCTTCTGCTTCTATATCTTTCATAGTTAAACGTATTCGGCCTTGCCTATCAATCTCTAGTACTTTGACTTTGACAATTTGGCCTTCGCTTAATACATCACTCACTTGTTCAACACGTTCTTTAGAAATTTGTGAGATATGCACTAAACCGTCACGACCAGGTAATACGTTAACAAACGCACCGAAATCGGTTAGTTTAACTATTGCGCCTTCATAAGTACGACCCACTTCCACTTCTGCAGTTACTTTTTTAATACGCTCTATTGCATTTTGGCAAGCGTGTAAATCAGATGTAGAGATTCGAACGACGCCATCATCACTAATATCGATTAAGGTTCCTGTTTCTTCAGTAATAGCGCGAATTGTCGCTCCACCTTTTCCGATTAAATCACGTATTTTTTCAGGGTTTATTTTTAAAGTTGTTATACGCGGTGCGTAAGGAGAAACTTCTATGCGTGGTTCAGCTAAAGTTTCTTGCATAATATTTAGTATATGAAGACGACCCTCTTTTGCTTGATTTAATGCCACTTGCAAAATTTCTTCTGTAATACCATCAATTTTAATATCCATTTGCAATGCCGTGACGCCGTCTATGGTACCAGCAACTTTAAAATCCATATCTCCCAAATGATCTTCATCACCTAAAATATCAGTTAATACAGCAAATTTATCGTCTTCTTTTATTAGACCCATTGCGATACCCGCTACATGTTTCTTTAAAGGTACGCCAGCATCCATTAAAGCTATACTTGCGCCACAGACTGTTGCCATAGAGCTAGAACCGTTTGATTCGGTAATTTCAGAAACAACACGTAATACATAGGGAAAATCGGATTCACTGGGTAATACCGCACGTAAAGCACGTTTCGCTAAATTACCATGTCCAATTTCACGTCGTTTAGGGCTTCCCATTTGGCCGGTTTCACCCACACTATAAGGGGGAAAGTTATAATGAAGCATAAATGTTTCGCGTCCTTCTCCATCTAAGGCTTCTACCGTTTGGGCATCTCTATCTGTACCTAAGGTAGTCACAACTAATGCTTGGGTTTCTCCTCTAGTAAATAACGCCGAACCGTGTGTACGCGGTAAAAATCCTGGTTGAATAGTAATAGGACGAACTGTTATTTTATCACGTCCATCAATACGTGTTTCGCCTGATAAAATACGACCACGTACTATTTTTTCTTCTAAATTTGCTAGTAATAAGTGAATAGTTTTTGCGGTAATTCCTTTTTCTTCAGCTAGCCATTTTGCAATAAAGCTCTCTTTTAATTTATCTAACTTTATTTTACGCTCAAGCTTTTCCGGAACTTGATAGACTTCAATTAAGGAAGTTTCAATGGATTGAATCATTTCTTGTTCTGAGCTCGCATCCAAGCCAGAAGTTGCATTTTTTACATCCCAAACGGTTTTTCCAGCTTCTGCTGTAAGCTCTTTTATAGCTTGAATAACGCCTTGCATTTGTTGATGTCCAAATAAAATAGCGTTCAACATAACTTCTTCTGTAAGTTCAGCGGCTTGAGATTCCACCATCAAGACGGCTTTTTCTGTGGCTGCAACCACTAAATCTAAGTCCGATGCTTCAAGCTGTTTGAAACTTGGGTTTAAAATAAACTGTCCTTCCGAATAACCTACTCTTACTGCCGCTATCGGGCCCTTAAAAGGTAGGCCTGATAAGCTTAAAGCCGCAGAAGCACCAATTAATGCAGGGATATCCGCATTAATATCTGGATTTGACGATAAAACAGTTGCAACAATTTGCACTTCATTATAAAAGCCTTCAGGAAATAAGGGTCTTATCGGCCTATCAATTAAGCGCGAAGTTAAAATTTCTTTTTCGGTGGGTCGCCCTTCTCGTTTAAAATAACCTCCTGGAATTCGACCAGCTGCATAGGTACGTTCTTGATATTGCACAGTCAATGGGAAAAAATCTCTTTCTTCACCAGCTTGTTGTTTGTTACCTACAACCGTTACTAAAACGGTAGTGCCATCTAAGCTCACAACAACCGATGCTGTAGCTTGGCGGGCAACTGCCCCAGTTTCTAGAATTATTTCCTGCGAACCAAACTGCACGACTTTCTTTATAGAATTAATTAACACGCTAACATTCCCTCAAAAAAAACAAATGGGCGAAAATTACCGCCCATTGATATGAATAAATGTCTTCAACGATTGGCTGAAGAATATGAACCCTGGGCTTAACCACGCAAGCCGAGTTGTTTAATCAGCGCCAAATAACCCTTTAAATTAGCGCCTTTGAGATATTTTAATAATTTACGACGTAAAGATACTTTCTTTAATAACCCTTGTCGCGAATGATTATCCTTCCTATGTACTTGAAAATGGCCATTTAGCTGTTCGATAGCTCCAGATAATAAAGCAATCTGAACCTCTGGGGATCCTGTATCACCCGGAGAACGTTGATATTTAGCCAATATTTCATTTTTAGCCAACATAAAACCTTTTACCTCTTATAAATGAACCCGCTATTCTATGCATAATCCCTGCAACTGACAAGGAATATCTTCTCAAATTGTTCCTTTCAATAGTTAAATACCAATAAATCTTCCTGCCTTAGGGGCTACTCATAAAGCATCAGCAAAATGCTTACTTTTTTGTATTATAAATATCTTCTTTAACCTTTAAACACTATTAGACTACTAATCTTCATGTGGGTATTCATGAACAAAGTTTTTTATAAATCTTAGTTTAAGCTAAAAACTAAAAACCCCTTTCGACTGTGATTTTATATCTATGCAAAAAATTGCTCCTCTCAGCTTGAACGGTAAATCACATCATTATTTAGTATAAACGCTGTGTCATGTTAGAATATCCACCCGCCGCTGACGGCTATTTTAGCCTCGTTTGCCAGCGTGGGAAATTATCAGCATGGACAGGTAAAATTACCGCTAATTAATAAGTGAAAATGATATGAAAACTACTAGTAGCATGAGCAAAATTCTTAAAGGATTAATGGCTGAGTTAGGAATTAATGAGTCGGAACTAGCAAGACGCACTGGAGTAGGTCAACCTGTAGTACATCGAATTTGCTCAGGTGAAACTGATAATCCCAAAGTTGCTACTTTAAGCCCGATTGCCAATTTTTTTGCTATCTCTATTAGCCAACTTATTGGTGATGAACCCATATCAACTGATCGCATTCCGGGTACTTTTAATCCTGATGCCCAAGGGTGGCGCCAAATTCCCTTACTTACCTGGTCACAGGTGCTACATTGGCCCAATCTTACTGAAAAACCATCCCCTTTACCGACAATTTCTACCGATATCGATATGAGTCATCATGCTTATGCGGTTTCTGCTAGAGATACTACAATGGAACCTCGTTTTCCAGAAGGAACCATACTCCTTATAGACCCTGATTTAAAACCAAATAGTCTTGACTTTGCTATTGTTCATATTGAAGGACATGATTTACCTAATTTTAAACAAATTTTAATTGATGGCGGACATACTATTCTTAAACCTCTCAATACTGATTTCAAAACTTTGCTATTAGATAAGCCTCATCGTTTTTTAGGTGTCATGGTCCAATCGAGAATGGATTTTAAAAAGAAAAAATAAACTTCTTTGGGCGTATTGATAATTGTAACTAATGTGAATAGGGTCAAGACAGTAAAGTGTTCATCGTCATTGCGAGCGCGTAGCGCGCAATCCATTGAAAAACTTAATTTTTTCTGGATGGCCACGGCCTCACTGACGTTTCGACCTCGCCATGACGGACAGTTTTTTAATTTTTATATTGTGATCTAAATTGTCATGAATCAAAAAAAGCGTACCGCAATTTTTCAACGTTTTCATGCTTACAATCCCCATCCAACAACAGAATTAATTTACTCTTCACCCTTTGAACTATTAATTGCAGTAATTCTTTCTGCACAAGCAACCGATAAATCAGTTAATCGAGCAACTCAAGTATTATTTATTAAAGCAAACACGCCAAAAAAAATAGCCGGATTGGGTTTATCTGGTTTAAAAAAGTATATAAAAACTATTGGTTTATACAATACTAAGGCCAAAAATATTATAGAAACCTGTAAAATTTTGTTGGCACAACACCAGGGAAAAGTTCCTAATAATCGTGATGCGCTGGAAAGTCTACCGGGTGTTGGACGTAAGACAGCTAATGTCATTCTTAATACTGTTTTTCACCAACCAACCATTGCTGTCGATACGCATATTTTTCGAGTGTGTAATAGAACCGGTTTAGCCCCAGGAAAAACACCTTTAGCTGTTGAACAAACCCTACTAAAAGTTGTTCCTAAAAGGTATTTAAAAAACGCTCATCATTGGCTAGTGTTACATGGGCGTTATATTTGTTTAGCCCGCAAGCCTAAGTGTCCAGAGTGTATCATTCAAGATCTTTGTGAATATCCTCACAAAACTGCGCTTAAATAATTCAAGCTTGGTAAACTCTTACTATATGTAATCATTTTAGGTTCCTAGAAATCCATATTTAAAATTTCTTTTAGAATTTTCTCAACACCAAGATTGCGTAAGCTCTGTGCAGCTAAAAATCCAATTCTTTCCGCATCGGCAATAGAACCTTGTTTTTCAACTTTAATTAATTTAGTACCTTTTAGATTTCCAACTAAAGCCTGTAAACTTAATTGGCCATGATCCAAAGTAGTTGCATAGGCCGCTATAGGCACTTGGCAGCTGCCTCCGAGTTCTCGGCTTAAAGCTCGTTCAGCTAACACACAATAATAAGTATCTGGATCAGTCAATTTAGAAATAGTTGCCATACTTTCCTTATCATCTGCGCGGCATTCGATCCCTAAAGCACCTTGACCTGGTGCTGGCAAAAAGCAATTAGTATCTAAATATTCACTAATACAATCAGTTTTTTGTAAACGGATGAGCCCAGCGGCGGCTAAAACTATTGCGTCAAATTCACCTGCTGCCAATTTGTCTAAACGGGTTCCTATATTTCCCCTTAATACACTTACTTGTAAATCAGGGCGCAAAGCTAATAATTGAGATTGGCGACGTAAACTTGAAGTACCTACATAAGATCCAGATGATAATTGAGTTAATGGTTGAGCTAACCTTGAAATTAATACATCGCGGGGATCTTCACGCTTGCAAATTGCTCCTAATACTAAACCTGCTTCCAAATCCATAGGCAGATCTTTCATAGAATGAACAGCGATATCCGCTTGATGATTAAGTAAAGCTGCCTCTAATTCTTTAACAAAAAGACCTTTACCACCTAATTTACTTAAAGAACTGTTTTGTTGCCTATCTCCCTCTGTAAGCAAAGGAAGTAAACTGATCGTTAAAAAAGGAAAAAGCTTTTCTAATTGCTCCTTGATGGCATTGGCTTGCCAATAAGCTAAAGGACTTTTTCGAGTGGCAATACGTAGAATTTTTTTTTGACTCAAAACTCACCTCAATTTATTAAAAATTTTGCAGTTGAGCTTTGATAAGCTGATCCTTTCTTTCCCATAGTTCGTTCAGTTTTTGTTGAAAGTGTATACGATATTGACGGTCATTTTCATAATCGCCTAACCAGGCATTAGTGATAGGTATTGCTTCTACATCAACGATTATTTTTTCTATATTTCCTGATAAGAAATCTAACAAGCTGGCCTGATGAGGGGGATAAATAATGGTGACATTAAGAATTTTATGAAAAAAATCACCCAAAACAGCAAGACTAAAAGCCATACCCGCTGCTTTGGGGCGTAGTAAATGTTCATAAGGCGATGCTTGTAATTCTCTTTTTTTCTGTGAGAATCGAGTACCTTCAACAAAATTAGTAACCGTAGTGGGCGTCATTTTGAATTTAGCGCTAGCTTTTTTAGTTTCTTCAATATCCTTATCTTTAAGTTCTGGATGTTTGCTTAGTTTGGCTTTGCTATATCGATGCATAAATGGAAAATCTAATAACCAACATGCCCAACTTGCTATTGGTAAAGTCCAAAGTAACTCCTTTTTTAGAAAAAATTTCAAAGGGGGAATTTTACCGCTAAAAATTGACTGCAAAATAAGTATATCTGCCCACGACTGATGATTAGAAATGAGTAAATACCATTCTTTATAATGTAGCTGATCTAATCCTTTTATCTCCCATTTAATATGAGTTATCCATTTTAAAAGGAAATAATTACTGCGTAACCAAACCGCATGTAAATACTCCATGAGTTTCTTGGTCAATTGCCGCCATTTTTTTAAAGGAATAATAAATCGCAATAAACCTACTATCGCTAAAGGGATAAACCAAACGGTAAGAACAATGAGATATAAAATCGCCGTGAGCCCAGCTCTTGAGAACTTAAACAAATTATTCATAAATATACTTCGCACGTTCCGATTAATTCTCAGTGCGCATATACTCTTCGCACTGAATTTTTGTCTGTGTTGCCACTCAATTCGCAATCCTCATATATTTTGAAGAAAACGAAGGTTGCTTCATCCTCGTGACGCCTTGCCAAAAATTCAAGTTCAGTGAGTAATAAAATAAAAAATACTAGCTAAAATAAAAAACGGTATGTGTTTAACACCCCAAAAAATTAAATCTTATTAAATAATAAATTAGTACGATCAACTAAACTACGCCATATACCACCTTTTGATAAACTTTCTAATGCAATGAGTGGAGCAGATGCAATAGATTTATCATTTAATACTACATTAATTTGACCAATGACTTCGCCTTTATTAATCGGCGCTTTTAAATTGGGAGTAAAGGTCATAGTCGTTGTGGGTTTTTTATTTGAACCAAGTGGAAGGGTTGCATAGAGATCTTGCGCTAAACCTACTTTAATTTGAGGCCGTTGGGCAAACCAAACCCTGGTTGTAGCCAAATTAACCCCGGCATTATACAACTTATGCGATTCAAAAAAACGAAATCCATAAGTCAGTAATTTTTGGCTATCTTGGGCTCGCATTTCATCCGAAGGAGCGCCCATAACAATAGTAATTAGTCGCAAACCGTTTTTTTGACCTGAAGCAGCTAAACAAAAACCTGCCTCACTGGTATGTCCAGTTTTAATTCCATCCACATCAGGATCACGCCATAATAAGCGATTGCGATTGGGTTGCTTAATCCCGTTGTATATAAACCATTTTTGTGAATACCATTTATAATCTTCAGGAAAATCCAGGATTAATGCTCGTGCCAAAATAGACATATCACGCGCAGTGGAATAATGGTTAGGATCGGGTAACCCATCTACATCGACAAAATGAGTATTTTTCATACCCAGTCTTGCTGCTTGCTGATTCATTAAATTAACAAAAGACTCCTGACTTCCTGCAACATATTCTGCCATGGCCACACAGGCATCATTACCGGAATCAACTATCATGCCTTGCATCAGGTCTTGTACGCTGACCTTATCACCGACCTTAATAAACATTTTAGAACCACCTGTTTTCCAAGCAGCTTCACTAATGGTTACTAAATCAGTCGGATGTATACGACCTTGTTGCAAAGCCATAGACACAACATAAGAAGTCATCATTTTGGTTAGGCTGGCAGGCGCTACGCGCTCATCAACATTTTCACTTGCTAGAACTTTACCGCTATAGGCATCCATCAATAGGTAAGCTTTAGCATTTACGCTAGGGGCTATCGGCGTCAATGTAGGTTGCGCGGCAGCAGGGGCTGTTATAGGTATCACTGGGTCAGCTTTACAAACTGAGCCAAATAGTCCCGCTATTATGAATACGAAAGTAAAACACAGTGGATATCGCTTAAACATGGTGTAACACCTTATACAGTTTAGAAGTAATGCAGTTTCGGCTATATATACTCTTCGCACTTGAATTTTTGTCTGGGTTGCTGCTCAACCCGTAATCCTCTTCTTGGCACTGGCCAAAAATCCCATTGCTGTAAGTATACTAATATTAGCTTTTAATATAAGTCCAGATAAAAAGAGCCTGTAAACCATTTTAGTGATTTGATAATATACTTCAAATATTTAATTATTTACAGGATAATACCGTTTATTACCAAAAATTCACTAATAATTTTTTTCATTTTAAACTTTATTTTAATTCTAGTTTAAGATAAAGTGCTGATAATCAATATCTAAGAAAAAGCCTTAAGGAAAAGGAATTTGAGAAAAATATATAAATGAGTAAACCCTATCTAAAAACATTTGAGTCTGTCAATTCTTTTTTCCAAAATGCTGTACTCAGTACTATCTTTGTTTTTAAATCAAACATTTACCAAATAGGATCAATCTTTGAAAAAATTCTTGCTCCAATTTTGTTTCCTCTCGTTGTTATACCTGATGCTATAGCAAGTTTATTTGCACTGTATCATTTTGCCCGCGCTAAAAATAAGAATTTAGGTAAAACCTTTGATTTAATTCATGCTCCAATTAAAACCGCGTTAGTTTTCACTGCCGTTTTTGCTGGACTTAGTCTAATTTTTGTACAAGGTTTATTTCTAACTGCAATCGGCTCTAGTGCCGTTTACCATCTTGGCTTATCGGTTTTTCATGCGTATCATTGGCTTAGATCAGAAAAAAATTCCCCTGCTAGATCACTGCATAAAAGTCATACTCTGAATAATCTTATTGCAACCACTATAGGAGGAATCGTCATTGCCGGTATTATTTTAACGATGGTCCTAGCGCCCTATTTAGCAGCTACTATTTTAGCAGTGGCGGGTATAACTATAGCTAGTATGCTTATGATAACAACTGTTTTTGCAATTTTTAGGAACTTTAAAAATTCCCCTCTCTATCCAACTATTACTCCAACTCTAAGCGATGAGAACTTTGAAAGTCCTTTTGATCATTCATCCTCATTAAATTCTAATTCTGATCTATCAGATAGAGCACCACGCTCCTCCCAACAAAATCAAAATTCTAACTATTATCACCGTGAATTTCGCTCTGAAAAATTAACTGGAAGACAAGCAGAAGATAAAGAATTTCTTATTAAAGAAATTGAAGGTAAAAAGGAAAATCTTCAACAACAAATAGAAAGCTCTAAAAACAGCTTTTTTGGATGTATTTGGTCAGAAAAATCAAAACGTGTGATTAAACTAAATTATCTTGAATCACTTAAAATCCAATTAGTGGGTGGGCTCGATGATAGAGAGAATCTATTTAATCCTTCAAATAAAGCATTCCAATCCTTTTTCAAAGACATAGGAGATGTCGAAGATATTAGCCAAGCTACTGAACACTATTTTCAAAAACACTACTCAAATTGATTCTGTAAGCTTTTTAATTACAAATTAATCATGCAATAAGCCTTAGCCTAAAATGGCTCTACTCACGAAAAAGGCATAAAACCACAGGAAATAATACTTTATAAGCCATTTTTAGGCATCTAACCTTTACTTATGGGCACATATTAGGTATTTAATCTACCTAATATGATAAGAAAAATAAAATTGACTATAACTAGCTTGGCACTATTGAATATCCTTTTTACCCCTTTAGGATATGCAGAATATCCTCGTGTAGTTTATCAAATACAGGGCCTCAATCAAGATATTATGAGCTCTGTTCAACATCAGCTTGATCAAAGCTTGCAAAGCTTAACAGATCCCTCTACTGAAGATGTTCAATTCTGGTACCAACACTCTGTCTCTGGGATTAAACAAACCTTGGAGGCTTATGGTTATTTCAAACCTTCTATTAAGTATACATTAAAAAAAATTGATGTTGGCTGGAATGTTAGTTATCAAATTTCTGTAGGCCCTCCATTAAAAATCACAACCTTGCAAATTTCAGTCAAAGCTAAAGAAGCCAAACAGGACCCCAAAATAACAAAATTAATTAATGATTTCCCACTGCATAGAGG
>JBARFJ010000015.1:0-126835 GCA_049797115.1 Candidatus Aquirickettsiella sp. | reverse complement strand
AAAGCGATTCGCTATTCCTCACCCAAGATTCCATTTGTTTCGAATTTAACCGGTGCACTCGTGACAGAAAGGGTAGTAAATGCTGATTATTGGGTTCGTCATATTAGGGAGACGGTACAATTTAATGAAGGTATGCAATGTTTGCAACGATTAGGCCATAAGGTTTATTTAGAGATAGGTCCCAAAGGGACATTGATTGGTATGGGTAAGGATTGTATAGGCAGAGAGGAATTGACTTGGTTAGAAAGTACGAATAAGCGAGAGAGCAGTCAAAGGTTATTAAATAGTTTAGGTGAATTATATGTTTGTGGGTATGAAATAGATTGGCAAGGATATTACCAGGAGAAGAAATATCGGAAGATTTCTCTACCCACCTATCCTTTTCAACGTAAACGATTTTGGAGAAATGCAATGGATGTCGTGACTCAAAAATTACAATTAGATAGCAATAATAAGCGACACTCAATAACTAATACGCTTAAGAACAAGATTGCCGAATTATTGGGTATGGATTTTATGGATGTTAAATCTGATATCCCATTGCTTGAAATGGGTGCTGATTCAATCATGTTAGTTTCCCTTATAAAAATATTGGCAGACCAATACCAAGTTAAGTTGTCAATAAGACAGCTGTTTGAGGAGCTGACGACTATACAATTGTTAGTAAATTACATTGATAAGAATACAAAACTATTGGACGATGTTAGTGAAAAGGATATAAAAAAATTATTTACTATGCCGGTTTCGAATAATGAAACAACACAGCTTATAAATGGAATCACAGATATTGTGTCTAAATTACTCGATATTTCTCCACGTGAGACTAGGCATGATGTTCCTTTACTTGAGATGGGCGCTGATTCAATCACCTTGGTATCATTCATTAAAATTCTCGAAGAACAATATGAAGTTAAATTATCTATACGGCAATTGTTTGAAGATTTAAATACTATTCAATTGGTCGCAAGTTATATAGTAAGTCAAACCAATATACTGCCTAAACCTAGCATGCTTCCTGAGGATAATAACGTTGTATATGCTAATAAGGATATCGAGGAGCATGTTCTACCCCAGCAAGGTGATCCTTTACATGCCCTCATGAGCGAAATGAAAAAATTATCAAATCGTCTATTAGAAATTGAACATAACCGCATATCACCTATCATTTCAAATCAAAATAATAGTATCTCAAATAGAAATTTGGATTTCTTGCATGATTCAAGCGATACGATTGATCCACCTGAGAAACGACAACTCACTAGCATTCAATCGAACTATTTAACAGATTTTATCAAAAGATATAATCTCAAAACACAAAAATCTAAAGCACATGCTCAGCTTTGCCGCGTATCATTATGTAACAATCGTCGTTCATCTGCTGGGTTTCGTTATGAAACGAAGGAAGTTTGTTATCCAATTGTTGCTGAACATTCACAAGGAGCTAAATTTTGGGATATCGATGGAAATGAGTATGTTGATATTGCGCTAGGTTATGGAGCCCATTTTTTTGGGCACAACCCTGATTTTATAAAGCTTGCTATCAAAGAGCAGCTAGATAGAGGCTGGCACCTTGGACCTGAGGTTGAATTAACAGGAAAATCTGCTGAAATGTTAGCGGATTTTACAAGAATGGAGCGCGTTTTATTTTGTAATTCTGGCACAGAAGCTGTGATGACTGCGATGAGAATTGCTAGAGCAGCAAAGGGAAGACCTAAGATTGCTTTGTTTACTAATGCTTATCATGGTCACTTTGATGGCACTCTTGTATTGCCCATGCCATATAGAGATCAACCTTCAGAACCTGGTGTGCATGGCGTAACACCGGCCATGGTTGAAGATGTTATTGTGCTACCTTTTAATGATCCCAAGTCGTTTGAAATTATTAGACATCATACTCATGAATTAGCCGCTGTACTCGTTGAACCTGTACAAAACAGAAGGCCTGATTTGCATCCAAAAGATTTTTTACAAAAATTACGCGATATTACCAAGCAGAATGATATTTTACTGATTTTTGATGAAGTATTAGTTGGTTTTCGTACACACATTCGGGGTGCTCAAGCTTGGTTTGATGTAGAGGCGGATATAGCTGTTTATGGAAAGATAGTTGGCGGAGGTTTACCGTTAGGTGTTGTGGCTGGAAAAGCTCAATTTATGGATAGAGTAGATGGCGGACTGTGGCGTTATGGAGATGATTCTTATCCAAAGCTTAGAACTACGTACACAGCAGGTACTTTTTGTAAACACCCATTGGCCATGTCTGCTGTTTATGCGGTGATGAGTAAATTTAAAGAAACAGGTAATTTTTTCCAAGAGAGTCTAAATACTAAAACTGCCGATTTGGCAAAGCAATTAAATACATTCTTTTTGGAACAAAATGTGCCGATAGAGATGGTTTACTTCGGTTCATTTTTTCGATTTTCCTCACAAGGAAATTTAAGTTTTATTTATCAACCGTTGGAATTAGATTTATTTTTTTATCATCTTATTTATCATGGTGTTTATGTTTGGGAAGGTAGAACTTGCTTTTTATCTACGGCCCACAGTAGTGGGGATATAAATAAAATTAAGAATGCTGTGTGTAACACTGTTCGAGATATGAAATCTATTGGTTTTTGGGATGAAGTTAAAAGCACACAACATTCAAAAAAAATTAACCATCATTATTTATCTAACACTATAGAAACAGAACGAGAAAAAAGAGACGTAATAGCGAAAACAAATAGCACGACAGTTAATATATCACAGGTTATGAGAGAGACTGTGCCTACTCAACAGAACTCTAAGTTTAGCTTTTACTATTTTGGTAACTATGATGCTGAGTATGATAAAGATAAATACCAGCTATTATTTGATGGAGCTAAGTTTGCTGATGAAAATGGTTTTGAGGCAATTTGGACACCTGAGAGGCATTTTCATGCATTTGGAGGGTTTTCGCCTAATCCTTCTATTTTAAGTGCCGCTTTAGCTCGGGAAACAAAAAATATAAAAATTCGTTCTAGTGTAGTACTTCCTATTCACCATCCAGTACGTATTGCTGAAGATTGGTCAATGATTGATAACCTATCAGAAGGCAGAGTGGGGATTGCTTTTGCTTCAGGTTGGCATCCTAATGATTTTGTTTTTTTTCCTGATAATTGGGGAAAACACCGTGAAATTATGTTTGAACAAATCAAACAGGTTCAAGCTTTATGGGAAGGATCGACTATAAAAATAAAAGGAGGGGCTCCAGAACCAATAGATATCAAGATCTATCCACAACCTATGCAAAAAAAATTGCCTATTTGGATAGCTACATTAGGTAATTCTGATACCTATCAACGTGCGGGAGCACTGGGTGCTAATGTTTTGACGAATATGATAGGGCAGGAGGTTAATGAAATTGAAGAACGTATAAAAATCTATCGGGCAAGCCGGAAAGCAAATGGCTATGACCCAGCAACAGGTAAAGTAACTATTTTGTTGCATACGTTGGTTGGAGAAGATAATGAAGAAGTTTTAGAAAAAGCAAAATTACCATTTTGTAGATACCTAAATTCTTCGGTTGGATTGTTTCAACAAGTAGCAAAGAGTCAGAATTTACACGTGGATTTTAATCGCTTATCTGAGGAAGATAGGCAGTACTTATTATTAAAAGCTTATAATCGTTATGTTACAAGTAGCGCCATAATCGGTACTCCTGAAAGTTGTAAAAATAGAGTACAAAAATTATTTGATATAGGTATTGATGAAATTGCCTGCTTTGTTGATTTTGGAGTTGAAAGAGATTATGTAAAAAGTTCTTTTAATAGCTTAGCAAGGCTAAAAAATTTGTTTATGCCTAATGATGATTATAGAAAAGTTCAGTACAAAGCAATGGCGCCTATTGTGTTACCAGTAGAAGTTGAAAACCAAAAAAATACTTATAAAAACGGTTTAGCGCTAGATAAAACAGAGGAAATAATTAAAAGAGAATGTCTAACAGAAGATCAAGAATTACTCTGTTTATTAGCAGAGATGAGTCAAGAAGGTTCACTCGCTTATAATAACTCTATCACATTAAAGTTAATAGGAAATTTGGATATACCTAGTTTAAAGAAAGCTCTAATATCAGTAATAAAAAGACATGAAGCGCTTAGAACTACTATATCAGTAGAAAATAAATTACAATTAATTCATTCTCTAATAAAGATTCCACTGAATTTTATAGATATTTCAGATTTACTTCATAATGAAAAAAACGAGAAGGTAAGTTTGGTCTTAAACGAAGAATCGAATAAAACATTTAATATTTCACAAGCATTATTTCGGACTACTTTAATTAAGTTAGATGAAGAAGAGCATTTATTTATAGTAACAGTTCATCATATTATATGTGATGGTGTTTCCGTTGGTATTATTTTGCAAGATATCGAAGCGTATTATTCCGCTTTTTCTCAAGGCAAATCTTGTCAGTTAGCCCCGGTTATGCAATTTAGTGAATTTTCGGCTTGGCGATTATCTCAAACAAAGTCGGCAAATATTCTACGTCAAGAAAAATATTGGTTGGGGAAATTAAACTCTATAGACAGTAAGCTTGAGCTACCAGTAGATAGAACACGTCCATCTTTAAAAACATATAGTGGTAAACGTAGTACCATAAAATTGTCAAAAGAAATTTATAATAAATTAAAAATATTTAGCAAAAAACATGAATGCACTTATTTCATGACATTACTAGCAATTTATAACATATTGTTACATAGATTAAGTGGCCAAAGTGTTTTTACTGTTGGGATTGCTTTTGCAGGAAGGACACTTTTAGGTAGTGAAGAATTAGTAGGATACTGTTCAACAATATTTCCAATTTTAAGTTCTATTAGGGAAAATTTAGATTTTAATTCTTATTTGAAACAATTAAGATCAGAGCTTCTTGATGCTTACGATAATCAAGATTATCCATTTGCGCGACTCATTAAGAAATCTAATAAATTAAGGGACAAAAGCCGGTCCTATTTTTTTTCTGTTGCATTTAATTGGGATAGGGTATTTATACCCACTATGCACGGTTTGAAAGTTGAGTATTATCAGCAGCCTATTAGTGCAACCGAGTATGATCTCATGCCAAATATTATGGAGATTAATGACGAATTGATTATGAGTTGGGATTATAATCAAGATTTATTTGTTTCAGAAACCATAGAATCTTTTTCTGATTCGTTTATGAACCTACTTGAAACCTTTCTAAACAATTCAAAGCAAGATGTAAGTAAAGCATTTTTAATAAATCAAAATAATTATAATTTATTTTTTGAAAAGTGGAATAACACTGTAAAAGCATATGACTATAAGCTACTTATACACACACTTTTAGATAAAGCATCAAAAAAACATACTGACTCTATTGCAGTTATTTATAAAGATAAAAAACTAACCTATAAAGAATTGAATCAAACTGCAAATAGAATTGCTCATACTTTAAATGAATATTATCAGAGTAATACACAGCAATTTGTTGCTATTTTAATGCGAACTAATATGTATACCATTCCTGCGATGGTTGGGGTTATGAAATCTGGAAATATTTACATTCCGATTAATCCCGATTTTCCTAGTGCGAGAATTGAACAAATATTAAAAGACGGAGAAATAAATTGTATTTTAACAACAAAAGATTGTGTTGAAAATTTACCCGTTTCTTATTTGGAAAAAACACTAGTACTTGATGAAAAAAAGATGAAGTTATCAAGTAAAAAAACAACCTTAACTACTAAGTTGACTTCGAATGATTTAGCTTATGTTATTTATACAGCAGGATCGACGGGTGGACCAAAAGGAGTACAAATTAGACATAAAAGTGTTGTAAATTTGCTTAGTTGTATGCAGGAAGAATTAGAATTGAATAAAAACGACGTTTTTTGTTCGGTAGCTAATATTGCGACTGATATGGTTATTCCTGATTATTACTTACCTCATAGCGTTGGTGCCAGTGTTGTGATGTTAGATAAAAGTGATCGGCTACAGCCCGAGCTACTCAGTAAAATTTTAAATCAGAATAACGTAACAGTTATGCAAGCATCGCCATCTCTATTGAAAATGCTAACCGATTCTGGTTGGCAGGGAAAAAGTAACTTACAGATCATATCTGGCGCTGAACCATTACCATCTTCGCTTGCAAGGCAACTATTAGGGAAGTGTAAAGTATTATGGAATTGGTATGGCCCAACAGAAACAACCGTTTGGTCTAGTTTTAAACGGGTAGAGCAGACTGATCTTGAAGGTAAATTTGTATCAATTGGAAAGCCTATTTCAAATACAACACTCTATATTTTAGATAAAAATTTGCAACCATTACCTATGAAGGTAGCGGGTGAATTATATATAGGAGGGGATGGTTTAAGTATTGGCTATTTAAATAGACCTCAGCTCAATAAGGAACGCTTTATTGCTAACCCATTTGACACGGTATTCAAGGATAGGATTTTATACAGAACTGGAGATAAGGTGAGTTATGATAAATTTGGTAATATACAATATCAAGGTAGAGCTGATTTTCAAGTAAAAGTACGAGGTAATCGAGTTGAGTTAAACGAGATTGAATCCGTTTTAAGGAAACATGAACAAATTAACGAAGCGCTCATCATTTTTTCTGAAAACGATCAAAGCGCTCTATTGACCGCCTATATTGAATTAAAAAAAAGAAAAAATGTTTCCAAGCTTGATGTGAGAACTTATCTAAAGTCATTATTACCAGACTATATGATTCCAAACAATATTTGTTTTGTTGAAAAGTTTCATTATACAGATAATGGGAAAATTGATAGAACTGCAATACCTAATATTGTTCATTCAGTTGATACCAACACACACATGGCTACATTTAATAATACTAGACAAAAGCTTATTGCCGAAATTTGGCAACAGGTCTTGGGGCACAGAAATTTCAGCTCTCAAGATGATTTTTTTCTAGTAGGTGGAAATTCGTTATTACTTGTTCAAATTTATGCTAAATTAAAATCAGAACTCAATATAAAATTTCCTATCCTAGAGTTATTTAAATACTCTACAATTGAGGATATTGATAGTTTTTTAAGTAAATTATAGTTAATTATTACGATGTCTAAATCTAGCCATCTCTATATAGACCACGCATCACTCGTTCATAATGTAAAAATTGTAAAATATTTTGCTCCTCATAGCAAAATTTTAGCTATGATCAAGGCAAATGCCTTTGGCCACGGTATGACTGATGTTGCGCAAACCCTTCAACCTTATGTAGATGCCCTAGGTGTCGCAAGATACGACGAAGCAATAGAATTAGTAGAATCTGGTATTAGTAGCAAAATTGTTTTAATGTCCGGTGATATTAGGATAGCGCAATTGAATGAGTTAGTTAGGCGTGGATGTCATATAGTTATCTCCTCAATTTATCAATTTGAAAAATTGATTTCATCAAATACTACTGGTAAAACAACAATATGGCTTAAAATCAATACAGGCATGAATAGATTAGGGATCTTTTTGAAAGAGGCAGATTATGTCATTAAAACATTTTTACAAAAAAAGTGGGTAGAGAATATCATTTTAATGACTCATTTGTCTGATGCAGACGGTGAGAAGGATAATAGAAAAACTCAACTTCAAGGTGAAGCCATAACTAAGTTGGCATTCAAATATTCATTACCCATTAGTATAGCCAATTCAGCAGCAATTATTAATTACCCGCAGTTTCATTATGATTGGGTAAGGCCGGGGATTATGTTATATGGGGCATCGCCTTTTTCCAATACACTTGCTTCTGACTACAATCTAAAAGCAACAATGGAGCTCAACTCCTTTCTACTAGATATTAGAAAGCAACAACGGGGTGATCAGATAGGTTATGGTAGCACATGGTGTTGTCCAGAAGAGATGCTATTGGGTAGTATTCCAGTTGGATATGGTGATGGTTATCCTAGAAATATCGCAAAGGGGACACCCGTTTGGATAAATGGTGTGTTTTGTCCAATAGTGGGCAGAGTATCGATGGATTTAATTACTGTCGATTTAAGGCCGCTTAAGAAAGTGAAAATTGGTGATTTTGTACAATTATGGGGAAGGTACATCCCCATCGATATTATAGCAAAATATGCTAACACTATTCCTAACGAATTGTTAACACATATTTCACCTAGGTTATTGCCTCGCTGTCGAAACAGGGAATATAAAGATGAAAGAAAAAAACTTCGTAGTCAAACTCTCCTCCCAGCATAGTAATAAATACAATGATGTTTTATTAATTGCTTTCCCATTTTCTGGTGCAACGGCTCAATCCTTTGTTGGGTGGAGGCAATATATTCCAGATAGTGTGGATTTTTCGGCAGTGCAATATCCGGGTAGAGGACATCTTATCCATGAAAAACTGCTGTGCGATTTAGAGCAATTATTATCAACTTTATATCAGCCACTACTTGCTGCTATCAGAGAATATAAGTATGTGATTTGGTACGGTCATAGTCTAGGTGGGTTAGTCGCTTATGAGCTTATAAAAAAATATTCGGTTAACAGGGTAAACCTTCCAACAATGAAATTAGTTATCGGAGCCTGTCCAAGTCCCGAATTAATAGGTAAAAAACCTCATTTACACACTTTATCAGATGATAAATTTTGGGAAAAAATTAAACAATATGGTGGTACTCCAGAATCAATTATCGACGACAAGGAGTTTAAATCTTTATTTTTACCCATATTAAAAGCAGATTTTACTATGTATGAGAGTTATAAGTTCTGCGATAAACGAAGTATATTAAACCTGCCGTTAGTTGTAATAGGAGGTAATAATGATCATGTTGTCAGATATGATGAACTTACTGGCTGGAAAAACCTAACGAATAATTTATATCAGCAGTTCCATGTTGAGGGGGATCACTTTTTTTTGAATTACAATTCAGTCGCACTAATTAATAAGATTATAGGATCAAATGAGCAATATTCATTTATGCCGTAATTTTTTCCTCATATGAGGATGTAATTATTTCTTCAGCCATTTTATCAGCGGAAGCTTTCGTTGAAATTTGGTGAGTATCAGCATATTTAAGGATATTTTCAGTTGTAGCAGAAAGTTTTTTTATTTTATCTAAAATATCTTGCGTGGATTTTTTTTCATAAAGAGCAGCTACATATATTAAACCTCCTGAATTTACAACATAATCTGGGCAATATAAAATTCCTTTATTTACAAGTTCATCAGCAAGACAGTCATGTTCTAATTGATTATTTGTCGCTCCAAGTAATATATCAGTTTTTATACTCGAAATATTTTTTTCAGTAACAGTAAATTCTGTGTCACAAGGACAAACAATATTATAATTATTATTGAATATAGCGTCTGGATCTACAAAGGTTGCTTTTAGTTCATTTTCATATCGCTTTGCTTTTTGAATATCAAGATCAGTTATGAAAAGTTTGACATTCTGTTTGTGTAGTAATTTAGCTAAGCAATAACCAACGTTACCTACACCTTTAATCAATATTTTTTTTCCAATTAGGTCAAAAGAATTATATTTATAAGCTATAGCTGCATATAAACTTTGTAAAACACCTAGGGCTGTATAATAGGCTGGATTAAGTAAGCGTTTGATTTGATAGGCATAACCAGTCACATAAGGTGTCTGGTAGGAAATAATTTCCATGTCATCGAGCGTAGTACCACTATCAATAGCTGTAATATATTGTCCCTGTAATTTATTTATAAATTTTCCGAAAGTTGTAAACAATAATTTTCTATCAAGACTATTTTTTTGTTTTAAGATAACACTCTTACCACCACCATACTTTACACCGGCTATTGCAGATTTATAAGTCATATTCTTGGCCAAACGAGTCACATCAGCTAGAGCCTCATTTTCGCTGATGTAGTCCATCATGCGACATCCACCAATTGCTGCTCCTAAGGTGGTATTATGTATGGCAATAATTGCTTTTAAACCAGATTTTCTATCATATAGTGAATAGATTTGCTCGCATGATTCTTCTTTTTTAAATTCAAGTGAAATACTCATGAGCTATTTTTCATTTAGAAAAAGTGATTTTTTCATGAAATAATCGATAAACACTTCTTTTTTATTTTCTTTTTCTGGAAATACTTCTAATTCAGCAAAGACCTCATACTTATGGTAATAATAAAAGGGAAAAGCTCCTTGGAAATTTCCTGTATTTAATCTTGCGTGAAGGATGCCTCTTTTTTTTGCAAGCTCTTCTGTTCTCATTAATAGCTTTGTACCAAAACCCTGTCTACGGTACATCCCCTCTACCCATAGTAGATCAATATATAGCCATCCAAGTTTTATTTCTGAATAGCTACCACCAATAAAGGTTTGGTCTTTATATAGCAATAGTAAGTAGGAATAAGCATTATATTCTCCGATAAACGACTTGTTATAAGCTTTAAGGGGGTTGCTGACAAGTTTAATATCCTCAGCTGTAGGGTTTATTTTTTCTATCAGGGTAATATCCATATTACATTTCTATTTAGTAAGAAACTTAAAAACAAAAGATGCTTTTGCAAAAAGTTATCATAATGCATTAAAATACTAGTATCAATGTGCATTTTAGATATTTTTTAATTTTATTAAAAATTATCTAAAATATTGCATGATATAAAAGAGAATTTCGCTATGCTAATCAATTTAACATGCGTGCAAAAGAAAGTTGGTTCTAATAGCATTGATGAAGCTATAGGGTACTTAGAAGCGTTAATAGTTTCTTTATCATGCGCAGAAAATAGAATAATTTTACTTCCTGAAGTATGGGTAAGTGGATTTGATAGAGGTAAATTATTTTATTTTGCTAAAAAATCTGATGAGTTGCTTGATAGGTTAAAAATATTATCGAATAGTACCCTTGTTAATATTGCTGGAACAATTCCTATGTTTACCAACATAAACTCTAAGAAATTATATAACAGTTTTATATTTTTTTCTTCTCAAGGTAAATTAGTCGCTAATTATAGAAAGATTCATCTATTTCCATTAACCTCAGAGCAGAAATATTTTTTATCAGGTGAAAATCCTGTAATGTTAAGGTTAAATGGGATTAAAATAGGGTTTGCTACCTGTTATGACGTTCGATTTCCTGAGTTATTTAGGTACTATGCTCTTCATGGCGTAGATATTGTGTTAGTCGCTGCTTGTTTTCCGGAACCTAAGCTAAATGATTGGAAAATATTGTTACAAGCTCGAGCTATAGAAAATCAGATATTTATTAGCGGAGTTAATGCAGTAGGAGAAGAAACGGTAGATGCTCAGAAGTTAGTGTATTTTGGACATTCTATGGTGATAAGCCCAAACGGTAAAATTTTGGTTGAGTTAGATAAAAATGAAACAACATCAACAATACTAATTGATACTAATGAGATTGTACAGGCAAGATCAAGGATAAATTTTTTAAATGATATAGTGGATGATTATTCAATTAGAAGAAAAAGAGACAACCTATACTTATCAAGTAAAGACCGTCTACCAAGTTAACGATACTATTTTTAAAGTATATTTATTTCCTGTACTAAGAGGAATTAATTATTTGGCAGGCCAGTATTGTTATTTGTTATGTGTAGATAACAAATTCAGGCCCTATTCTATCACAAACTGTCCTGATCCAAACAATGGAATAGAGTTACATATTAGAGTGACCGAGCGAAATTTTAGCATGAAGCAACTTATGAAAGTCGGGAAATTGGTTACACTCAAAGGACCCTATGGAAAAGATATTAATAGTTATAAGCAACAAACATCTTCAATTTTAATAGCAGAAGGTATAGGGTTGGCTGCTTTTTATTCCATACTAAATAGCAAATCATTTGCCTACAAAAATTGTTTATTACTATGGTTACGTCGAATACAGGATCATCATTACTCAGCTACACAGATTGAAGAATGGATTAGAAAAATAAAAAA
This sequence comes from Candidatus Aquirickettsiella sp., assembly GCA_049797115.1. Taxonomy (GTDB): domain Bacteria; phylum Pseudomonadota; class Gammaproteobacteria; order Diplorickettsiales; family Diplorickettsiaceae; genus Aquirickettsiella. The sequence continues at coordinate 114,944 of JBARFJ010000015.1, read as the reverse complement.
TTTCATAGTGTATAGTATCGAATCTTCTGATGTTTCTTATAGTGAAATTTTAGAGCATTGCAACAATTTTTTTATTTTGCACAAAAAAATACAGCTACATATAGTTGGTTCTGCAAGCATTACTAATTATTTAGCCAAAAATTTTAGCTCAAATAAAGATATAAAGATTATTGGTTGATTTCCTAATATTTAGACTATTTAAAAAGAGACATTCTAGTATTTATATTTTTATAGGTTAGTTTTGCTCAAATAATCATCTATCAAAGAGGCTAAAGTTTCAACGTATGGTTTTTGAAACATGGTTTCATGGTTGCCTGGAACTAAATGGCAGCTTATTTTGTTTAAATTAGAAAATTTTTCCCAATGATTCATTGGCGCATCTACCTCTTTAAAGATAGGTAAGATTTCCTTTGATTTAAAAAGTGCCATAGGCGCTACTATTTCTTCTATTTGGTATTTCCACAGTAAACTGAGTCGTTGCCATTGAATATCGAATAGCTTTTCAGGGTGAGGTAATCCTTGTTTGTTAAATTCGGCGCTCAATGCTTGATGTTGTTTCTCCATTGAGTTTCTAAAATAGGTATCATCATGCAATGTAGAAGGGTAAATTCCCCAACCATCTAAACTAATGATAGATGTGACTTTATCCCCTGCTTTATGAAGCATACGAGCTATTTCTACAGCAACGGTAGTTCCAAAAGAGGCGCCACCGATTAAATAATTTCCGCTAGGTTGTATCTTTTTTATTTGTTTTAGATAGAAACTAGCCATTTCTTCAATGCTTTCAAATATGGGTTTTTCAAGCTCAATGCTAGGATCTTGAATTCCATAAATAGGACGAATTTTTTTTAAAAGCTTGGCTAATGTCGAGTACCAAAAAATAGTCCCACCAATTGGATGAATCAAAAATAACGGTGTTTGATTTCCTTGAGCTTGAAGAGTGATAATGGGGCAGGGGATAGTAAGTGATTTAGTTTTGACTATTGTTTGATTTCGTACTGAGTGAATGAATTTTGCTTGTTCTTTTAAAGTTGGATAAGTGAAAATGTCTCTGATTGATAGTTCAACCTCCAATTTATCTTTTATTTTAACTAATAAATTTACTGCAAGTAATGAGCTCCCTCCAACATCAAAAAAATTATCCTCAAGACTGATTATTGTTATACCTAAGATAGTTTGCCAGAGGATGATTAATTGCTTTTCCTCTTTAGTCGAGGTTTCTATATTAACTACATTAGGATCTATATTAAAATTTGGTTCGGGAAGCGCTGCATTATCTACTTTGCCATTGAGGGTCAAGGGTATTTTTTTTAGTAAAATATATGCTTTAGGCTGCATATAAGAAGGAAATTGGTTTTGTAACACAGCTTTGATTTGCGTTATGTTTAACTCGCAATCTGCTTTTGGAACGAGATAACATACAAGATAATCATAACTCTGTGCATCTGTTTTCTTGATAATAACTCCTTCAGACACAGAAGGCTGCTTTAGGATAATGGACATTAATTCATTCGGTTCAATTCTTACGCCATTAATTTTCAATTGTTCATTGTTTCGGCCTAAGTACTCTAATTCGCAGCTATCTAACCAACGTACGATGTCGCCTGTTTTATATATTTTAGGGTATTTTTGAGGTTCGAATGGATTATTGATGAATCTTTCTTGAGTCAAACTATCGCGGTTATGGTAACCAGTTGATAAGCTGTCACTGCCAATATAAAGCTCACCTTCTTCACCTATCTCAACCAGTTCCATATTTTCATTTACAACATATAGGCTCGTGTTATGAATGGGTTTGCCAATGATATTTTTAGTTATACCGAATTCAGTATTAGCAACGGTATGAGAAGTAATATCGATGGTTGCTTCTGTGGGACCATAGAGATTATGTAATGGATAGCTCAATTGCTCAAAAAAAAGTTTTTTAGTTGTTGCAGTTAAGCTTTCTCCTCCACAAAATAGGTGCCTTAGTGAGTGGACATTTGTTAGTTGTTTAGATTTCAGCAACTCCTTTAGCAAGGAAGGAACTACTTGTAAGGTTGTTATTTCACGCTGCTTTAGAGTTGTAATCAACAGCTTAGGATCGATATTAGCTCCAAATGGAGCAATTACTAATTCACAGCCTACATAAAAAGGTAAAAGCAGTTCCCATACAGAAGGATCAAAAGATAAGGGAGTTTTCAGTAAAATTTTATCTTTAGCTGTAAACTGAAATTTATCTTTCATCCATGCCATGTGATTATTGAGGGCTTGGTGGTGAATTTTAACGCCATTAGGGATGCCGGTGCTACCCGAGGTATAAATAACATAAGCTAATGTATTAGAAGTATTTGTTGAAAAAAATAGATCTTCCTGGGCATTAATGATCTCTGTATTTTCATCAATGACTATGGTTTTAATATTTTCATTAGTAAAAGTTGATGCAAGCTCTGCTTGCGTTAATAAATAAGAGACAGAGCAATCATTGAGTATAAATGCTAAGCGATCAACGGGGTAATGGATATCAAGTGGCACATAGCAACAGCCTGCTTTAAGAACTGCTAGGATACTGATAACCATCTCCAAGCTAGGCATAAAGTAAATGGCAACTTTTTCCTCCGTATTTAACCCTTGTTTTACTAAAAAATGGGTAAGTTGATTTACTTTTCGATTGAGTTGAGCATAGCTGATGGAGTCATTATTAAAACATATGGCTATAGCATCAGGTATAGTTTTAGCATAATTTTCAATGAAGTCATTGACTGAAGCATTTTGCTTATAAGTAAAATTGTTGCCATGCCCAATCTGAAGAAGATAGGTATCTTTTTTTTTATTTTTATACATATTAGAACTATTAAAAACCTCCAATAAATTAACCTATTTCAAGAGAACAAACCGCATAATTTTTATGTTTATTTGTACTCAAAGAAATAGGGACTTCGCCTCTAAACATCGCGACTGTATCTGCTTCTGACACGCGATCTAAATTAAAAAAGCTAGTAAAATTTGCAATATAAGGATTATACGAAGGTGCATCGATGAAGACGGGGCAGCTATTTGCTTTGTCTAATAAGATCTGAAATAATTTTTGAGCATTCTCGATATGGTCAGCGTATAAGGGCCCAATTCGATATCCTTGTATACAAGGTCTAATTAAGCCAAAGCCGGTTATTTTTCCGTTATCGTCTGTTGAGGCAAATCCAACTATGTGTTCGTTTTGAATAAACTTAGCCAGTAATTTTTTTCTTGATGCGGGAAATATACGTTGGTCATATTCGATAATGGATTCAATAGAGATTGAATTAATCTGTTTGAGGCCTTCTGTTGTTTTTTCCACATTAGAAGTTTTTTTTACAAAGCTTTTTTGCCAACGTTGAATATGAAAATCCTTTTTGAATCCAGAACTTGCATAACGTGATATTTGTGTGGGTACAGAATATAAACAGGCAGTAGCATTGCTATTATTTTCCAATAATTCAATGGCATGTTGCCATATTTGGGCGCCGTATCCTTTGTTACGGTATTCTTTTTTTACAATAAAGGGTCCAATAGCTAATAGTTGAGGGCTATATCTAACTATTGAAATAGCACCTACGGGTTGTTCATCCAATAGAAAAAGAAAGTGCCCCTTTGGATCCAATGTATAATAAGCAGCCGCATCGTATTTACCCACATTCCATTCTTCTTCCTTGCACCAATTCATAACCATTTCCAAATCTTTTTCCTCCATACAGCGTATGGATAAATTTGCTGTAGGAGTAGGGGGGGGAGAGAAATTTTTTTTAAATAATGAAAACATAATTATATTTCTAATAGGCTTTTGGTGGCGGCATCCTATCATAATAAATCTGAGTAATTAAAGTATTGACCCTATAATTTTGTGAATCTTTTTTTATATAAAATTTCTGCTTTTATATAGCCATCCCATTTGGATATATTGATCTAATTATTGTATCAATAACGCAAAAATAATAGAATCATAACTATTCTCATTTAATCCTAAAATTTTGGAGAAAAGGATGCATAAAAAGAAAAAAACTTCTAATAATAAGAATGAATTTCCCTCATTAGATTCAAAGTTAGGCAGTGCTGAAAAAATTCATCAGTACTATCTCAAAATAATTAGTTACATGCCTAACAATGTTTATTGGTTAGATCGAAATTGTATTACACAAGGTTGCAACAATAATATTTTAAAGCTATTAGATTTAAAAAAAATAGATGAGTTTGTGGGTATTAATTATGATCAAATGGCCAAGCTAGCCGGTTGGACAGAAGGACAAGCTCAGTCCTTTGAGAAAGATGATAGAGAAGTCATGAACACAGGAGTAGGAAAGTTTAATGTTGAAGAACCTCCTCTATATAATAAAGAGGGTGAGCCAGTCTATTATGTTTCTAGCCGAGTTCCTATATTTGATGATAAAGGTAAAGAAGTAATAGGGGTAATAGGAATCTCTGTCGATATTACAGAAAGAAAAAAATATGAACAAAGGTTAAAAGAAGAAAAGCAGCGCAGCGAAGCAGCTAATCAAGCCAAGACCGAATTTTTAGCCAATATGCGACACGATATTCGGACGCCATTGAGCGGTATTGTAGGCTGTGCTCAGATTATTCAGTCACAAGCTAACAATGCAAAAAAAGTTTCTGAATTTGCTGAAGATCTCATCCAATCCAGTGATGCCTTGCTTGAATTTCTAAATAAGGTACTAGAAAGCATAAAAGTGGCTAGTGGTGAAATTCCACTCTTAAAAAAGAAATTTGATCTCCACCAAGCATTGAAGTTAGTTATTCAGCTGAATCAAGCTAAGGCAGCAGAAAAAGGTTTATTGTTAAGTTTGGATTATGATAAAGCAATTCCTGCTTATGTGATTGGTGATCCAATACGGGTGCAACGCATTATCTTGGAATTAGTGACTAATGCATTAAAATTTACGCAGATAGGGGAAGTGAAGCTTACTGTAAAATTGATGAAACAGGAGTCGCACCAGTTAGTTGTTAAGATAGTGGTAAGTGACACCGGTATCGGTATTCCTATTGACAAGCAACAGGATCTTTATACACGATTCAAACGTTTTGTGCCCTCTTATGAAGGTATTTATTCAGGAGTTGGGTTAGGCCTGTCAATTATCAAGCAATTTCTTGATGATTTGCAAGCTGAGATCTATTTAGAAAGTCAACCTAAACAAGGTTCGAGCTTCACTTGCTTAATACCCTTTCAAGAACCATTGCTTTTGGATAGTTTGGGTGTTGAAAAAAATGAGTTATCTTCTTTAGAAGCTTTAACTACAGCCCAACTTATTAATCCAGCGACTAATGAGTTTGTTGCAGACAAATTATCAGCTTCTACTAGCAGTCGAATTCTTGTTGTTGAAGACCAAGCAATCCCTGCAAAGATAGCACAAAATATTTTGTCAAAACTCCATTGTCAAGTCGATATTGCAATAGATGGAGAAGCGGCTTTACAACAGATTAATCAACAAAATTATGATCTCATCTTTATGGATATTGGATTACCTGGAAATGATGGGTGTGAAGTAACCCGAAGAATTCGTCTGAAGCAATGGCGACGTAATCCAGCTGTTCCTATTATTGGACTTACTGCTCATATTGAAGCTGAGAATAAAAGACGTTGTCTTGCAGCAGGAATGGAAGCTGTATTTACTAAACCACTAACTCCAGGGAAAGCAGAAGAAATACTGGATGCATTTATTCCTAATTATCAGCAAACCTTATCGCAATATTCTGTTATATCAGAGCCTGAGAATATTACGGAGAAGGAGTTAGCAGTATTAGATGTAGATAAAGCTATTCAGTTAACGGGTAGTAAAGAGTTTGTTAAAGAAGCATTTACTTTAATGATAAATGGTCTGGTAAAAGATTTAGATATACTCCAACAACTTTCCAAAAAAAACGATTGGCAAGCCATCAGGGATATAGCTCACAAATGGAAAGGTGGAGCGAGTTACTGTGGAGCATTTCGCTTAGAACAGGCCTGTCAGAAACTTATAACGTATTTGCAAACGGGTTCTGTTAAAAATGCCAAAGTATTTTATGGTGATATGGTCCGAGAAATGATTGCTGCAAAAGAGGCAGCCAGCGCCTATATTTCCTCTAAATAAAAGATTAAACGAAAAAAGTATACATTACAGCATTTTATACTTGATGGCCAAATAATGGACGTTCACTTTTGATTAGATGAAATTTGTAGTTGTCTCTGAAAATAGTGGATATCTATACTGGGTTCTATAACTCGATTTGAGTAGACTGTAAATGCCTTTTAGCTTTATTTAATAAGGCTGCCCGCCCATTTCACGCTGTGAAAACTAGCCATGACCTCACTTTTCCATCGTCTCTTCGAGTCTTGTAAAACTGAGGTCATGGCTATTGGGCGGGAAACCGAAGAGAATTAAAAATGAAAAGTGAAAAAAATAATAATAGAACCAAAGAAGGAGAGAAGTTACCCACAATCGTTGGATTTTTTGAGGAATCCACTCATGTGGATAACTTCTGACTTAGATTAAATTTTTTTGTTTCTAAACCACTTGATTCTTTTCGTAAAATGGGGTCCACTTTTTTTATTAATATAAAAATAATCAGGACTATCCTTTGTGAAATTAACATCGCGTGATGTAGCCATTTTACAATTCATTAATGAATTTGGTTTCTGTGAAATACCTCAGATCAACGAACGTTTTTCTTTACGGAAACCGCGTAACTACCAAATAGTTAATAAATTAATACATCATAATCTATTGCAACATGAACGGATTTTTTATCGTCGTCATGGTCTATTTCGTTTAACTCAAGCAGGCTCACGTTTTACTCCATTACCCCCTTTACATCGAGTGCCATTGGCCAACTACCATCATGATCTCGCTTTATTAAATCTATATCTAAAGTTAAGAATTTTTTATCCGGGTGCAACATGGATCAGTGAGCGGAAGTTAAAGCATGATAAATATAAATTGGGGGTGGGCCAGCAGGGGCATCTACCGGATGGAATATTAATTTTTCCGGATGGTAAACAAGTTGCCATCGAAGTAGAACTTTCTTGCAAGAGTAAGCAACGCTTAGAGGCTATTTTAAAAACATATGCGGCTCAATTCTCATTGCAGGAGGTTTGGTATTTTTGCAGGCAGAGTATGTTGCCACGATTGCAAGATGCTGCAAAGGGCATGTCATTTATTAAGATTTATTCGCTGAGTGAGTTTTTAGAAAAACAGCCAACAGATTTGCATGTCAATGCAGGGTGATAGTTTTCTACACCGCCCACGAGAAGCCATGCAGTGCCTATTGATTGGAATTTGCTTGGTGTGGCAATGGTATGTGGGACTCTTAGGCTTAGTCCTATTTCTGCTTCTTATTCGAGGTTTAAGATATCCTGCTTGGCAGATTTTTTTGATAGGTAGCCTACTAGCTATTTTTAGTGCTGTATTGATCGAGCTGCAAGCACCGTTAACACTCTCTTTTTTTGAAATTATTCATCTTGGTTTTGTTAGTCATTTTGTTTTTTGGAAAACTTTATTTAATCAAGGTTTAAAAGCGGCATTACTATTTATCTATCAGCAAACATTTTATTATTGGCTGGGATTTCCGTTATTGTTCGCCGGTTTATTAGGCATGATAGAATGGATTCCTAATTCAACACATGAATGGGAATTAAAAGCGATTCAACGTGGTAGGGAATTCTCTTCCCCCAGCCATTGGAAAACTCAATTTCAGCGTTGGAATAAGCGATTTAATCAGCACAGTGATGGAACCTTATTAGGAATTTCTACTACTCATCAAGCGGTCATTATTCCCGATCAAGCAGTCAATCAAATGGTATTGGTGTTAGGTACGACAGGTGGTGGTAAAACGGTTACGCTACGACGTTTTTATCAACGTGCGTTACAGCAAGCTTATCCATTGATTATTATTGATGGTAAACCTACGGAAGAAAATAGTGCCTGGCTTCAAAGAAGATCCCGGCATTATCAGCGTAGTTTTTACGGATTTAACTGTGCGGAGTATCATCATTATGATCCATTAGCGCATGGTGGCTATACAGAGCTCAAAGACAAACTCATTAGTTTAAAAGACCACTGGGAGAATGATTATTATCGCTCAATAGCCGAAGATTATTTACAAACGACCTTTGAAGTGCTGCTAACATTGAAAGAAGGCTTCGACTTAAAAACGACTGTGCGTTGTTTGGAATATGAAGAATTGGCCCTCAAAGCACGTACGATTACGGATGAATCACTGAAAGCACGCGTACAGCGCTTACAACGTTATGATGCTAAAGATATTACAGGATTACAAGCGCATTTAAATTTATTAGTGCATTCTGAGCTAGGTGCATTTTTTGAAAAGACAAATAATACCTTTAATTTAGCAGAGATAATCAAATCAGGCAGTGTGGTCTATTTTGCTCTACCAGCGCTACGTTTCCCGAGTTTCGCTAAGGTCTTAGGTAAATTAATTATTAATGATATCAAAGCAGTGATTGATCGTTTAGAAGTAAAGCAGCCTATTTTTACTGTTTTTGATGAATTCTCCGTATTCGCAGGAGAACAAGTATTGAATTTAGTGAATATGGGGCGTGGTAAAGGTATTCATGCAATTTTTGGCACACAAGGTTTAGCGGATTTGAAACGAGTGGATATTAACTTTGAAAACCAACTATTAAATTGTGTCAACACATTGATCTGTCATCGACTGAATGATCATGAAAGTGCGGAAACTGTCGCGAGTTGGGTAGGGACACAAGATGGATTTGATATTACGGCACAGATCAGCGAGGACGCATCAACGGGAATGGGCAGTGTAAAACGTAATAAATCATTTATTATTCACCCCGATGAAGTTAAGCAATCTTTGCAGGCAGGAGAAGCTTTTTACATCACTAAAGTAAATAAATTTCGACAAGAAAAAGTAAAAATTATTTTTACAAAATAATAAAAAACAGCTATTTTTATAGTGATTTTATTCAGAAAATAAGTTAAAATAAAAGCATAATAATTATGTTTTATTCGAATAAAAATATGCAATGTGGAAGCTACAAAAAAATATTTCAATTTACTGATTTTATCACTTTTCTTTTTCTTTCTTCTCAATTGTGCTGGGCGAGTGGTGGAGATACTCCAGTTAATCAAGGTCTTCATTATGCGATTGATGCAATGCTGGGTACAACAGGTTTATCCATCGTTACACTCGCTGTTATGGGGGTAGGATTATTGTGTGTGGGTCATTATGTGGAATGGAAATACTTTTTTTATACTTTATTAGGTATTTCTGTAACATTTGGTGCGCCTGCTATTGCCTTAGCAATACGTAGCCTTTTTTCGTAAATAGTAAAGTGTTTAAAGAAAAATAATAAGTTTAGAGGGAGTTAATATGCAAGATTACCAACTCGAAGTCGATCCGCTCGCGTTAGCTTTAACACGTCCACCGTTGTTCATGGGAATTCCGATACGTTTTTTCTTTGCGAATCTAGGCATCAATATTCTGATTTGTATTGATTTTCATACTTTAATGGGTATTCCTCTATTTGGGCTATTTCATCTGGTTTTATTTCGGCTTGCCATGAAAGATCTGCAGTTTTTTCGTTTATGGTTGAAATTTTTCACACAAACGCCAACTGTTTTGAACAGTGGTTTTTGGGGTGGAACGAATAGTTATCAGCCGGGGTGAAATATGTTTACTAAAGTAAGAAAACAAAAAAATCCTTTACCAAGTCGCTTACTAAGAAAAGAAGCGAATGCTTCACGCCATATTAATATCTTAGGACATTACAATAACGATACCTTGATCGATAAAAGTGGCAAGCTCATTCAAATTATTCAACTGTCTGGTATTAATGGACTCACTCAAAGTGAAGCGGACTTAGATGCCTATAAAAATCGTCGCAATAGTTTATTAAAAAGTTTTTCTTCTGAATACGCGGTTTATTTCTGGACCCTGCGTCGCCAAACTACCGAGTATCCAGATGGAGAATTTAAACCAGGTTTTGCTCAGCAATTAAATGAAAAATATCAAGCACGAATTCAGAAAAATCCGCTGCTACATAGTGCACTTTACTTAGGCATTGTCACTAAACCTGCTGCCGGTGTTTTGAATCAAGGATTTAATTGGCTTAACAAATTAAGCCATCAACTTGATAAAGAGGCACAACTACAGCAACTGGCTAAAACCTATCAAGCGCTTGAAGCAACCACACAAAAAGTGTTGCAAGTCTTGTCTGATTATCAACCGCAATTATTAACTGTTTATCAAAAGGATAAGCTTTATTTTTCGCAACCATTAGCTTTTGTGGATCAGTTGATTAATCACGATCGACAGGCTGTACCGCTAGCGGCGCAAGATGCGTCGATTTATTTAGCGAGGAAACGTTTATTTTTTAATCATCGTTCAGGAACTATCGAATGCCGTGCAGGTGATTACAGTAAACAATTTGCTGCAGCATTGTCTATCAAGGCGTATCCAGCGATGACGTATCAGGGTCTATTAGATAGCTTAAATTCACTACGCATGGAATACACCATCACACAATCATTTCGATTTTACGATCGTTATTTGGCTAAAACTCGTTTACGCGATCAACAGCAAGATATGCAACAAACAAAAGAAGAATCCAATCGTCAAACAGAGCAGATCGATGAAGCATTTGAAGAGGCTGCAAGTGGTGATGCCGGTTATGGCCAACATCATTTTAGTTTGATGTGTTATGCCGACAGTCAGGAACAATTGAATCACCACGTGGGCGAAATAATTGCGTTATTTTCCGATCGAGATATCGTGTGTATTCGCGAAGATGTCGGTTGCGAATGTGCTTTCTGGGCGCAATTACCTGGTAATTTTGCCTATATTGTTCGAGCAGCGGAAATCTCAACAAAAAATATGGCGGCTTTTGCTAGCTTGCACAATGACCCAGTAGGTCAAATGCAGGGTAATTTTTGGGGGAATGCTGTCACCGTATTAGAAACACTTTCTGGCAGTCCTTTTTATTTTAATTTTCATACTAAAGATGTTGGGAATTTTATTATTGTGGGTGCCACCGGCAGTGGTAAAACCGTGTTAGTGGGGTTCCTTATCGCACAAAGTATGAAATTTGGCGGAAAGCGCGTGATTTTTGATAAAGATCGCGGTTTGGAAATCTTAGTCAGAGCGTTAGGCGGTGTTTATGAAATTTTAAAACCAGGGAAGCCTACTGGGTTTAATCCTTGTCAATTGCAGGATACACTAGAAAACCGTACGTTCTTACTCTATCTTTTTAAGCAACTTTTAAAATCTCAACATAAGCCTCTTGATGAACAGGAAATAAAAATCATCGAAGATGCTATCGCAGGGATGTATCGCTTAAACCCAACAGAAAGACAGTTTTGTCATATCGCGCCATTTTTTGGTAAAAATGGTCCGGGCTCACTGCGTGCACGATTTGAATGTTGGCACAGTCATCGTGAGCAGGCTTGGGTTTTTGATAATGTCGGCGATTGTTTTGAGCAACAGCAATACAATACTGATGTAATCGGTCTTGATTTAAGCCATCTTTTAAAAGATGAAGTGTGTAAAACACCTACGTTGATGTACTTGCTGCATCGCTTCAGTCAGCAACTCGAAGGTCAACGCGGCATGATCTTTCTCGATGAAGGTTGGTTAGCGCTACAGGATGATTATTTCAAAAACATTATCAATAATTTATCGCGTACACCGCGCAAGAAAAATAATTTTTTTGGTTTAGCCACGCAAGCGGCACAGGATACTTCGTCGTCAGCGATTCAAGCACCGATTAATGAAGCAGCAGCTTGTAAGATCTTTTTCCCTAACCCCATGGCCGATCGAAAAACCTATATTGAAGGTTTCGGTTTAACAGAACGCGAATTTGAGTTAATAAAAACCTTACCGGATGACAGTCATTATTTTTTATTGAATTACGGTCGTGGCAAGGAATCGGTTGTGCTGAGAGCTAATCTCAAAGGATTAGACGATGACTGTGCCATCATTTCTGGACGACAAGAAACGGTAAGCTTATTGGATACTATTCGTGCTGAAGTAGGGGATGATCCAACGATTTGGCTGCCTATTTTTCAGCAACGCAGAAAGAGGGAGAAAAGCAGATGCTAAACCCAATTCACTGTATTTACAAAACTGTAGCGCTTAGTTTATTCATGATTTTATCTTTTCCTAGTTATGCCGATCCTATTAGCGATTTAGTCAATATTGCAGCACAAATCCAAGGCTATCAATTACAGATTTCGAGTATTCAAAATACGATACAAGGATTAACTCACCAGATACAAGATGCCGTATCGGGTCAATCAGCATGGGGACATTCGCAATTTACCGATCATCAATCTTGGGGTGAAAATACTGATCGTTGGGGATCTGTTTTAAGTATGGCGGGAAACGGCGGAAATACTAGTCAATTAGGACGAACGCTGCGTGCATTAGCTGAAGAATTTCCTGTAGCAACCGAACTCTATAACAGTGTGAATCCGAATAAAATGGATCAAAAATATTATGCTTTAAAAGCTAAAACCGCTTTAGCCGCTAGAGCAGCGAGTCAATTGAGCTACGATAAAATTCAAAAGCAAATTAACTACGCTAATCAATTACGCCAGCAGATTGGAACAACGGCTACTTTAAAACAATCGGTTGATTTAGAAAGTCGCCTTACACTGGAGAATAACTTAATTCAGCTGGAAATGTTGCGCCAACTAGCGCTAATCAATCAACAACATGCGATTGATACGCAAGCAGAAGTAAATGATGCCATACAGAATGCCCACTTTCTTAATGCAAATTATAAATAAACATGAAAAACAAGGCGGAGACAAACAATGGAAAATTTACCTAATCACTTATTAAGCGTACTCATCTTATTCTCAGCATTATGCCTAGCCAGTTGTGTGAACACACCATTACAAGCGCCTTGTGATGCAAACGCTACTTTTTGTGCCACAAAAACAAAAATTAATTCATGGTAAAAGGAGCTATCTATGCCATTACTTTACAAACGATTGGTTTTATTCAGTGTTTTAATAGCCAGTTTTTCTTTTTTAGCAGCATGTAGTCATAAAAATCCTTTATTGGATGAGAAAATGATCCGCGCGATGGACGAAGACTTCTTTGTAAGAGGAGATGGTCAGCCTATCAATGAATGCGCTCACTATTTCATCGATCCTAAACAAAATTTACCCTTAAAAAATAAATGTGAATGTTGGACAAAAAAATATTACCGTAGCTTAATGGATAGGCATTTTATTCCTGGTAGTACTACATTAAACGATTTTAGAGATCCTGATTTCTGGAAAAAAATAAAAGCATTTTCTCTCTTATAGATCTAATAAAATGATGCTTTCTGCTCAGAGTTTTATTACGGATACATTAACCGCGGTAGACGGTGTGATTGGCCACTATGTCCAAACTGTCTATCTGCAGTTGGCAGTACAATACAACAGTACACTCTTGCTGTTGTGTACACTTTATATTCTGTTGCTAGGCTATCGTTTTACCATGCATACCTTGAGTGCTGATTTCAGCACTATTAGCCGACATTTAATTGTTTTATGCATAGTTTATGGATTGATTACCAATTGGTCTTTATATTATCTCTTTGTTTATAACCTTTTTACGAATGAACCAGGTCATATCGCCCAAGTGATGGTTAATGCATCCAACCCATTGACTTCTGATCAATCAATTGCGCAAGCACTTAATCAAGTTTATAGCACAGGGATGGATGCCTCCAAAAAATTATTTAATGGAGGAATTAGACTTTTTTTCTGTAGTATTTTCATATTTGTTTTTACTTTTGTATGTTGTTTGACGGCGCTAGGACTTTTAATCTACGCAAAGCTCGCGATGGCCATTGCGTTAGCACTCGGTCCAATTTTTCTACCTTTTATTCTTTGGGAGTCAACGCGTGGTTGGTTTGTCAGCTGGCTGAGAAAATTATTTAATTTCGCATTAATCCCTATCGTAACAGCCAGTATTTTATCTCTCATGCTGTCGGTGATGGAGCTGGTTTTACCTGACCTAAATAGCCAAGCGGCACAAGGAAATCCCGATTTTTTTACCATGGGATTGTTTGGCGGCTTATCTTTAGTGACCGCTTTTTTGTTAAAACAAAGTTTACCGATCGCAAGCAGTTTAAGTGGCGGGCTTACGCTGGCCGCTTTAGGTCAAGTAGGCAGTATGGTGAGTTCTACTCTTAGAGCAACTGGCATGAATGCTGCAGGGCGTTTGGCTGGAAAAGGAATTAAAGCCATAGGGAACGTAATGGCTAACAAAGCGGCAAGTCAAAAAAAATCAACCGTCAATGCAGCCGTAGAGCAAGGAAAAAAATGAAAACGAATACAAGTGAAGCATTTTACCAAAAAGCTGCTGATTGGCGTTATGATGTTTATCATAGCAAAGCCATTTGGTTACGTTATTCGTTGATTGGAAATATAGGATTATTGCTTTGTTTATTGTTTACATTAATCATGCTGACTTGTTTGATCCCACTCAAACAAAAAGTACCTTACCTGTATGCGTTTAATAACGCGACGGGTGAAATAACTAAGCTGGGTAAATTAGAACCTACGCAGCTAACGGCTAATTGGCAGATGACACGTTATTTTCTTATACACTATGTCATCAATCGAGAAAGCTATGATAGCGATAATTTAGAAATTCCTTACCAATTAGCGTGGGCTCAATCGGATGTCATGATCCGAAAACAATACGATGCTGAAGTGGATAGTAATGTATTGACTTCCCCGTATCGCAAATATGGAAAAAATAAAGCGGTCACAGTACGAGTGTTATCGGTTTCACGCTTGAATGACAATACGGCGGCTATTCGCTTCGAAAAACGATTGAGTGATAAAGCATCTAATACACAACAAGTGGCGAATCAAGAAGTCATCGTGAAATGGCACTATCAATCAGTTAAAGCAACCCAAGTTCAACTAGATAGAAATCCACTCGGATTTACCGTGACGTATTACCAAGTGACACCGGTTAATTTAAATGAGGAGAACCGTCATGAGTGAACGAATTACTTTTCTTTTATTGAGCATGCTTATCATTACCATGGGACATAGCATGGCGCAAGCGGCTTTGCTTCCTAGGCAGGTTGCAGCGGATCAACATGTTAAAACAGTCAACTATGATCCGAATAACGTGGTTATTATCCACGGACATTATGGTTATCAGACACAAGTGGTGTTTGCCGGGGACGAGGAAGTACAAAATATATCTATCGGCGATAGCTTAGCTTGGCAAGCGGTATCGGTTAAAAATAATCTGTTTATCAAACCTATGGCTGCATCAAAGACTAATATGACCGTACTGACCAATGTTAATAGCTATAATTTTCAATTAGATTCGAATGATACAAAAACTTCACCGACATATAAATTACAGTTTATCTATCCGAGTGCAGGCTACGATCGAAGTGGACAAACCAATGCCCTTGGCGTTTGTGATCCGACCAAAATTAACTGGAAATATAGTTTTACCGGCGACAAACGATTAGCACCACGAGAAGCATTTGATTGTAACGGTCAGTTTACTTATTTCCGCTTCGACAATAGCTTACCCGCCATTTTTATTGTGGATAAGAATCGGCAAGAAACTTTAGTCAATTATCACATGAAAGGAAACTATGTCGTTGTCAATACGACAGCACCCCAATTTACTTTACGAAGCGGGCGTTATGTGACGAGTGTGTATAACGATGCCGCCATCGGTGATTGGCAGAACATAAAATAAATGGTGGTAACGTCATGGTAAAACAAACAACTTCCCCACCTGAAGGATTGCCCGAGATTACTGAACCAAGCCGTAAAAAGCCGGCTCTTCTTATCCTGTTGCTAAGTTTATTACTTTTATTAGGAATACATTTTCTGTTTCATTCTAAAAAAACTGAAACTAAAACCAAATTCGCAGTCGAAGAATCTTATACACTACCCAACAACGAGGGAAAGTCATCAAAATCATCCCCATTAAAAGGACAATCTGAAATTAAACAACTATCAGAACAACAATTGGCTTTATTACAAGCTAAACAAAAAGAATTACAACTGCGTTTATCTGCGCCCATGATGTTGCTTGAACAAAGCGGTAATCAATCCAGTAATTCCACGACACCCGTAAAATCTAAAACGCTCTCTACTGATCCCAACAGTCAATTTTTACAGCAGCTTAGTGGATCGAACATCAATAAACGGATTCAGGCAAATTCATTAGGTCCTTTAAATCAGTTGATCGCTCAGGGCCAGATCATGCATGCTATTTTAGAAACAGCGATTAATTCTGATTTACCGGGTTCCTTGCGGGCAATCATCGATCAGCCGGTTTATGCAGAAGATGGCTCGCAAGTGCTTATATCGCCAGGTAGTCGTTTGATCGGACAATACAAAAGTGGCATGTCGGAAGGGCAATCGCGAATTTTTATTGTTTGGACACGTTTAATAACGCCGGGTGGTTTGAGTCTGAATTTAGATTCGTCGGGTGTCGATTCATTAGGTATGGCGGGAACGGCTGCCGATGTTATTGATCGACATTTTTGGCAACGATTTGGAACGGCTACACTTCTTTCGATTTTGGGTGCGGGTACATCTAATGTCGGTGTTGCTAATAACGCATCCTATAATGCAACCCAAGCCTATCGTATGGCTATAGCGAATAGTTTGAATCAAACCGCACAGCAAACATTGCAACAACAAACGACGATTCCACCGACCTTATGGGTAAATCAAGGGTCTCCCATCCAAGTGTTTGTAGCACATGACTTAGATTTTCGATCGGTTCATCAAGAAGCAAAAGGTAAAGTCAATGTCTTCTAAAATTATACAGAAAAAATGTCCATAAAAGCGTTAGAAAAACACATAGAACCCTTAAAACCTTTCTTACAAACAGCAGGTGTAACGGAAGTTTGCATTAATCAACCCGGTTTAGTATTTGTTGAAAAAAATGGAAATTTTACTTGCCATGAAATACAGATCTTAGAATTTAGCTTTCTTGAAGCATTAGCTAACCTGATTGCAGAATTTAACCATAAAACATTTCCGCACCCTTTAGTTTCAGGCTATTTACCGACGGGCGAACGCATACAATGTATTATGCCACCTGCTTGTGAAAAAAATAATGCGATTTATTCTATTCGTTGCCATTCACGTCATGAAATGAGTCTAGAGGATTATCAAAAAACAGGGGTTTTTGATGAGTTTGCTGTCGTAAACAAAGATGCGACTAAAGAAACAGCAACTTCTTTAAAAGAGTTACACGCGCAAAAAAATATTGCTGAATTTCTGAAGTTAGCAATAAGTGCTAAAAAAAACATGATCATTAGTGGTGGGACGGGTACCGGTAAGACAACCTTTCTCAATGCGTGTTTAAAACTTATTCCAGATACGGACCGTTTGATCACGGTAGAAGATACGCGAGAGGTTAAGGTAGCGCAGGCAAACAAAGTACATTTACTTTTTAATGAAGACGATAAAAATATGACCGCAGCGAAATTATTCAAGGCATGTTTACGTTTAAGACCGGATCGGATTTTGCTGTCTGAATTACGCGGTGCGGAAGCATGGTCATTTCTGAGGGCAGCAAACAGCGGTCATCCCGGTAGCATCAGTACGGTGCATGCTGATACACCAGCAGGTTGTTTTGACCAACTCGTATTTATGATGCAACAAGCAGGTTCAAATTCGACTGAAGAAAAATTACGGACTTATATTCAATCTATTATTCCAATCATTATTCAGTTAAAACGTAGTGCTAACTCGAAACGATTTGTAGAGATAGCAGAGATTTATTTTGATAGTGGTTAGGCTAGGTGTCCAATCCATAATTTTACTAAAGTTTCTGCTATTTCAATTTATTAAATAAGGTTATTATTTATTTTTCAGTAAGCCATACTCTACTAAAAGGGAGTGTAATTGTCCTCTTGCTAATGGTTTTCGAAAAACACGATCGGCACCGAGTGCTAAATAAGTTGCTTCGTTTTCTTTGTCATGGGCGGTTACTACGATGAAAGGAAGCGGTTTTCGTTGTATTTCTCTCGTGCGCGCTGCTTTTATGACATTTCCCCCAGGAATGTCCGGTAAGCCCATATCAAGCAAAACCATATCGTAATAAAGCTGACGGATTGCAGCTTGTCCTCGGCTAACACAATCAACCTGACAGCCCAAGCTTGCAAGAACTTGTTGATGGATGGTTCGAATAATGGGGTCGTCTTCAACAACCAAGATACGAGGGGTAAGGGAAGAGTTTGCAAAGTCATGGTTCATAAAATTTCTCCTGAAAAGTGTTATTTTTTTATAGTGTGACTATTATTGATATTCTGCACAATTCCCGGAATTCCGGGGGAGGTAATTCTGATCTGTTAAAGTTAAAAACGAATTTTTAAGCCAGAAGTAATGGAATTTTTTTATTTTTTTTGTTATAAATTCCCCCGGAATTCCGAGGGTTTTTTGTTGTAAATTTTTAAGGTTTTTTGATCCATCCATAGCGAATACCCTCCATCACTGCTCTAGCAATTGTTTTACATTTCAGTTTTTTTTTAATGCTTTTATGATAGTCTTCAACTGTATTGTGCTTAATATTGAGTAATTCAGCGCTTTCTCTTACGGTGTATCCTAAAGCGGCTAATGAAAGACACTCTTTTTCTCGAGGGCTTAACTGCGAATCAACGATCAATGTCGCTCTTAAGCTTAGATTAAATAATAAAGTTTTTATAAGTTGACGTTGTTTGGGAGATGGTTTGTGATTACCAAGTTTTATTAAAATACGCGTTATTAGATCAGTCGGTTCATTAATGGATGAACCCTGTGTTAGATTGGAATCCCCTATAGCGGATTCACTCACTTTCTTTTGAGACATAATGGCTCCCGAGGCGCAAAATAGGCCTATTTTTTTGTTTGAAAAAATGTTTTTTAGAAACAAATCAGGAGTTATGTCTGTCGAAGTCGCACAAAAGTTATTCCCGATGCCACTTTTGTAGCCCGCGCTAGATGCGGTTGATAAAACAGAAGTGCGGTTAGCAGTGATGTTAATTGCCCAGAGGGGGCCGTGTGATTTAAGATGGAAATAGCCATGATCAATTCCTCCAGAATTGGTTGTGGTAGCCGCAAGGTATTACCAGTACCTTGTGTGCGGTTTGGTGCAGGAAGTTTTCCTGCACCAAATTTTTTAATAACAGGCATTTAATCTTAGCGGTCCCGACAGGGGGTATGCAAGAGGTTTAATTAAATTTATTGAACTTTTAAAAAGATTTTTTAATATTAATTTAATTTAAAATTAATTAATGTATTTATCCTTCGTTCAGCAATCTGACAGTAGATGAGCTGGTTATCAATCAGCACGCAGCGTCGATGTAAAGCAAGTGCAGCTAAACCTGTAGTACCGCTGCCAGCAAATGGATCAACAATCAGATCGTTGGGTTTTGAGAGTAATTGGATAAAAAACTGAGGTAATGCAACCGGAAAAACCGCTGGATGACCTTGATTGCGATTTTCAGGACTAAGATGTAAAACGTTTGTTGGTAGTACTTGTTTTTTGTTACGCCAATTGGCTAAGTTACGCTGAAAGCCACTACCCGTACTAGAACGAACGAAGTGAGATTTTAGATTTTCGAAATTCGTTAACCGTTGTTGAGTGGACAAGGCTATCGGAACTTTAACCGCTTCCTGGTTAATATAAGGTGTTTTCACTTTAGCGAGATGAAATACGTATTCCCAGGCGTCCCGTAAGCGAGTTGGCCAATACCCAGGCATACTCGTTTTTTTATGCCAGATATAATCGTCAATGCAATACCAACCTAAGCCAATAAGTTTTTCTATCGTGTTCCATACATAATGCTGACGGACACCGTTAACAATTTTATCTTTCATATTCAGTACCAAACTTCCCGTTGGTTTTAGAGCTTGCCAAAACGTGCTATGAAAAGATATGAACCAATCGGCATAATCGCCAGGAGGAATGCTGTTGTAATGTTGTTTCCGTGCATCCGCATACGGTGGAGATGTAACAATCAAATCAACTTGATTAGGAAAAGCGCGCAATTCTTTCTCACAATCGCCATGCAGAATTTTATAATTGTTTTGAAATAAAGACTCATTAACTAAGTTGTTTTGCATAAAGATCCTTCAATTTTCTTCTTCTTCTTCAGACGTATCCGTATCAATCTGCAATTGCGAAAACTGCTGAGTCGCTTGTGAAAGTGTTAATGGGAGAATAGATAATTGTTTAGTGCCGTTGGTATATACCGTCAATGCGCGTTTAACATCACCTATTAAAATAGGATCGGGTGGAGCATGAGAGCAATCTTGCATTTGATTATCATGTTCTAAGCTGCCTTTGAGCGATCGTGGGTAGCTAGGAAGTGGTTTTTCTTGGTAATCACGATAACGTTTCTCAAATTCATGGCGTAAGAATGGTAACTCTTTTTCTGGCTGTTGGCATAAATAAACCCAACCGCCCATATCTCGAATGACACAGTGAATGATTGGATTGTCAAAAACGACGCTGTCATAGCGACCTACTGTGCGAATAGCCGTTACTACTTGGCTCCAAGCGTTAAGGGCATGGCTATGACTATCACCTTGAATTAAAACAATTAAATCAGCAGGAGTTGGCATGCCCCATTTCTGGCGATCGGGATTTTGTAAAGTATTCAGTATCGCTTGTTTTACTTGGGGAAACGGATAAGCTTTAAGACATTGCCAGTAGGTTTCTAGTAATAAGCTTGAAACTTTGCGATTAAAAGATTCCGCCAATAATGTCAGCCATTCTAGAAAGGGTTTTTTATCATCTACTAACATAAAATCTCCTATTTTGTTTTTCAATTTTTTGAGTGATTCAACCATTGTTCTCCAACGACGAGGTTGTGGGCGAGGGTAGGGCTCAGTCCTCGTGTTGCTAAACGAGTTACGTCATGATCGGGAGGAGCCTGCTGTCGTTGTAGAGAGTCACGTTGCTCTTTAGCAAGCCATGCATTGATGTGACGCAAGATCTGGGATCGTGTTTTGCGTGCACTTGGATTAGCTTCATTCCAAGCTTGTATTTGGCGTAATTCTTGCAAAACATCAATATTTGGATAGGTTTTTTTCCAGGTGTTGATATCCATTTTTCCCGTAATAAACACATCGTTATTTTGAAGTGGAATACCGAGGATTTCTTCGTCGGAAATGGTATCCACTACACTTTTTTTATCAATTAATAAGGGAATTTTTGAGGTGCTGCTGGGTAAGTCGTCGTTTATCGACGGCTTACCAACAACATCCTGTTCCTGATCCTTCTCCTGATTCTGATCCTGTTCCTGATTCTGTTCCTGGTTTTGAAAGGGTGCGATAGAGTTGCCAAATGGTTTTTAAACCCTTCATCTAAGTATTTGGTTTGATCTAATAAGATTTTTATTATGGGTTTGAAAACCGTTGATAGCGGTGGAACCCGTTTGAAAAGCTTAATTATGCTTTTTCCTTGATTTGGATTTTCAATGGGGTTCCAATCTAGAAAGTTAATGATTAAAATCCAGTTTGATTCTGAATCTCTGATTAAAAATCTAATTTGATCGAGTTCTGAAAATGCGTTGTAAACTGTTTCTTCATTCCATTTTAAATCCTCTGCTACATATCCTATGGGTAATCGAAAACAACCCAACATATTAGTATGTGGTCCAGTGAGTAAATAAACAGCCAATAATTTGGCGTGAGTGGATAAATTTTGTAATGCTATATCAGACCAAAATTGAGTTTGTACCGAACCGTATTCTCTCATTTTTATTTCCTTTTTTTAGATTGATAAATAAAAGAAGAAATTTCTTTTTTATCATGTGTTAATATTTTTTGCTGCTTTGTGTGAGTGAAGCGAGTTAGAAGTGCTGCTGCGGAAGTTTTTAGCTTTCCTTCATCAACGGCTTTTACCAGTTCAGAACTGCCGAGTAATTGAATTTTCTCAGCGTAGCGATAACTGTCTTTGCAACCAAAGCCAAGTAAAGCAGCTATCAATTCATCTGTTCTTCCTTTTATTTCGTCGAAATTTCGACGAAACGGTTTGTGAAAACGAGGCCCTTGGCGGTTTCCTAAATATTTTTTCGTCGCAATTCCAATAGCAGCTCGCTCGCAGATTAAAAAGGTTTGCACTAATACAGCCAACTCATATTTTTTTGTTAGCAGATCAGATAAAGAAAAGTGCCAAGCAGGAACCATTTTTTTGTTCTGTTGCTGATAAACCAAATAAGTGCTTGGGTTGGCTATGAGTTGTTGATTTTCATCGATGATAACTGGTCTAAACTGGTTTAAAGGACGTTGCTCTCGGTCGGTAAAACTAGGAACTGAAAAATTACATTTCACATGAATTATCGGAACATTAATGAGTTTAATAGGATGATGCATAAAGGGTAGAGATAACGACTTTAGTTCCATCCGATCCAATGGTGAAATCAAATCTAAAGGATCTATTTTATATTTCAGTTTTTCCCATAGGTATTTTTCAATTTTTTTCGCAAACTTAAATTTTGCCCAGGTATGGCCATTTCGCATAGAACATAAATTTTGATGTGATGTGCCCAAAATTTTGGCCGCCTTTTCTACCGTTCCACATTCTCGAATAAATATCTCAAAAGGGCTGTTTTCCATACTTATCCACTCCATTTATTTTTTTATGAATATGAATGAACAAAATAAGTCTATACAAGATTCTTGAAATATTCTTTGCAAATAATTCTAGTAATCTGATTAGTGGATAGTTCAAAAATAAGGATAAGAATATGCAGCCTAGATTAATACGTTTACGTGACGCACCGAATTATTTAGGAATGGACAAAAATAGATTTAACAAAGAAGTGAAACCATCGCTATCAATTATTCCGATAGGCAAAAGAGGAATTGCTTTTGATCGACTTGATTTAGATGCGTGGGTTGAGCATTATAAAGAATGTAATGGGCGCCCCGCTAATAAGAGGAGTAAAACACTATGGGGCGAAAAAGAACGTCGGGCCTGCTCAACCGTAAGGGGATCTGGCACATCGACAAACAAATACTCGGACAACGCGTTTGCGAAAGTACTGGATCAAGTTCTCTCGAAGAAGCCGAACTGTATCTTGCAAAACGTACCGAAGAAATAAGGCAAGCTAAGATTTATGGCGTTAGACCGAAACGAACTTTCCGAGATGCTGCTACTAAATATTTAGAGGAAAATCAACATAAGACAAGTCTTTATGTTGAGGCAATGCATATAAAAATTCTAGATAAGTTTATTGGAAATTTATCATTGGAATCGATTCATATGTGTAATCTTCAAAAATATATTAAGGAGCGTGAGAAGAATAAGGTAAAGAAAAGAACGATTAACTACGGATTACAAGTGGTGCGACAAATCTTAAATTTAGCTACTGATGTATGGAAAGATGAAGATAATTTAAGTTGGTTGCATAAAGCATCTAAGATTGAGCTGTTGGCGGAAACTGATAGGAACGAACCTTATCCTCTATCACAAGATGAGCAAATAAGGTTATTCAATGAGCTGCCTATTCATTTGCGAAGAATGGCTTTATTTGCTGTTAACACGGGATGTCGTGATCAAGAAATTTGTAATTTAAAGTGGGATTGGGAAATTAAAATACCAGAAGGATCGGTATTTATCATTCCTGCATGGCGAGTTAAAAATCGTAAAAATCGCTTAGTCGTCTTAAACGAGGTAGCTCGTCAAGTTATTGAGGAAGTACGAGGTTCTCATATGGAGTACGTTTTTACTTTTAGAGGTAAGCCTGTTACACGGATGTTAAATTCAGCTTGGATCAAAGCACGTAAGAGAGCAGGGTTACCGCAGGTGAGGGTTCATGATCTGAAGCATACTTTTGGTCGTCGATTGCGCGCCGCTGAAGTAAGCTTTGAAGATAGACAAGATTTGCTTGGACATAAAAGTAGTCGTATTACGACTCACTATTCACAAGTAGAATTGGGTAACTTGATTCGAGCAGCCAATAAGATATGTGGAGAAGAAAAACCTCAATTGACTGTACTTCGTTTAGAAAGAAAAGTGACAGCTCCCGCAAAAGTCCCGCACGGGAATTTGAGGGAAAGTTTGAAAGTGATGTAAGTGTTTGATTTATCTGGTGGCCGAAGGTGGAATCGAACCACCGACACAAAGATTTTCAGTCTTCTGCTCTACCGACTGAGCTATTCGGCCAGGTTGACGTTTTTTCGTGCAGATTAGGTTTTTCGTAAACTTGCCGTGGTTTAAATTTTCTCCATCACGATTGTTTTTTTTAAACTTGACGTCAGGTTGCGTATTAAAGCGTTTAGTTAAAGTTGAGTCAAGCGAATCATGAAATTTATTACTCAATTGAAGCACAAGACGGTATTTTAAAATACCTTGATAGCTGGGCAGATATGAGCATTGAAACTCATAGCCTAGATGTATTTCCCAACTTTAAATTTCTAGTCAGTTGCTGTATGATTCCCGCCATAAATGATAGAATATTAACCAAATAGGGTTAGGACTACTTATGTCACGGGTTCCTACAGCAGCACATTGGCGTGATTCGGCGCGCATACCTCGATTTTTTTTAATCGATGCGCGTGCGGCTTTCCCATTGCTTTTGTTTTTGCTACATATTCGCGTTTGGAGCTTTCTATTGGCGTTAGTGGCCATGGCGTTTTTTGGCTTGCTAGAACGTTATGGTTTTTCTGTTACGGTTTTTTTGCGTTGGTTGCGTACGGTATTGGCCGGACCTCGTAAGATAGCTATTCCGTGGTGGAAGGAGTGAGTAGCAACTTATGGAGTTAAAAAGAGCATTACTTTCCATTGCCAAGACCTTACGGGCTAACTTTACTTTGAAGGGTAGGCCCATTACCTATGATGAGGTTTTTTCGGAAGTGGGGTTATTGCCTGCTATTGCTCGTCGTGCCGACCAACTATGCTCACTTTGTTTAGGCTATGGAATTGGTGTTAGTTTTGATGAAATAGAGCAGTCTTTGCTAGGAGTGAAAGCCAATTTTGATGAAGTCACACCGAATATTTTACGCTATCTTTGTATTACGGATGTATTATGTGAGTTGATGCAAAATGGAGGCTCACCTGCTCAAACCCCGCTTGATGAACTCATGTACGACTAGCATAACATTTAAAAGTCAACCCACATGAGTTATTCTGCATACTCTGCATAGAATGTTGGTTCATACTTTTAAAATATACTCTCAGTGTGGGTTTTTTGGAAGAGGACTGCGTTGTGAAGCAACAGGAGTGTAATATGAGTGTTGCGAGTTGAGCAGCCTCTTATTCAAATGCACAGAGTATTTAAAAAAATAATTTTTTGGAATTCTTTATAGAGGTTCGAATGTCTTTTCCTTTAATATCAGATAAGAAAAATCCGTTAAGATTGGCTATAGCGCAAGCTTATTATGCTGATGAAACATCGTGCGTTAAACATTTATTGCAGCAAGCTGCTTTACCTCGTCAAGTGACCGAAAAAATTGCGCAACGTGCGGCTAAATTAATTGAACAGATTCGAGCGCAGCGTTTATCTAAAGGTGGTTTAGACGCGTTTTTATATGAATATGATCTATCGAGTGAAGAGGGCATCGCGTTGATGTGCTTAGCCGAAGCACTATTACGTATACCCGATAGCGATACCATCGATGCCTTATTAAAAGATAAAATTATCAATGCCGATTGGGCTGCTCATCTCGGTCAAAGTGCTTCTTTTTTTGTTAATGCCAGTACCTGGGGTTTAGTGTTAACCGGGAAATTATTACAGTCGGATCAAGCCAGCGGTTTAACTAATGTATTCCGCCGCTTTGTCGGTCGAACCAGCGCGCCTATTATCCGCAAAGCAGTCAAGCAAGCCATGCAGATGTTAGGTCGCCAATTTGTGATGGGTCAAGGAATTGATGAAGCATTAAAACGAGCTAAAGCCTATGAAGCAAAAGGTTATCGTTTTTCTTATGATATGTTAGGGGAAGCGGCACGTACCGAGAAGGATGCTGAGCGTTATTTTCGAGCCTATCAAGCCGCCATCATGGCTATTGGTAAGGCGGCATCAGGCAAATCACTGAATGATGCACCCGGTATTTCAGTTAAGTTATCGGCGTTGCATCCGCGTTATGAGTTTGCTAAAAAAGAAGTGGTTGTTCCTTTTTTAATTAAGCAGTTAAAAACCTTAGCTTTAGCTGCGAAAGCTAATAACATTTCACTGACCGTTGATGCTGAAGAAGCGGATCGTTTGGATATTTCTTTAGATATTATCGGTGCAGTATTTTGTGATCCTGACTTAGCGCGTTGGGAAGGATTTGGTGTGGCGGTGCAGGCTTATCAAAAACGCGCGCCTTTTGTTATTGATTGGCTTATTGATCTGGCTAAACAACAGAATAAACGTTGGATGGTGCGGTTAATTAAAGGGGCTTATTGGGATACGGAAATTAAAAATGCTCAATTAAAAGGGTTGCAAGGCTATCCAGTCTTCACGCGTAAAGCAGGAACCGATGTTTGTTTTGTTGCTTGTGTTAAAAAATTATTGGCGCACTCAGCACAAATCTATCCGCAGTTTGCTACGCACAATGCCTATACATTAGCTACAGTACTGGAGTTGGCTGGCAAGAATCGAGATTTTGAAATGCAATGTTTACATGGTATGGGTTATACCTTGTACGATCATATCGTAGGACCTAAGCAGCTTAATATTCCATGTCGAGTTTATGCGCCGGTAGGTGGGCATGAAGATTTACTTGCTTATTTGGTGAGACGTTTATTAGAAAATGGTGCAAACACTTCATTTGTTAATCGTATTATTGATCCCAGCATTCCTATCGAGGAAATGTTAGAAGATCCAGTGCAAAAATTATCTCAATTGGATACGATTCCTCATCCTAAAATTCCCTTACCGAGGGATATTTATGGGGCTGGTCGCAAAAATTCCGAAGGCATCGATTTTGCCGATAGCGAAACTTGGGATCCATTGGCAAGCCAAATAGAAAGTGCCTCTAAAAAATCATATATCGCAGGGCCTATTATTAAAGGTGTTTTAGTCGAGGGTGAGAAAACTCGTGCTATCTGCAATCCAGCTAATCCACAGGAAATTGTTGGGCATGTCAGTTTAGCTAATGCAGAACAATTGGACCTAGCGATCAGCAATGCCCATCAAATGAATTTTACTTGGGTAAATACTCCTATAGAAACACGTGCCGCTTGCTTAGAACGTGCCGCTGATCTTTTCGAACAACGCTTAAGTGAGTTTATGGCGCTAGCGATCAAAGAGGGGGGTAAAACGCTGAATGATGCATTGGCTGAAGTGCGAGAAGCGGTGGATTTTTGTCGCTATTATGCCATGCGTGCACGCTTAGATTTAGTACCGCAATTATTGCCTGGTCCGACCGGTGAGGAAAATTGGTTAAGTTATCAAGGTCGCGGAATTATTGCCTGTATTAGTCCCTGGAATTTTCCTTTAGCTATTTTTATTGGTCAAGTGACTGCTGCTTTAGTGACCGGTAATACCGTAATTGCTAAACCTGCCAGTCAAACACCCTTAATTGCGACCGCAGCCGTACAGCTCTTACATGAAGCTGGAATTCCTGGCGATGTATTGCAACTTTTACCGGCAAGTGGTGCCGTTATTGGGCCAAAAATAACCTTCGATCCGCGGATTAAAGGAATAGTATTTACTGGCTCAACCGAAACAGCGCGAGAAATCAATCAAGGTCTAGCCAATCGAGAGGGTGGGATTTTACCTTTCATTGCAGAGACCGGTGGACAGAATGCCATGATCGTCGATTCATCCGCACTTAAGGAGCAAGTGGTGGTTGACGTATTAAATTCCGCTTTTGGTAGTGCTGGACAACGTTGTTCAGCACTACGAGTATTGTTTGTTCAAGAGGAAATGTCGGAATCCTTAATTGAAATGTTATGCGGAGCGATGGCGGAACTCAAATTAGGTGATCCTAGTGAATTGTTTACCGATGTTGGGCCTGTGATCGATAGTGCGGCTAAGAAAACCTTGCAAGAACATTTTGATCGTATGTCCCAAGAAGCTAAATTGCTTTATCAATGCAAGCTCCCCAGTGGATTGGATCAAACCAATTTCTTTGCTCCTAGCCTATTTGAATTACCGAGCTTGGATCTGTTAAAACGAGAAGTCTTTGGTCCTATCTTGCATGTTATTCGTTATGCCGCTAAAGATCGTGAGCAAGTGATCCATGCTATCAATCATACCGGATATGGTTTGACCTTGGGTATACAAAGTCGGATACAACATACTGTGGATACCATTTCACGCCAGGTACATGTCGGAAATCAATATGTTAATCGTTCTATGATAGGTGCAGTGGTGGGTGTACAACCTTTTGGTGGCGAAGGTCTTTCTGGAACCGGACCTAAGGCGGGCGGTCCTCATTATTTACCTCGTTTGTGCTTAGAACGTTCATTGTCCATCAATACGACGGCGGCGGGAGGTAATGCCTCTTTGCTTTGCCTGGAGGAATAATGGATCATAATTTTGTTTTCTCTATCTTTGTCATTTTTACTGGCGCGGCCATATTAGCAACGATAGCACTGTATACACGCCAATCTTTATTAGTTGCTTATATTTTATTAGGCTTAATATTAGGGCCGAGTTGTTTGAAGTTAGTGCCAAACTTAGGTTTGGCACGCGGCATTGGTGATGTGGGCATTATCTTCTTGTTATTTTTAGTCGGTTTAGATTTAACACCACAAGAGTTTTATCGAAGCTTACGTAAAACAGCACTGGTAACCTTAGTTTTTAGTGCTTTGTTTACAACAATAGGTTTTGCAGTGGGCTATTTATTTAGTTTCACTCTGTTAGAAAGCTTATTAATAGGTGCTAGTTTAATTTTTTCAAGTACCATTATCGGCCTTAAATTATTGCCCACACTCGCGTTACATCATAAGCCGATTGGTGAAACGATGATCAGCGTGTTATTACTACAAGACTTATTAGCTATTGGCATGTTATTGTTTGTGCATGGGGCACATTTGACCGGATCTAAATTAGCCGATCTGGGTTTAACCTTAATTACTTTTCCTTTATTGCTCGGTTTTGCTTTTGTCGTACAACGTTATTTCATTAGTAAATTGTTTATGCGTTTTGATCGCGTTCAAGAATATCTTTTCTTAGTCGCTTTAGGTTGGTGTTTAGGATTAGCGGAGTTGTCACGCGCACTCGGTCTATCAGCAGAAATAGGTGCTTTTTTAGCCGGTGTATCGATAGCAGAAGGACCCATTGCGGTTTTCATTGCCGATAATCTAAAACCACTGCGTGATTTTTGTTTAATTATGTTTTTCTTTGCTATCGGCGCAAGTTTTGATTTACATTATTTACCCCTAGTGATTGTACCAGCCTTCTTATTAGCAGCGTTGGTGTTATTAATTAAGCCTTGGTTGTTTCAGGTGTTACTGCAAATGTCAGGTGAAAAAAAATATATAGCCCGTGAAGTGGGTGTGCGTTTAGGTCAAGCCAGCGAATTTTCTTTATTAATTGCTTATTTAGCCGCTGAAACAACACCTGCCTTAATCGGTGATAAAGCCAACTATCTGATTCAAGCGGTCACAATATTGACGTTTGTGGGTTCTTCTTATTGGGTGGTTCTACGTTATCCTACACCTTTGGCCTTGAATGAAAAGATGCGAGTAGACTAAACTATGTCTTTTCAATGTATACTCATATTTTTGTTTCAGTCTGTATTAAAGCATTTTTTGTCATTGCGAGCACCGTAAGGTGCTCAGCAATCCATGGATGGCCACGACCTCACTGACGTTTCGGCCTCGCCATGACGGACGCATTAATTTTTGTACTGTGCTGAGATAATATATACTCAATGCGAAAAGTATAAACCGAATAATAATTTTTAAACATAGGGCTGGATGCCCGGAGGAAGATTATGACATTTATTACGTTGTTACTGTGCTTGGGCCTGGAACGTTTCTTACATCGAGGTAACTTTCTTGCTCGTTTTAATTGGTTTGAACAATATGTCAGTAAACTTAATGACATGACTAAAAATAAAACATGGGCACAGCAATATTTTATTCCTTTATTGTTAGTAGTATTACCCATAGCTATACCTATAGCAGTGATTTATTTTTTAAGTGCCGCTTATATTCAAGGTTTATTAGCTTTTTTAATTGGCGCCGTGGTGCTTTTTTACTGTTTGGGTCCTATCAATATTTTTGATACCAAGCAAATACATCAGCCGATATTTTGGCAAGCCAATGAATCTTTGTTTGCAGTGATTTTTTGGATGGCTTTGTTAGGCCCTATTGCAGCATTAGTTTATCGTTTAGTTGAACGTTCTGCTCACATTCATGCCAGTTATCCTGCTTTAGGGAAATCAGCTCAACAAATTCGAGCATTATTGGATTGGTTACCGGTACGTTTATTTTCAATATTGTTCGCCCTAGCGGGTAATTTTGTACAAACCAGTCAATTTTGTTTAGATTATTTGCTAAGAGACGTTTCATTTAATCGAGAGCTGATTGAAAAAAGTGGGCGCATCGCATTAGGATTAGACGAAACAGTCGAATTTACCAATGAAAATTATGGTTCTGCTTTAAACCTCATAGACCGTGATTTAATCCTGTTTTTAATTATCGTATTCGCCGTGACACTGGGTGTGCTGTTATGATTTAGGTCACTAAGCAATTTATAAAAAAATAATCAAAGAATATTTTTTAAAGGTAAGCCTCATATGACACAGCAAACCCCTTATTTAGATAAGGATCCGCTTGAAACCAAAGAGTGGATAGATGCTCTTTTATCTGTTTTAAAGTTTGAAGGCATAGATAGAGTGCAATTTCTTATCCAACAGCTTGTCAATAAGGCGCGTCAACGAGGTTTAGATTTAACGATAGGTCTAAATACAGCTTATGTGAATACGATTCCTGTCGAGTGTGAACCCGCTTTTCCTGGGGATGAAAAGCTAGAGAAACGTATTGCCGCTTTAATTCGATGGAACGCTGTCATGATGGTATTGCAAGCGGGGAAAGTTTCTTCTGAGCTCGGTGGTCATATAGCGACTTATGCTTCGGCAGCAACGCTGTATGAAGTAGGTTTTAATCATTTTTTTCATGCCGCTAATGCTGAACATGGTGGCGATTTATTGTATATTCAAGGACATTCTTCGCCCGGTATTTATGCGCGTGCTTTTTTAGAAGCACGCTTAAGCAAACAGCAATTAGCCCATTTTCGTCAAGAAATCGGCGGTAAAGGTCTTTCTTCTTATCCTCATCCCTGGTTGATGCCAGAATTTTGGCAATTCCCCACCGTCTCTATGGGTTTAGGCCCCATGCAGGCCATTTACCAAGCACGCTTTTTGAAATATTTACAAAATCGCGGCCTTTTAAAAGGCAATGATAGAAAAGTATGGATGTTTTGTGGTGATGGAGAAATGGATGAACCGGAATCACTGGGCGCATTGTGTATTGCTGCACGGGAAAAATTGGATAATCTGATTTTTGTTATTAATTGTAATCTACAAAGATTGGATGGACCGGTACGTGGCAATGGCAAAATAGTCCAGGAATTAGAAGGTGTGTTTCGCGGTGCAGGTTGGAATGTGAATAAAGTTTTATGGGGTAGCGCTTGGGATCCGTTATTTAAAAAAGATAAGCAAGGCTTGTTACCTCAATTAATGATGGAAACCATTGATGGGGAATATCAAAATTTCCGTGCTAAAGATGGCGCTTATATTCGCGAACATTTTTTTGCGAAATATCCAGAATTAAAAGCGATGGTTGCCGATATGAGCGATGAACAACTATGGCTTTTAAAGCGAGGTGGTCACGATATTAAAAAAGTCTACACTGCTTATAAAGCAGCAGTAGAACATAAAGGCCAACCTACCGTTATCCTAGCAAAAACGATTAAAGGTTATGGCATGGGCACGGCAGGCGAAGGCCAAAATATTACGCATCAACAAAAAAAGATGACTCAAGAACAATTACGTGCGTTTCGCGATCGTTTTAAACTCTCAATGAGTGATGCTGAGATTGAAAATTTAAGTTTTTATCGTCCGGATGAAAAAAGTCCAGAAATTAAGTATTTGAAACAGCAGCGTAAAAAACTCGGTGGATATTTACCAGCGCGTCGTACTCGGTCTGACGAAAGTTTAACGGCGCCGCTATTAAGTGATTTCGATAATATATTGCAAGGCTCCAAAGGACGCGAAATCTCTACGACGATGATCTTTGTGGAAATGTTGCGTCATCTTCTAAAAGATAAAACCTTAGGTCCGCGTATTGTGCCGATAGTACCCGATGAATCACGTACCTTTGGTATGGAAGGCTTATTTCGTCAGATCGGTATTTATTCTCCGGTAGGCCAATTGTATGATCCGGTCGATGCCGGTCAATTGATGTATTACCGCGAAGATAAGAAAGGTCAATTATTAGAAGAAGGAATTAATGAGGGCGGTGCATTTTGTTCTTGGATGGCAGCAGCCACTTCTTATAGTACCAATAATTTAAGTATGATTCCTTTTTATATTTATTACTCGATGTTTGGTTATCAACGCGTGGGTGATTTTGTTTGGGCCGCCGGTGATATGCAAGCACGAGGATTTATTTTAGGAGCAACGGCGGGTAGAACAACCTTAGCCGGTGAAGGTTTACAACATCAAGATGGGCATAATTTATTATTTTTTTCTGTTGTGCCTAATTGTGTGGCTTATGATCCTTGTTTTGGTTATGAGCTAGCCGTCATTATTCAAGATGGTTTGCGGCGTATGATGCAAGACCAAGAAAATGTATTTTATTATCTGACCTTAATGAATGAAAATTATGTGCATCCGGCATTAAATGAAGCTCATAAAGAAGGCATTATTAAGGGAATGTATTGTTTATCCGAAACTAAACCGAATAAACGACACGTACAACTATTAGGTTCAGGCACGATATTAAATGAAGTGATAGCGGCGGCCGAATTATTAAAAACAGATTTTGGCGTGAGTGCTGATATTTGGAGTGTGACCAGTTTTTCAGAGTTGCGTAAACAAGCTTTAAGTATTGAACGACATAATT
Organism: Candidatus Aquirickettsiella sp.; assembly: GCA_049797115.1. Classification (GTDB taxonomy): domain Bacteria; phylum Pseudomonadota; class Gammaproteobacteria; order Diplorickettsiales; family Diplorickettsiaceae; genus Aquirickettsiella. The sequence goes on along the minus strand of JBARFJ010000015.1, from coordinate 81,965 downwards.
TGTTACATCCTGATGAGCCTAAACAACCTAGTTATGTGACACAATGTTTACAGGATCGGGTAGGGCCAGTGATTGCAGCCACCGATTATATTCGTTTAAATGCGGATCAAATTCGCGGATTTTTTAAAGCCCGGTATATGGTGCTGGGAACCGATGGTTACGGACGTAGTGATACTCGCGAGCAATTACGTCAGTTTTTTGAAGTAAATCGGTACTACATTGTTATAGCCAGTTTACATGCCTTAATGGCAGAAGGTTTAGTGAATACAACTGAGATCGACCTAGCCTTTAAAAAATATGCCATTGATCCTGAAAAGCCAAATCCTTTTACCATTTAATGGTTATGTGTATACCTGTCATGGCGAGCGAAACGTTAGTGAGCGTGGCCATCTATGGATTGCCACGCACCTATGGTGCTCGCAATGACGATTAATATTTTAGGTGCTCGCAATGACAAAGAGGAGAAAACGTTTGTCTAGTTTAAAAGAAATAGTGGTCCCAGACTTAGGTAATGTGGCTGCCGCGGCGATTATTGAAATACCGATTAAAGTAGGTCAAGATATTGCTGTAGAAGATGCAATAATTACCTTAGAAAGTGATAAAGCATCAATGGATATTCCATCGCCTTTGGCGGGAAAAGTAAAAGAATTAAAAGTCAAAATAGGCGATAAAGTTTCTAAAGGCGATTTGATTGCTATTTTAGAAACAGAAGAATCGAGTTCTTCTGAGAAAAAAATAGCATCTACTTCTGATGTCCCAACGAATATAGAAAAAAAATCCATACCAGAGACCGAGACACGCACTAAAAGAGCTGCGCCAGAATTCGCTAATCATGTAGAAATTTCATCTCCGTCGGCAACGTTAAAGAATGGGGAAGAAGATGAAGATGATGAAGATCAAGCAGATATCCATGCCGGACCCGGTGTTCGACGTTTAGCGCGAGAATTTGGACTCGATCTGAATAAAATTAGCGGTACCGGACAAAAAGGTCGCATCATTAAGGAAGACTTACAGAAATTTGTTAAAGCGCATCTCAATCAAAGTGCTAATAGTCAAATGGGTTTACCGTCAACCCCGGAGATTGATTTTAATCAATTTGGACAAACAGAGAAGCAGGCTTTATCTCGGATTAAAAAATTAACCGCACAATATTTACATCGTAATTGGTTGTTGGTTCCACATGTCACGCAATTTAATGAGGCGGATATCACTGAACTGGAAGTTTTTCGCAAAGCACAAGCTGGGTTTGCAGCCAAGCAAAATATTAAGTTAACGCCGTTAGTTTTTATTATGAAAGCGGTAGTGACTAGTTTAAAAGCATTTCCATCGTTTAATGCTTCTTTATCGGCCGGTGGCGAGGAATTGATCCTGAAAAAATATTATCATATTGGTATTGCCGTTGATACACCGGAAGGTTTAGTGGTCCCAGTCATACGAAATGTGGATAAAAAAAGTCTTTTAGAATTAGCGCAAGAACTAGGAGCAGTCAGTCAAAAAGCGCGCGCTAAACAATTAACCGGTGCTGATTTACAAGGCAGCTCATTTACCATTTCAAGTTTAGGTGGTATCGGCGGCACGGCATTTACGCCTATAGTGAATGTACCGGATGTAGCTATTTTAGGCGTATCCAAAGCGCAGTTTAAACCGATTTATCAAGAAGGGGAGTTCGTTCCGCGTTTAATGTTGCCTTTATCTTTATCGTATGATCATCGTGTGATCGATGGTGCGGAAGGCGCTCGTTTTATTATGCATTTGACGGCATGTCTTTCAGACATTCGCCGTTGGTTGCTGTGAGTATCAAGAACACTTTATATTTGTTTTAGCTTAAAATTATTTTAGAGGAAACTATGGTTGAAGTAGAAATTAAAAAAACTGAAGTACTCGTGCTAGGCAGCGGGCCGGGTGGTTACAGTGCTGCGTTTCGTGCTGCTGATTTAGGTAAAAAAGTCATATTAGTGGAAAGAGAATCTACGTTAGGAGGGGTTTGTTTAAATGTGGGTTGTATTCCCTCTAAAGCGTTATTACATGCGGCTAAAGTGATTGAAGATGCCAGCGCCATGGCAGAATTTGGTGTGAGTTTTGGCAAGCCTAAAATTGATGTCAAACAATTGCGCGCTTGGAAGGACAGTGTAGTAAAAAAATTAACCGGCGGTTTATCCCTGTTAGCCAAGAAACGTAAAGTGGAATGCATCGTTGGCGATGGAAAATTTACTGGAAAAAATGAGCTCACGGTTGGAAAACAAAAAATTGTTTTCGAGCAAGCTATCATTGCTGTGGGCTCAGAACCGATACGTTTACCTTTTTTACCGGATGATCCGCGGATTATCGATTCAACCGGTGCACTCGAGTTAAAAGAAGTCAACGGTAGCCTGTTAGTGTTAGGTGGCGGTATTATCGGTATGGAAATGGCAACGGTTTACCATGCGCTCGGTAGCGAGATTACGGTGGTAGAAGCAGGTGATATGATCATCAATGGCGCGGATAAAGATATCGTGATGCCTTTATACAAGCGTTTAGAAAAATATTATAAGTTCTTATTAAAAACTAAAGTAACCCAAGTAGAAGCTAAAAAAGATGGACTATGGGTTACATTTGAAGGTGAGGGAGCTGCTAAACCACAACGATTTGATCGAATTTTATCGGCTGTAGGTCGTAAACCAAATGGAAAATTGATCGGTGCAGAAGCCTTAGGTATCAATGTGACCGAACAAGGTTTTATTCCTGTCGATAAACAGTTAAAAACTAATATTCCACATATTTTTGCTATTGGCGATGTCATTGGTAATCCTATGTTGGCACATAAAGCCGTGGCTGAAGGCCGTGTTGCAGCTGAAGTGATCGCCGGTAAAAAACATTTTTTTGAACCTCGTTGTATTCCTTCTGTGGCATACACCGATCCTGAAATTGCTTGGGTTGGCTTAACGGAAATTGTTGCCAAAGAAAAAAATATTGAATATGGAAAAGCCATTTTTCCTTGGCGAGCCAGTGGCCGCTCCTTAGGACAAGGGCGAGATGAAGGTCTGACTAAATTATTATTTGATCCTAAAACCCACCGTATTTTGGGTGCAGGCATCGTCGGTCCGAACGCCGGCGAATTGATTGCTGAGATTGCACTGGCAATAGAAATGGGTTGTGAAGCCGAAGACATTGCATTGACGATACATCCACATCCAACTCTATCTGAGACAGTGATGTTAACCTGTGAAATGTTTGAAGGAACGATTACAGATTTGTAGCCCAAGAAAAAAGACTAGTAGATTGCCGCGCACCTGCGGTGCTCGCAATGACGGTTCAATATATTATGCGTTCGCAGTGACGAGGGTTGTTGCGTGCTCGCAATGACGAGTCGATCAACGTCATGGAAATCTCTTAAAAAATAAAAAGTATATTAATTTTTCTTTTAAGTATAAAATAATAACGCCGCGCTTAGTCATTTTAGGGAAGAAAATGCCAAACAATAAAAGCAATTCAGAAACCTCTAGTATCGAAAGCAAATGCCGAGCTTGTTTAACAAGAACCTTTACCGATCCCGATCTACATGCACGATTAAAAGAGCAAGAAAGAATTTCAGTGAAAAAAAATAGCTTTTATCGATCTCGCTCACAATCTTTTTCAAGTATTTTTAGGGATGCTAGTGCATCGGGTTTATCACTCCAGGAAACTAAAGAAAAAGTTTTACCAGGTACTCCTTCTCCTGCGCCGAGTTCTTCGTGCACTAAAATATTTTATTTTTCTAGTTCTTCATCATCAGAATGTGATAGCGATGAAGATATTGGTGCGACACACTTTAGACACTATACGTTATAGTGGGGAAAGTGAAAGGAAGTTTTGTTAGTGAGTAAATAATAAGCGGGTAGTTTAAATAAAGGCGAGGGGAAAAATGCCAAATAATGAAAATAATTACCGCATTAAAAAAGAATTTGCCTCTTTTTTAAGAGGTTTATCCGACTTTAGAGTAACCGACAGCGAAACAGCCAATTTTGTCAATGTCGCGATAAACCAATCTTATGATCGGAATGTTTCTTATTTTTCTAGATCCTGTAGTTCATGGCCTCGCTATAATCAGCATTACATTATTAAACACTTGTTTCAGGAATTGGAAAAAGATCATGTCGATCGAGAAGAGCTGATGTGTATTGGAATGATATTTAAAAAGTATTTGCTGTTGTTAAAACAAGTAGATATTGATCGTGGATATTATACGGTGACACCGGGTATGATGGCAGGCCTTTTCACTATTTTACATCTTAGCTTATTATTTTTCCCTGCTAACCAAGCAATAATTTATAGTAGTTTAGTGGCGGATCTTTATGGTTTAGGTTTTTGGTTTTTTTCTGTTTGGTCATTTAGTCAACATGAGAAAGATTTACACGAATTAGAAAATGCGTTGATCGAAAAAATAAATTTCCTTAAATCATTTTCTGTTTCTATGCAATTGACTCCTTATTATTCGAGATTTTTCTCAACTATACTTCCTTCGTATGATGAGGTGATATTGGAAGATATGAGATGCCCGGAAGCTACACTATCACCTGTATCTATAGCTTCGAATTTTTTTTATATTCCAAGCGTGCATCACGAGCATGAGAGCGCTACAGAAAATACTGATCCAAGGCAAGGAAGGTGTTAATCTATTTAAAAAGCACAGCATTTATAGCAAAGCAATTTAATTAAAAAATAAATTTGATTGCAAGGAGAAAAGTATGAAAACTTATCGGATAAAAAGAACCTATGCATCTATTTTAGTGGGGTTGCAGGGTCTATATATGACGCCTTCAGAATGTAGGGATTATGTGAATGTCAATGTTTTTGATAATCAAACCTTAAGCAATTTAGACCCGCGAAATAGGCTGGCGCGATTGCCAAAAAAATGTGATAGGGAATTAGTGTATGCTACTTTAGAGCAAATACAATCGGATAACGCAACGATTGAATCGGTTAAGATACTCAGGGAATATCTAGAATATGCTGAAAAAAAGGATAAAAATAATGAAATAAAATCAGATATAAAAAAGGCGGTTAAGCAAATTTTTTGGGGCTTACTGGTTATGGTAGTAGGGGGCCTCGGTGGTTTTGGATTGATGTTTTTACTTATGAGTCTGTGGCCGGTTTGCGCAAGCTGGGCATCATTTATTCTTATCCCTATTGTGGCCGCTTTGGCCTATGGAGCTATAAAAGTTATAGTAGGTTGTTTGAAGCTGGGAGCTGGAGTTTTTTCATTTTGTTTTAGACAAAAAAATGTTGAGCAGCTAACAGTATTAGAAAATGCATTACGTGGCTTTTGTGATCAATTGAGTTCACTACCACCGAGTTACACCGAAGTGATGGTCAACAACAAGTCATTTCCTTCTGCGCCTAAGTTAGATACAGGACTTCCTAGTTATGAGCAAGCCGTTAAGAATATAGCCGCTTTATCGGCGCAAACAATACCTGCTATGGGTATTCCTAATTCGGCTCCATTGCCTGGTTATTCAGTACATTCTTTTCATCATTCTCACACTTTTTTTTCTTCTGGCATAAATGATAATCCGTCACCACTGACGCCGCTTAGTTGGCATTGCTCTAGATAAAACTAAAGTGTGTGCTCATTTTCAAAAAAAGCAGCAGATAAAACGCCATTGTTGACTTGGATATTTCCAGGAGTTCCTATGTAAAATAGCCGCATCGTGATTAACCCGGCGATAACCCAAGCCTAAATCTCCAAACCATTGTTGATCACTACCATAAAGCCGCTTGCGGATCCACGTATAAATTATACTTTTCATCATTAGTCAAGCTTTATAAGCTATAAGTTCTTTAGGTTTTGCATTTATTAGTTTTAAACTTTACTGCAATGGATATCGTTTTTTTGCCTCGCCCAGCGTTGAATAATAGGTGCTATCAAATAAGGATATTCGGTATGCAACGTGGTGCTAAGGTTAAGGACATGCGGAATTAAATCATGATCACGTTTAAGATCAGCGATACGTAATTGTTGCCAGCCCGTTTGACGCAAGCCCCAGATTTCACCAGGACCACGTAACTCTAAATCGCGTTGTGCAATCATAAAACCATCATGACTATTGCGTATAATACCTAAACGCTCCTTGGCTAATGGCGATAAAGTTTGATACAGCAAAATACAACATCCTTTGGTCTCACTTCGGCCCACGCGGCCGCGTAATTGATGAAGTTGTGCTAAACCTAAGCGTTCGGCATTTTCTATCACCATTAAATTGGCGCTACTGACATCGACACCGACTTCGATGACCGAAGTGGCGACCAATAAATCAATCTCACCATTTTTAAAGTCCCGCATAATCCGTTCTTTTTCAGCGCTAGGTAGTCTTCCATGTATCAATCCCAAACGTAGATCCGTTAAATCGGCTTTTAAGGTTTTAAACGTTGTTTCGGCGGCTTGATAATGTTGACAATCTGATTCTTCGATGAGTGGGCAGACCCAATAGACTTGTTTTTGTTGAGTACATGTGGCACGTACTCTTTCTATGACTTGTGAGCGGCGATGATCAGAAAGAACGAGCGTTTGTACTGGCAGACGACCGGGCGGTAATTCATCCAGAAAAGAAATATCCAAGTCAGTAAAACTCGTCATGGCGAGGGTTCGAGGAATCGGTGTGGCGGTCATAAACAGTTGATGTGCTTGTAAATTTTCTTGTTGCCCTTTTTTCCATAAGGCTAAGCGTTGTTGCACACCAAACCGATGTTGTTCATCGACAATAATGAAACCTAAGTTGGCAAAATGTACACCTTCTTGAAAAAGCGCGTGAGTGCCGATAGCAATCTGTGCTTTACCGTTTTTTATTTCGGCTAAGATTTGTTTTTTAGCTTTGTCTTGTAAGCCCGCGTTTAAACAAACCACATGAAAGCCCAAGGGTGTTAACCAGCGATAAAAATGTTGATAATGTTGTTCACTTAACAGCTCGGTTGGAGCCATTAAGGCGACTTGGTAATGATTGGCAATGGCAAGTAATGCGGCGAAGGCAGCAACGACGGTTTTCCCGGAACCGACATCTCCTTGTAATAAGCGTTGCATAGGAATGATGCCTTGCATATCCTGATTAATTTCTTTGATAACACGTTTTTGTGCTTGGGTTAATTGAAAGGGTAAGGCGGTCAAAAAACGTTTAATTAAAGCAGAGTCAGGCTTTAAACAGGGGGCTGTTTCTGCAGCACGTTTTCTTTTCATTTGTTGAACACTGAGCGAATGGGCAAGCAATTCTTCTAAAGCTAAACGTTGTTGAGTGATATGTATGCCAGTGGCTAACTCTTCCAAAGGTGCATCGGTAGGAGGGCGATGGATATAATATAAAGCTTCCAAAAGCGAAGGAAATTTTATCTGTTTTAATAAGTTTTCGGGTAAATATTCAGGAAAATAATGTTGTTTTTTAATTAATGGTGTTTCAGAGTGTGTGAATAAAAGACGAAACACTTGGTCGATTAGTTTATGCCATAGTCGTTGTGACATACCGGGAGTACTAGGATAAATACTGGTTAAATAATTCGGTAAAATAAGCGGATGTTGATTACGTAAAAATTCATAATCGGGATGGATCATTTCTAATTCAAAAAATCTATTTTTTTTGGCACGTATTTCGCCAAAGCAAAGTAAGCGCAATCCTTTTTTAAATTGCTGAAACTGTTTAGGCTTGAAATGAAAAAATCTTAGATTGATACTACCAGTATCGTCGCTGAGTTTACAAGAATAGCTTTTTCTGTTTTTAATTACATGTGGATCGTGATGTATAATGCCCGATATTAGCGCATGCGTACCGCAGCGAGCATCTTTGATAGCGGTGAGTTGCGTCCTATTTTCATAACGCAAAGGTAAATGCAGCAACAGATCCTGCAAGTTAAGTATTCCACATGTACTTAGATAATGGCTAATTTTTGGACCAACGCCTAGTAATTGTGTGCAACTCATTTCAGATAAGGTCAGTTTGTGAGCGTCGTTAGAGTTTTTCAAACTTAGGTTTTGCATAATGCTATTCTCAATACTCGCAGATATTTAAAAAAGCCAATAAAAATGCACAAGATAAGCTTAGCAAACTTAAGTGTATACTCACAGCAATTGATTTTTTTTGGCAAGTGCCAAGAAGAAGATTGCAAGCCCCGCGTCAACACAGATAAAAATTCAAATGCAAAGCATATATAAAGACTAGCAAAGTCAGCTAGGATATGCTCCAATATGCCGCATACTGTTGTTTGAAAAAGAGGCCGTTTGTTATGGATTCGGAAAAAATTAATCAGCTTATTAAACTCCTGAATGAGCATGGTTTGACTGAAATTGAATTTTCTGAAGGGGATGAATCGATACGCATTAAGCGTGAGTCTTCACCTGCTCGAACAACACTCTTGCAGCCTAGTCCTTCGAGTGGGATTATGCCACTTCAATCAGTCCCTGGAGAAGCTGAAGTAAGCGGTCATAAGGTGCGTTCACCGATGGTAGGAACCGTTTATTTGGCACCTAATCCAGATGCCGCCCCTTTTGTGAACTTAGGTCAGACGGTTCAATTAGGTGAAGTATTGTGTATCGTCGAAGCCATGAAAATGATGAATCAGATTGAAGCTGATAAAGCAGGCGTGATTAAAGCAAGATTGGTAGAAAATGGTATGCCAGTAGAATACAATCAACCCTTATTTATAATTGAGTAGTACAAAAAACACGTCATGGCGAGAGAATGTAATGAGCGTGGCCATCCATAGATTGCCACGCACCTACGGTGCTCGCAATGACACAGTAATATTTTACGCGCTCGATGACGATTAATGTTTTACCCGCTTGATGTAGAGCTAGAAAATTTGATAGGTAAAAATAATGCTAAATAAAGTCGTTATTGCAAATCGCGGCGAAATTGCTTTACGTATTTTACGTGCCTGTAAAGAATTAGGGATACAAACCGTTGCTTTGCATTCCACTGCCGATGTTAATTTAAAGCATGTAAAATTAGCCGATGAAACGGTTTGTATTGGCCCTCCGCCCGCTACCGCTAGTTATTTAAATATTCCCGCTATTATAAGTGCCGCCGAAATTACTGATGCCGTGGGCATCCATCCAGGCTATGGATTTCTTTCTGAAAATGCGGATTTTGCCGAACGTGTACAACAAAGTGGTTTTGTTTTTATCGGGCCTGAACCTGAGACCATACGCATGATGGGTGACAAAGTATCGGCAATTGCTGCGATGCGCAAAGCTAAGATACCCTGTGTGCCGGGTTCTGAAGGTGAATTAGATAATGATGATAAGAAAAATTTAAAAATTGCGCAAAAAATTGGTTATCCAGTTTTGATCAAAGCGGCGGGTGGTGGGGGTGGGCGAGGTATACGCGTGGTGCATAGTGAGGCAGCGCTTTTAAATGCGATTGCGATCACACGATCCGAAGCGCAAGCTAATTTTAAAAATGCAAGTGTCTATCTAGAGAAATTTTTAACCAATCCCCGACATATCGAAATCCAAGTATTAGGTGATGGTCAAGGTCATGCTATTCACCTAGGTGAACGTGATTGTTCTATGCAACGCCGTCATCAAAAGGTGATTGAAGAAGCGCCTGCGATCGGGATTACTGGGAAACAACGTCAGTATATGGGCGAGCTGTGTGTAAAAGCCTGTCGTGATATGAAGTATCGTGGTGCGGGTACGTTTGAATTTCTATACGAAAATGGTAATTTTTATTTCATCGAAATGAATACCCGTATCCAAGTCGAACATCCTATTACTGAAATGGTTACGGGTGTTGATTTAGTCGTCGAACAGTTGCATATCGCCTCCGGCGAAAAATTAAATTATAAACAAAAACAAATAGCAATTCGTGGTCATGCGATCGAATGCCGTATCAACGCCGAAGACCCGAAGACGTTTATGCCATCTCCAGGAACCATTACCTTATATCATGCTCCGGGTGGTCCTGGGATCCGTGTCGATACACCGATTTATACCGGATATTGTGTGCCGCCTTATTATGATTCCTTGATAGGTAAATTAATTGCGTATGGTGAAACGCGCGAAATTGCACTCGCTCGATTACGTAATGCCTTAGATGAAATTGTTATCGAAGGTATACAAACGAATATTGCTATGCATCAAGCCTTAGTACGTGATGCCAATTTTATTAAAGGTGGAACGAATATTCATTATCTTGAGCAACGTTTAGCGTTGTAATACGATGCCCAGCTTGCAATTACATCTGGATACAACGCGCGAATATAGCGAACAGCTTAGCGAATTCTTAGAAAATGCTGATGCACTCTCTATAACCTGGCGAGCGTTAGATGATCAAAATTTGTATGAACCTCCTCTTGGTAGCACCCCCTTGTGGCCAAATATTAAAATAAGTGCGGTGTTTGCAGCTAATACATCGTTGCGTGCTTTGATAGATGCTTTATATCAAAAATTTGGTGAAAAAATTATTTTGGCGACGCATAGCGAAATATTAGCCGACCAAACGTGGGAACGGCTATGGCTGAATGATTTTAAACCCATGTGTTTTGGAGAAAAGCTTTGGGTTTGTCCTAGTGCTTATGAACCGCCGGTGAAAAGCGCCGTGAATATACGTTTAGATCCAGGTTTAGCGTTTGGTACTGGCACGCATCCTAGCACCGCCTTATGTTTAGAATGGTTAGATACCCATCTACTTGAAGAAAAAACTGTCATTGATTATGGTTGTGGTTCCGGTATTTTAGCGATAGCGGCACTGAAATGTGGTGCAAAACAGGTTATGGCAGTGGATCATGATCCACAAGCGTTAACTGCAACCAGGATGAATGCTGAACAAAATGACATACCGACAGAAAAATTAAAGATTTCCTTACCCACTGATTTTCAGTGGCAAGAACCCGTCGATATTTTACTGGCTAATATCTTGGCGCAACCTTTAATCGATTTGGCAACTTATTTTAGGTCTTTAGTTAAACCAGCGGGCTATTGTGTATTAGCAGGGATTTTAACTGAACAAATTGCTATGCTGCAGCAAGCTTATAGCGCAGCAGGGTTCAAAATAATTGATATTCGTTATCAACAAGAATGGGCGAGCCTGGTGGGGAGCGCAATGTAAAATGTTATGAAATTGCTTGCCTGTGGTGTTAATCATGAAACAGCTGATCTCGCGATCAGGGAACAGCTTAGTTTTGGTAAAGATTATTTGGCGAATTCTTTGCGCGAACTGTTGCAAGATACACAAACTGAAGAAGCAGTGATTTTATCGACTTGTCATCGTACTGAGTTTTATTGCATTAATGGCGATGCACAAAATACCATGAACTGGTTGTATCGGCATAAAAAACTTCCGCAAGATAGTCTCACATCACATTGGTATGTCTACCAACAAGAACATGCTGTACGTCATTTAATGCGTTTAGCCAGCGGCTTAGACTCTAAAATTTTAGGTGAACCACAAATTTTAGGTCAGATAAAAAATGCCTATGCTATCGCCTATTCCTTCGGCAGTGTGGGTGCGCATTTTAATCGCTTATTTCAATACGTGTTTTCTGTCAGCAAACAAATACGTTATGCCACCGATATTACCGCCCATCCAGTTTCATTGGCATTCGCCGTGGTGACTTGCGCGAAACAAATTTTTGCACATTTAAGCAATACACAGGTTTTGCTGGTGGGCGCAGGGGAAACAATTTCTTTAGTGGCTAAGCATCTATACTCACAAGGCATTCGTCATTTCTGGGTTGCTAATCGTACGCTACAGCAAGCGGAAAAACTGGGCAAAACGATTGGCGGACAGGCGATTTGTTTAAATGCGATCCCTTATTTTCTAACTAAAGCCGATATCATTATTGCCGCAACGAGTAGTGATAGGCCACAGGTTAAAAAGTCGATGTTAGCACAGGCTTTAAAAGAACGTAAACGAAAGCCTCTATTTATCGCCGATCTCGGCATGCCTAGAGATATCGAATCCAATGTGAATGAATTGGAAGATGTGTATCTTTACACACTTGATGATCTGCATACTTTGATCCAGAAAAATCAACAAGGTCGAAAAGCGGCTGCAATGAAAGCCGAAAGCCTGATAGAAGCAAAAGTACAACACTTTCTGGAACAATTGAAAATTAAAGCGGCGGCACCGATCATCTGCTCTTATCGCCAGCAGGCCGAACAATTTCGTGATACGGAAGTCAAAAAAGCCTTAGCATTGTTAAAAAAAGGCTGTGCGCAAGAGGAAGTCATCAAACAGTTAGCGTATCGTTTGACGAATAAACTAATACATTTACCCAGCGTCACTTTAAGTAAAGCGGCTAAACTAAATCAAAAAGAGTTATTAGCAACTATATTAGATAGTTGTGAGTAATAGTTTGGTTTCGTTGTTGCGGCACTACTTGGGTAAAAAATTTAAAGGTATAATTTATTACTTTTTGGAGATTATCGGTTGTTATCTGTATAGTGGCTTCAGCCGTTAATGATTTTGTTGGCGTATGCTTTTCATTCGCGGCTATTTTTTTAACCATAGAGATTTGTGCTCGCTGTATTTCATTTTCATCATCAACTTCTTTGATTGTTAACAAACGCTCTTTATCTAGAAAATTTTTGTAATAACGATTTTTTTTTTCAGAAATAGGTATTTTACTCATGGTCTTTGTTATTTTTGCATATTTAGCTTGAATTTTTTCTTTCTCCATTTTTTGCAGAAACTGGCCTTTTTCATATTGAGCTTGTGCAATCCATTCTGAATCAATGGTTCTTTCACCGACAAAAGCAGGGATGATTGAACAGCATAATAAAGTTGCTTCTATCGCTAGAGTTATTACTCCGACTAAAGTTGCCGTTCCACCCAACAGTGGTAAAATTAAAGGGAAAGCAATGGCTAGACCGATAATAATGCCTATAGAAATCAAAGCAAGTTTTTGATGGCGCAATTCTTCTTGTTGTTTTTTGGATTTTAGGTATTCTTGCTCGCGATGTAGACATTCGAGATTAATTAATTTATCGACTATATGCTGTTTTAACCTTTCTCTATTGAAAGGGTGAGTATATTCGGCATTTTTTTGTAGCTGAGAACATAAGTACTTAATTAAGTCTTCTCCTAGATTGTCTCTTTTGATATCTAAAAGCTCTTTCCATAGGATAAAGTTAGGATTTTTTATGCTGGCACCCACTAATACTCTATCCGCTAATAAACGACTTAAATATTTTTTGCTATCCTGACAAAGTTTTGTGGTATGTATTCCTAAATCAGTGACTATCGGCATAATGGCTTTTTCTTGAAGAAGTATAAGAATCGTTAATTAAGTGTTTTTTAATGATACTTCTCAGGTTATAAGCATATAGTACTGACCTAAGCTTAAGCAAAACTTAGCTAGAAGGAAAGATGGTAATGAGGCTGAAATATAAGTACGGATTAAACGCTAAAAAAATATTTTAAACTAAACCAGCGCAATAGGCTGGCAAGACTAGCGAGTATAAATAATAAGCTAGCAAACCAGAGTAAGCTACCCGTGTATGTAAAACTAAATAAAAGGCTGGCTAAACTACAAAATAAACTAATCGAAGTCGCATACACGGCCAAGCGTGCCCCCATGGGTTCAGGACTTGCTTCTATACAGAGTCGTTGTAAGGGACCCGAAAGGGCGGTGCCGAAACAAAAGATCATTAAGCAAATGACAAGTCCTATGAGTTTATCGGGAAAAATAAAACTCAAACAAACCGCTAATAGACTTGCCAATAAGGAAATGCTTAAGCCTTGATTAATTAAGTGATTTATTTCCACACGATGGATAAGTCGTTTGACTATTTGTGCGCCGAGAATCTGGCTGCCAAATACCAAGATTTGAATTAGTCCAAAATATAAAGTATTTAATTTAAATTGACTGATAATGAGAAATGGCCCGCCCACGATCCACGCCACTTTAGCTAAGATATTAAAACTAATAATAAATAGGTTAAGCATGAATGCTTTATTCTTCAGTATTTGTTGATAACTGATTAGCACATGTGACCATCGAAACATGTATCTTTGCGTGCTGGAATGAGTTTCTGACATGATAAAACATAAGCCTAGCCAAATAATGCTGGCACTCAGCGCTAAAAAAACAAATATCCAACGCCAGTTTAGCCATTGTAAAAAAATTCCACCGATTAAGGGACCCACAGTGGGCGCTAACATGACGACACTGGTTATCAGTGTTAAGATTTGGATGGCTTGTTTGCGATTAAAGGTTTCGTGAATGCTGGCATAACCCGCCGTACTTAAAGTAGACACCACAGCACCTTGAAAAAATCGTGCGATCAGTAAAATATTAATATTCGACGTGAATGCACAAATCCAGGTGGCTGTGGTAAACACTACACCACCGATCAGTAGCACAGGCTTTCGGCCAAATCGATCCGAGACCGGAGCTAATAATAAATGTAGCGAGCTGGCACCAAAAAACCAAGCGGTTACGGTTAGTTGCGCCACGCGTGTAGTGATTCCGAGATCGTGAACCATACTCGGCAATGCCGGCAAATACATATCGTTTGCTAAATAATTAATTATTTCGTAACTAACTAATAAGAATGGGAAAAAAGGGATCATTAGGTTTTTATTTTTTAAAAATTTCATTTTAAAATAATTGTACATAATTTTTAATAATTTATTGAGTCAATTTAATTTTTATTTAATATAAGCTTAATATAATCTATTTATACTTATAATATATTTTTTTATATTAAAAATTAATTTTAACATTGATTGAGGGCAATTATCTGTATGTTACTGGTACGAAAACCAATTAAGAAAACAAATCGTCATTATTCGTTGAGAAAAAAGGTGAATAGTTTGAAAAAAACCAGCGACAAAAAAATTTATGCTTGGGTTGAAGATGTGGTACAAAAAAATGATCATTACTTAAATGTCATTAATTTATTCCCTGAAGCCGCGAAAAATTAAAATAATTTACTCGTCATTGCAAAGCATCAATCCTCGTCATTGCGAGCGCGAAGCGCGCGGCAATCTGCATTCGCTCGCCATGACGCTGTTTTTTTTGTAAAATCTCATGTTAAATTTATTAAGCAAAAACAATTAATTTCATTAAGTATTTTTTGTGCCGCTAGATTGGCAGCAAGTGCTCCACCGTAGGGATCATCATGTGGTGCAGTTTGCACGACGACAAAATCCTGTGTGGCGATGACATGTCTGGATCGGGCATCGATGAGTTGCGCACGTATTGCAATGCGGAAACGACTGGGAATGGTTATAAACTCTTGTTGAAAGCTGAGTAATTGTGTATTCAAGACCCAATCATAATAAGTGGTAGAGGGTGTATTAATAATGGCTTGGAAACAACCGGACTGTTGTAATGAGTTGATTAATAAAGATTGTAACATTTGCGTGGGCATGTCTGCCCAGCGGTTTTGGGCAAAATATTGGATTTGATAACATGCTGGGATATAAATCATGCGTGGGCTATTATAAATCGCATTAGCGCGCGGCTGATTGACTAATATCGTGCTATCTCTTTGTTGTGAGCAACAATCCCAATTGGGATCAGGCATGGCTAAAGTAAAATAATGCATCGGTGGTGTTTTAATAGGCTCAAATATCGAGCAGGCCGACAACAGCAGGAAACTTAGCAAACAACCTATCACTTTATGGACACTATTATTTTTACCGAAGCCCAGACGACATAGAAAGTTAAGCACGTTATTGCTCTCCTGGTCCTAAAGGTGGCGGTTTTTGTCCACGTATTAATATGCTGGGGTTTTGTCTTAGGTTGTCCGACAGTTCCAGTAAATTATCGGTCATGATGCTTAAATTATTTAATACTTGATTGGTAGAAGGAAGTGTTTGTTGAGTTAATGTATTCATTAAGGATGGAAATGCACGCGTTGACCGGGCGGTATTGATTAAAATAGCATCCAGACGTTTACTTTGCGCAGCTAAATGATTACTGGTTATGGATAAATTATTCAAAATCTTTCTAAATAAAATTGGATTTTCACCGCCTAATACACCATTAATATCGTGTGTAATCTGATTCATATTAATATTTAAATCGCGTAATGTCGTATCTAAGCGTAAAAACAACGAAGGAATACTTTTAATAATAGGATATTTTTCACCAGGAATGAGTGGAATAGGGTTTAAGTTAGAATCACTGCCTTGTAATGCCAGGTAAGTGATGCCGGTCAAACCTTGACTATTTAAAGTGGCTGTTGTGCCTTCGGTAATGGGTGTATGTTCTTCTATTTGTAACAGCAAGCGGACTTGTTCAGGATTTTGGTCGTTTAAAAAAATTTCCTTAACGGTACCGACATTTACCCCATTATATTTAACGGAAGACTTTACGCCTAAGCCTGCCACAGATTCATGCATGATGACCAGGAAAGTTTTATAACGCTTGGTGGATAGTCCGGCCGATAACCAAGTAATAAAAATAATGAGGGCGATGGTTAAAATAAGCACAAAAGCACCGACTAAGGTATAATTAACTTTAGATTCCATGATTTCCCTCGTAAAGATGTTGCGTCATGCGTCCCCGTGGTCCTTGAAAATAAGCGACTATAGCGGCTTGTTTGGATTGTGTCAGTTGTGCCATAGGTGCAAACTCCAAAACACGCCCTGCACTTAAAAAAGCAACTTTATCGGTAATTTGCCATAATGTATCCAGATCATGCGTGACCATAACGATGGTTAACCCTAAAATGCTACGTAATTTTAAAACCAATGCATCAAATTCTTCCGCGCCTTGTGGATCGAGACCTGCGGTGGGTTCATCGAGTAACAGTAATTCAGGATCCATGACCAGAGCACGTGCTAAAGCAGCTCGCTTAAGCATGCCGCCACTGAGTTCAGATGGGTATTTTGTGGTAGAATCAATGGGTAAACCTACCGCTAATAATTTAATTAAAGCGAGTTCTTTAATAGTCGTTTTGTCCAATTTTGTATGTTCTTGTAGGGGGAAGGAGATATTTTCAATGACGTTAAGTGAGGTAAAGAGTGCAGATTGTTGAAATAATACGCCCCAACGACATTGTAATTTGAGTAATTCGACGGAAGAAATCTTGCTTAAATTTTTACCAAATACTTCAATGTCTCCGGAAGTGGGTATGAGTAAGGCTAAAATTTCGCGCAACAACGTCGACTTTCCTGAACCACTGCCTCCAACGATGGCAATAATTTCTCCACGTTGAACATGTAAATTAATACCGCGCTGGATCCATTGACCAGCGAGAGATAGTTTAACATTTTCAATTTTTATAACCGGGACAGAGGGTTGCATAATCTGAGTATAGCGCGATTTATACATACCTGAGATATACTCTTCGCACTTGGGTTGCCGCTCGATTCGCAATCCTCATATATAGCATAGACAAAGGTTGCTTCGTTTTCCGCCATGCCAAAAACCAATTGTTGTGAGTAAATAGCGCTGCGAATTATGATTGTTTAGATATTTAACTTGCTAAATAAAATCGAAAACAATGCGTCGGCGACAATTATAAAAAAGATGCCTTGCACCACACTACGTGTGGTTTGTTTGCCGACACTATCGGCACTTCCACTGACGCGTAAACCTTGAAAACATGCGGTGCTGGCGATAATAAGCGCAAACACCGGTGCTTTGCCTACGCCTATAATGAGCGAAGAAAGTGAAACGACTCTCGGGAAGCGTTGTAAGAAATCTGTGTAACTAATATTTAGCATATTATGTGTCATCGCCATGCCACCGAGTAGACCAAAAATATCCGCCCAAACCGTGAGTAAGGGTAAAGCAATCAGCAAGCCATAAATACGCGGTAAAATTAATAATTGACTGGGTAAGACACCCATCGTGTTTAGAGCATCGATTTCTTCTTTAATTTTCATCATACCTAGTTGGGCTGTAAAAGCGGATCCACTGCGACCGGCTATCATAATGGCTGTCAACAATGGCGCAAATTCACGTAGTATGGCAAGCCCTAATAAATCAATAATAAACAAGGTTGCGCCAAAATTTTTTAATTGAAAACCCATTTGATAAGTTAAGACAATACCAATCATAAATGATAATAAAGCAATAATGCCTAAGGCATCGAGGCCGGTAATTTCAATGATACTTAGGATGGCGCGACCACGAAGTTGGCTGGGATGCCAAATAGTCTGCCAGGCACTAATAAAATTTTTACCGATGAAGCTTAAAAAAGATTTTAGTTCCTGCCATGATTCGACCGCTTTTTTGCCGAATAAAGCTAAACCGGTATAACTTTTTGGATAGGGTAAAGGTTTTATTTGATGAGCTGCCTGTTCTATCATTGCAAAAAGTGTCTGGTGTTTTTTATTCAAACCGATGAGTTGAATGTCTGTTTTTTTAGAAAGTTGTTTTTTCCATTGGTATAGTTGCCAGGCACCACTACTATCCATACGTGAGATAGATTCGGCATTTAAAATTATCGGCGATGTTGTATGGCGATTCAATTTTTTAAAAGCATGATCTAAGTTTTTTTTATGAATGCCGTTTAAGGTCCAGGAGCCGAAACAATCAATCTGATTTTTCTTCTGAGTTGAAATGGCAATAGTGGCACTCGCAAATTTTGACATGATGCATAACCTAAAATAGTACCGTCATGGCGAGCGAATGCAGATTGCCGCGCGCTTCGCGCTCGCAATGACAAGTAATATTTTACGCGCTCGCAATGACGAGGATTGATGCTTTGCAATGACGAGTAATATTTTATGCGCTCGCAATGACAAGTAAACATCGAAGCTTAAATCTTTTTTTTACACAAAAAAATATCCCTTCACTAGGAAGGGATACCTGAATTTGCCCATTCCTTTTTTATACTCTTCGCACTTGAATTTTTGTCTGTGTTGCCGCTCAACTCGCAATCCTCATGTATGTTAATACATTCCGGTTGCTTCATTTTCACGGCGCCTTGTCAAAAACCCCATTGCTGCGAGTATATTAAAAAGGTTGCGAATTATGCCAATAAATAGTTGGGCCTCGGTTTGGAATTAATTTATTGGTAGCGAGATAATGATATTCGCTGCAAACATAACGGTATTGACATGATGCAATTTTTGTACAAGCACGTGGTGCGACGTTGAGTCTGGACAATAACTGACGTATAGTTGCACAGTCATAGTATGCTCCAGAAACAAAGCCAGCCTTTTTTACTAAGTGAGCACTAAACGCACAAGCACTTTGGCCTGGGTGGGCATTAGCCACATTGATGCTACTTAATAAACCCATGCAAATAGCTGAAGCCATTAGTAATAATTTTTTCATACTATCCCCTTAGGTTATATAGTGTAAAACCTTATAGCGCCCGCTATAGTGGTCTACTCCTTTTTAGAATAGCTTATGAATCATTAACATTCAATTTTCCAGACTTTATATAAGGTGCTTATACAGCACTCGACTTCGTGCCGCGCTTTAGGTATAAAGTGGTCATATGAAGAGTTCTTTATTCAATAGATTGACTTTAATTGTCGAACGTTACGAAGAATTAACGGCTTTATTAGGTGATATGGAGGTGATTAAGGATCAAAATCATTTCCGCGACTTATCTAAGGAGTATGTACAGTTAAGTCCTGTCGTACAATGTTTTCAGCAATATCGGACTAACTTAACTATCTTAAATCAAGCCGAACAATGCTTGCAGGATGAGGATTTATCCGTGCGAGAGCTTGCTGCAGAAGAAATTAAAACGGCCCAACACAAGCAAATCGAATTAGAAAAAGAATTAGAGCGCTTATTATTACCGCAAGATCCTAATGATCAACGAAATGTTTTCTTAGAAATTCGTGCGGCTGCCGGAGGAGATGAAGCGGCTATTTTTGCCGGTGATTTATTTAGGATGTATTCCCGATATGCAGAAAACCAGGGTTGGACGGTGGAAATTATTCATATGAATCCTAGCGAACAAGGTGGTTATAAAGAAATTATTGCACGTATTTCAGGAACGGCCGTTTATGCACATTTGAAATTCGAATCCGGAGCACATCGTGTGCAACGTGTTCCCGAAACCGAAGCGCAAGGAAGAGTTCATACATCAACCTGTACGGTGGCAATATTACCTGAAATCGATGGTGTGGATGATGTCACAATCAATCCAGCCGATTTAAAAATTGATACATTTCGTGCTTCAGGTGCTGGAGGACAACATGTACAAAAAACTGATTCTGCTATCCGAATTACACATTTACCCTCAGGCTTAGTGGTGGAATGTCAAGATGAACGCTCACAACATAAAAATCGTGCCCGCGCGATGTCATTATTACAAGCGAAACTATTAGCGGCGCAGAAAGCTAAGCAACAACGTGAGGAAGCTGAAGCACGTCGCGATCTCGTAGGCACGGGAGATCGTTCAGAGCGCATCCGCACCTATAATTTTCCTCAAGGTCGTTTAACCGATCACAGGATAAATCTAACGCTGTATCAATTATCTGATATTATGGAAGGTCATTTAGAACCGGTTATTCAGTCCTTGACGCGCGAATATCAAGCAGATGAATTAGCGGCCTTGGGCGAATAGATTTGTAAGTATTGGAAAAGCGCAAAAGAATCACTGTCATGGCGAGCGAATGTAGATTGCCGCGCGCTCGCAATGACGAGCAATACTCTCGGTGCTCGCAATGACAGGAGTTTGTAACCTGCTCGCAATGACGAGTAAAAAAGAGAATTCCTTTTTTTTGAAAATAACCATTTATTCACACTATCCATAATGGAGGAAATGTTAATGCTTCGATCACTAGCTATTGCATTGTTTATACTGTTATTGCTGATTATTGGTGGTCATATCGCACTGGCTTTATTTACCGGAGCCGTGGTGATTGGTTTTAGTGTTTGGGGATTTTTAGTTGCTTCAGTATTCTTTTTTTCGTTAAGTATTTTACTGTTATTTATTTTAACCTGGGCCGGCGCATTAATAATCGGTGGTATTGCCGTTATTTGGACTATCGTTGCAATTATTTTATTTCCGGTCTTATTACCGGTGTTATTACCCCTGTTAATTATTCTGTTTTTTGCTTCTTATATACGACGTAAGCAAAATCCCAAAGAATATTAAGCCATACTCTTCGCACTGGAATTTTTGTCTGTGTTGCTATTGCTACCCAATTTATGTTGTTAGTTTCCTGCTGGCGTTGGGCGATCAAAGAATTAAATCTAAACAGTCCCAGCGCTTATTTAGATACGGAATTGTTATTTGCTCATGTTCTAGGACTCACGCGGGCACAATTACATAGTCAACATCCGGATAGATTACTGACAACACACCAGCAAAAACACCTAAAACAACTGATTACATGTCGAAAATCTGGAGAACCCATCGCTTATTTACTCGGTCGTCAGGAGTTTTGGTCCTTGTCTTTTGAAGTAACGCCAGAGGTGCTTATCCCACGACCGGAAACCGAATTACTAGTGCAATTGGTTCTTAATACCTATGGCAGTGAACAACGGAAAATAGTGGATTTGGGAACAGGGTCGGGGGCAATCTCTGTCGCATTAGCATTAAGTAGGCCTGCATGGCAATTCGTTGCAACCGATAATTTCCTCGGCGCTTTACAGGTTGCCGAACGCAACATACGCCGTTATCACATACAAACGATAAAACTACGTCAGGGTGATTGGTGTCAGGCATTATTAGCCGACGAAAAGTTTGATGTTATTTTCAGTAACCCACCTTATCTTGCTCAGGATGATCCACACTTGCAAACGGAATGTGCTTTGGCTTACGAACCGAAAAATGCTTTAATTTCAGGAGAAAAAGGTTTAAATGATTTAGAAAGAATTATTCAACAAGCACGAGAACATCTTCGGGATGGTGGTATTTTATTTTTAGAACATGGCTATCAGCAGGCGGCTTTGGTTGAGGAATTTTTTTTAAAATATGGTTACCAGGAGATAAAAAATTACAAAGATATGGCAGGTCATCAACGAGTTAGTAGTGGAAAATGGAATTAATTGAAAATATGATCTATAAATCATTAATAAAAAGAAGAGACATGGTGGGTGCTTTGAAATGATTGCCATGTCGAATAATTTTTGGTATAGATGTGTTGGGTTTATGTGTGTGTGCCAATTCCGGCAAATGTTAAATTCTCAAGAGGAGAACTTTTTATGCCAGTAAAAAGAAAATCTACAGTTACAAAGCGACGTAAAAAACGCTCTACAGCTGCAACACCTACACGTAAAAGAAAAACAGTGCGCAGAAAGAAAAAAGTGGGAGCTGCGGCTAAACCACGTCGTCGTAGAAAAACTGCGGCTAAAAAAACAGTACGTAGACCACGTCGTAGAAAAGCTGCAACACGTAAGAAAACAACGACTCGTCGTAAAAAACCTGCTACACGCAGAAAGACTAAAAAAAAAGCAGTTAGGGTAAAAAAAAAGCCTAGTAAAAGCAAAACCTCGAAGAAAACGTCGACGTCCTCCCGTGTTACCAGAAGTAGAAAGCCTATAGCTAAAAAAAAATCCACAAAAGTAGCGAAGGCACAAGTTATCCGAGCTCCTTCTAAAAAAAAACAACAGCAAGCAAAGTCTGATTCCCAGGCGCTACCTGCGGTAAAACAACAACCATCAATAGAAACTAAAATGGCAGAACATAAAAAACCTAAGAAAGAATTTAAAAAACAACGTTCTTTACCAGAAACAAGGCTAGAATTGACTTCTATTAATTCGGAAATCGATTTAAATATAGCGCCTTATAAGGAA
Organism: Candidatus Aquirickettsiella sp.; assembly: GCA_049797115.1. Classification (GTDB taxonomy): domain Bacteria; phylum Pseudomonadota; class Gammaproteobacteria; order Diplorickettsiales; family Diplorickettsiaceae; genus Aquirickettsiella. The sequence continues at coordinate 59,354 of JBARFJ010000015.1, read as the reverse complement.
CGTCCTGGGGAAGACTATATGAGCTCGAGCCAGCAGGCGTATTTTCGCCGTTTATTATTACAGCGAAAACGCGTGTTGTTGGAAGATATGGGTCGAACCGTACATCATCTACAAGATGAGGGTACTTCTTTGCCTGATATTAGCGACCGTGCGACTCAGGAAGAGGAATTTAATCTAGAATTACGTGCACGCGACCGCGAACGTAAACTCATTAAAAAAATTGAGGATGCTTTACAGCAACTCGATGAAGGTCACTATGGCTTCTGTAATTCTTGTGGCGTTGAAATTGGTATTCGCCGCTTAGAAGCACGTCCTACTGCCAATCTTTGTATTGATTGTAAAACTTTGGATGAGATTCGAGAAAAACAAACCGGTGGTTGATAAAGTCTGGCCAGAAAATGCGAATTTAATATATGAGTTGCGCGACTAAAACTTAGCAAAGGATCCTTGCAGAATAAGCTTATATTTGTCATTGCGAGCGCAAACGCGCGGCAATCCAGGAAGTACAAAATTGTTGATAGCCACTCATAATATTCGCTCGCCATGACGATGATTTTTTATGTACAATTAATTCAATTCGCGAAGCTTTTTGCTCCTACTAGTTTATTTTCATAGACTCTAGCATCACCCAATGATGGGACTTGAGTTCGAGGCAAACGATAGTCGAGGACCGGAGTTTACATGAGTAAATGAGGACCGTAGACTAACGTTTAACAATGAAATCAAGTCTATCACGCAGCTTATGCAAGAGGCCTAATGCAAAACTCATTAACACAACTCTATAAATCTTCATTAGTATTATTAACCGACTTTTATCAACTGACCATGGCCTACGGCTATTGGAAAGCAGGCATTCATGAGCGGGAAGCGGTTTTTTATCATAGCTTTCGGCAAGCGCCGTTTAATGGCAGATACACGATTTGTGCAGGCTTAGGAACGTTTATTGATTACTTACTTAATTTTCAATTTACTAAAGACGATATTGATTATTTAGCTGGATTGAAGGATACACAGAATAAGGCATTATTCCCCAAAGATTTTTTAGATTATTTACAACAGCTACGTTTTTCTTGTGATATCGATGCGATAGAGGAAGGCAGCGTAGTTTTTCCGCAAGAGCCCTTAGTTCGCGTTAAAGGTCCATTATTACAATGTCAATTACTCGAAAGTATTTTACTGAATATTATTAATTTTCAAAGTCTCATTGCTACGAGTGCAGCCCGTTTATTACAAGCAAGCCGCGGCGAACCCGTATTAGAATTTGGACTACGTCGTGCACAAGGTTTTGATGGTGCGTTGATGGCCAGTCGCGCTGCTTATATTGGTGGTTGTTGCGCTACTTCTAATGTATTAGCTGGAAAATTATTAGGTATTCCGGTACGTGGAACCCATGCACATAGTTGGGTATTGTGTTTTGCAGATGAATTAGCCGCCTTTCGTGCTTATGCACAAACCTTTCCGGACCGCTGTATTTTTTTAGTGGATACCTACAACACAATCAAAGGAGTAAAAAATGCCATTAAGATTGCTGAAGAATTAAAACCTGAAGGATTTAAATTGGCTGGTATCCGTTTAGACTCGGGTGATTTAGCGTATTTAAGTCAACAAGCCCGCAAACTTTTAGATGCAGCAGGTTATCAAGATGCCGTGATAGTCGGTAGTAATGATTTGAATCCTTTAGTGATTACTAGTTTAAAAGAACAAGGCGCAAGTATTAATGTTTGGGGAGTCGGCACCCATTTAATTACTGCTTACGAACAGCCAGCACTCGAAGGTATTTATAAATTAAGCGCCATTAAGTCTGCGCAAGGTACATGGGAAAATAAAGTAAAATTATCCGAACAAACTATAAAAATTTCTACTCCTGGGATTTTATCCGTGCGGCGTTATTATGCGGACAAAGTGGGCGGTTCGGCCATGGCTGATGCCATTTATGAGAATCGACTAGGGATTTCAAAAAATAATGTTACTATTATTGATCCTGTCGATCCGACCAAACAACGTATTATTCTTGCAGCTACACCATACCGCGATTTATTAATTCCTATTTTTAGACTAGGAAAATTAATTTATAAAAGACCCACGCTAAAAGCCAGTCAAGAAAAAACCTTTCATGAATTACAAGGATTTCATGAAAGTATTCGACGACTTTTAAATCCCCATGCTTATCCTGTTGGATTAGAAGAAAAACTTTATGATTTAAAGTTACAACTTATTTTAAAAGCAAAAGCTTCTGCTCACATTAAATAGTTTATAAACCAAACAAATTCAAAAAATAAAAGGAAATTAATTTGTTAAAAGAATTAAGATATTTTTTATTCATTTTATTTTCTTCTTTCCCCGTTTTGAAAAAAGGATTAAAATACAAATGCGAGTCAATAAGTTTATATGACGAGTAATTAAATAATATAACAATTTTCTTTGTTCATGGAATCTGACTTTTATGAAAAAAGCTTTGATCTTAGTGGATTTACAAAATGATTTTATGCCCGGAGGTTCTTTAGCGGTAGAAAAAGCTGATGAAGTGATTCCAGTGGCTAATCGCGTTCAACAACATTTTAAATATGTTATTGCTACACAGGATTGGCATCCAGAAGATCATAGCTGCTTTGCTAACAATCATAAAGGTCGTTTTCCCGGTGAATTTATTCAACAAGCGGGATTATCACAAATATTGTGGCCTGTACATTGTGTGCAAAATACTAAAGGTGCTGAGTTTGTAAAAAGTCTTAAATTGGATCACATTATCAAAGTGTTTCGTAAAGGCAGTAATCCAGAAATGGATAGTTATAGTGGTTTTTTTGAAAATGATCACCAAAAAGAAACCGGTTTGGCTGAATTTCTCAAAGAATTACAGATTACTGAGTTGTATATTATGGGTGTAGCAACGGATTATTGCGTTAAATATACCGTGTTAGATGCCTGTAAATTGGGTTTTAAAACCTACTTGATTGAAGATGGATGTCGAGCGGTAAATGTCAATCCAGAAGATGGACGTTTAGCAATTTCAGAAATGAAAACCGTCGGCGTAAAAATAATTCAGAGCGATGAAGTTGAATAAAAAATTTCGTTGCCGTCATGGTGAGTGAATGTTTAGATTGCCGCGCACCTGCGGTGAACAATATTCTATGGTGTTCGCAATGACGTCAATATGCCTCGATGCTCGCATCGGTGAACAATATTCTGCATGCTTGCGATGACATTGTTCTTCTCGTCATTGCGAGCACCGAAGGTGCGCGGCAATCCAGAAATAAAACAAAAGACGATGATTATTTAGGAACGTTGAATGGGAAAGCTAATGACGGTAGATATTTCACTCGCTTTTGTCAAAAGCATTAATAGGCGATCGATACCTAAAGCGACGCCTGCACAATCAGGAAGTCCTTGAGTCAAAGCGGCTAATAAATATTCATCGACAGGTACTTCTGCGTAGCCATACATAGCGCGTGCACTGAGATCATTCCGAAAGCGTAGTCGTTGTTCGTTAGCATCGCTTAATTCATGAAAGCCATTGGCAAGTTCGATACCGTTTAGATAAACCTCAAAGCGTTCCGCCACTGGTGTTGTATCCGCGCGTACTTTGGCTAAAGCCGCTAAAGTAACCGGATAATCATAAATAAAAACCAATTGTTTAGGTAATTGTGGTTCAATAATCTGAGACATTAAAAAATTTAAATAATCTTCAATGGTATTTAAACCTAAATTTTTAGTTGCTAGACCTAAACGATGAGTGCGTTGCTTTATTTGTTTAAGACTTAGTTGATGCGGATCACACTTCAAATAACGTTGAAAAATTTCTGCATAACTAAAACGTTGTGCAGATTCACATGCGAACAATCTTTTTAATAAAACTTCTACTTCGTCCATTAATTGATGATCATCATAGCCAGGTTGATACCATTCTAATAAGCTAAATTCAGGATTGTGATAACGTCCCGATTCTCCCTGGTTACGAAATGCTTTGGAAATTTGAAAAATGGGCCCTGACCCTGCTGCTAATAAACGTTTCATAGCAAATTCAGGAGAAGTTTGCAGATAAAGCGTTTGTGGGTGTTTGCTATTATCCAAACAATATTGCGTTTGAAAACTATGTAAATGAGGATCGGTGACAGTCGCTTGACTAAGTAATGGCGTTTCTACTTCTAATACGTGACGTTCGGCAAAAAACTCACGAATATTGGCTAAAAGCTTGGCACGATAACGCAACATCGACGGTGTGGTAGTAGGCTGCCAAGTGTTTTTATAGTCCGTCATGGTGTTCGGCGATTTCTGTGCTAAGAATTAAGCGTTTATAAACCCGTTCGCTGATAAGGCCGGCATCAAATTTGCGTTTGGCATCAACAGACATCGGTTGACCATGTTCTTTTAACAGCTGTCGCGTTGTGGCACTGATATTATCCAGTTTAGAGTCTAATAAAAAATCTCTTAATTTTTCATCAAAAACTAAAAACTCGCGTAGGGCAATGCGACGTCCATCGAGACTAGGAACTAATTGTTGCCAAATGACCACACGTATGGTTTCGATAATATCGATCATTCTAGCTTTAGCTTCTTCAGCTGGAAAAGAGTGGACTAATCGTCTTAAGGTTTCTGCTACACCATTACTATGTAATGTGGTGTAGACGGGATGTCCGGTTAATGCGGCTTCAATAGAAGCGCCGATGGTTTCTGGATCGCGTGATTCGCCGACTAATATGAGCCGCGGTTTGCGCCGTAAGGCATTGCGTACGCCCGCTGCGAAGCTGGGTAGGTGCCTAGGTATCTCAGATTGACTGACAATGGCACTGGGCATGTCTATCGAGTCGTAGACAAATTCTATCGGGGCTTCGTAGGTCAGGATTTTACGGTGTGAATCTTCTTTTTCAGCCAAATCACGGATGATAGCGGCTAACAACGTGGTTTTACCAGAACCGGTTGCTCCGGTGACATATACGATGCCTTGCGTAGGGGCTAAGGCATTGATTAATCCACTTTCTAAATTCAGATCCGACAGTTTAGGTGGTGTACTGGGAATAGTACGAAAACTTATTTGTATCGCATCATGACCTTCTACTAAACAACCGGTGGCATTGACCCGGAATCGATAACGTTCGTTGCGATTAGGTCGAAATTCGTAGTGCGTATCAATATCAATGCCACTTAAAATTTGTGCGCTACCATTAGGGCCATAGATAAGATTGAGAGTTTCAGCGACTTCGGTATTGGATAATTTACGTTGAGTGATGCGGAGTAAGCGACCGAAACTTTCAGCAAAGACAGGCTCGCCGGTCTGCAACGTAATATCCGAAGCAGCTAGCTTTTGACAGTGGATGAGTAATCGAGCTAGACAAGCCGAAGTGAAGCGTACCGGCTCATCGGGAAGTAGATGTGTTGTCATCATCGTGTGTCACGATGGATTTCCATCGACCCGGATTAACTTGTAATTTTGGTAATGAAGTGATACGCAATATTTGATCGTTAATATGCAAATCAGAACTATCACCCGTCACACCGAGATCAGTATGTGCAACAAAAGGCTTACTGACCATACCTTTCAACAATAAATTTCGATAAAGAGCCATACCGGTATAATCACGGGTTAAGCGCGCTAAATTATCATTAAAAATAGCATTGGCTTGTTCAACGCCATCTTGCCAACCCAACGTGGCATATTTTTTCCAGACGAGTCGTTCTTCAGGTGTTTTCGGTAAAAAAGCGGGTAAGGGTAATTCAGGATGTTGATAATCCATCCATATATAATTACGCCATTGAGGTGGTGCGGTGGTAAAACGGGCCTGACTAATAATTTGGTAAGTACGATCGTCGATACGTAAGGTTTGCCCATCGGCGAGCTTCAGAGAATTATTTCCTTGCACTAGCACAGGAGGTATGATGTTGTGGTCGAGTAAAATTAAGTTGAAATTAAAAATACGATCTAATTGTGATGAATTTTTAGTTAATAATTGATTAATACGTTCAGAGCGCCAAGCTAAACCGGCTTGAGCACCGACACTCATGGCAATATCTTGTAGTGCTTGTGAATGTAAAGCAGTCATTTGTTTTTTGCCAGTGGTAGCCTGTGCATGTAAATTCTGTAGCTGCGTTAAATTATTTAAACTACCGACGGTTTTGTAATTAGCTTGTGTCGTACTGCAAGCGCTTAACAGTGCGCAGAAGCTTAAACCCGAATAAATGTATACTTTTTTCAGGCGCGGATATTGTTGCAATAAATTTTCGAAATACTTAATTTTAATATTTAGCATAACGTAGTTCTATAGTCTTAATGCCCGGATAAACAATGACATTGGCTTTTTCCCCTGCCTGAAGATTAGCATTGCGGATGATATAATTTAGCGGCGTATTTTGTGAGGAAATCGTCACTAAAACCGGAACAGCCGGCGGTTTTCCTATGATTCGTAAATGGAAATGAGCAAGCTTGGCAATACGTTGTAATAGCGGTTCTATGGGACCTGACCAATCGACTGAGGCGATGGTTTTCTCAAGTCCTGAAGAACTAGGGTAAGGGAGTGGCTTGCTAATAGGGGGGCTAGAAGCTTTCTCCAATTCTTTTAATTCATTTAATGACTGGCTAACAGAGCGTGCTGCTTCAGCTAGCCTGACCGAGGCATCATCTGAGTGAGCGTTGATAGTAGGGGTTATGGAATCAGGTAAGTTTTGTGAAGCACACCCCGATAGTAGACTCACAAAAAGGGCCACTGTTATTTTTTTCATGCTATCTTATTTTAGATAAAATTTTGTAACCTACTCCTGCATTGAAACAAGAAGGTAATATAAAGTCAAGCCATGGTTTTAGGCGCTCGATTTAATTAAGGTATAATGTACCTGACCGGCGGTTTTAGCGTGCTGAATCTCCCAATTTTCGGGCAATAAAAGCTTTTTAAGGCTGGCTTCGGCTTCCATATAAATTATGCTTTCAGGTGCCAATAGACCTTCTTTGGTAAGCCAAGCGCAGGCAGTGCCGAGCAAAGCTTGATGAAAAGGGGGATCCAGAAAAACGATATTAAAGAGAGGTTTTTTTACCTTAAATAGTTGTGTTGCGGAAAAAGGAAATTGGGCCTGATAAACCTGAGCGCGGTTTTCGGCGTCTAGATGCTTGAGCTGAGTTCTTAAATAGGAAACTAATAGCGAGGATTGTTCAATAAACGTAACCGATGGAGCTTGACGTGAGAGTGCTTCAAACCCTAAAGCACCACTTCCCGCAAATAAGTCTAAACAATGGGCATCGGCAAGGTAGGGAGCTAACCAATTAAACAGCGTTTCGCGGATGCGATTTGGCGTCGGACGTAAATGGGGGATGGCAGGGAAATGAAGTTTCCTCCCGCGCCATCGCCCGCCGATGATTCTTACTTCGCCTTTTTTCATAAAAAATATATTCTAGTTCGCAAACTGTCATGACGAGCGATTGTAGATTGCCGCGCGCCTGCGGCGCTCGCCATGACGATCAATATTTTACTCTCGCAACGAGAGACCATCGGATCACCGTCATGGCGAGCGAATGGAATGAGCGTGGCCATCTATTTGCGAAACTCTCATTGCGTTAAATCTGATAAGTCATTTATTATATGCGTTTCCAGCAGATCCTGTATAGATTATGTTTAAATTTTTAAAACGCAAAGAATCTCAATTGGACGCTTCTAATGAAGAAGCTTCACTTAGCAGTAAAAATAGTTTTTTTAATCGCATAAAAACTAGTTTACAGAAAACGCGTCATCAATTAACCGAAAGTCTTGCCAGTTTAGTATTAGGTAAAAAAAAGGTTGATGCAGAATTAATTGAGGAAGTTGAAGAGTTACTTTTATCGGCCGATGTCGGCCCTACGGTGACAGAAGAAATTATTCAACATTTAACGTTGAAATTGGCACGCAATCAATTAGCCGATGGGTTAGCGGTATGGGAAATATTACAACAACAATTAGGCGAACTGTTGCAACCGTGTGAACAGGCTTTAGTGATTAATTCTGCACATAAACCCACGGTTATTTTAGTGGTGGGTGTGAATGGTGTGGGTAAAACAACGAGTATTGGTAAGCTGGCCCATTACTTGCAGAAGCAAGGAAAGCAAGTGATGTTAGCAGCCGGTGATACCTTTCGAGCAGCAGCGACTGAGCAATTAACGATTTGGGCGGAACGCAATCATATTCCCATCATCGCTCAACATCAGGGTGCAGATAGTGCTTCCGTTATTTATGATGCTTTTCAAGCGGCTAAAGCAAGAAATATTGATGTCTTGATTGCAGATACCGCGGGTCGCTTGCATACCAGGCAACCTTTAATGCAAGAATTACAAAAAGTAAAAAAGGTAATCAGCAAATTGGATGCGGCAGCTCCTCATGAAGTTATGCTAATACTGGATGGGGGTACCGGTCAAAATGCTTTATTACAAGCGGAGGCATTTAACCAAGCGCTATCCTTAACCAGTGTAATGTTAACTAAATTAGATGGTACAGCTAAAGGAGGTGTAATTTTTGCTATTGCAAAAAAATTAGCTTTGCCAATTCGTTTTGTCGGTTTGGGTGAAGGCATTGAGGATTTGCAAGTTTTTTCGGCAAAGGAATTTGTTCGTGCTTTATTTACTATTGAAAAATAGCACATGCAAAAATACCTGGGCGCATTATAATTGAACATTTTGATACAGACAGGCCTTCATAGTAAAATCTGCTTAAAAACTTTGCTAAACGAGAATAATTTCTTTATATTCTAAAAACGCGGCTTAGAAAAGAAATTCGAATAATAAAATTCAGAGTTAATTGATAAAGAGTGGAAAAATGACAGCAGACGCTAAAGTTTTTAGAAAATACATGTGCTTACTTTGTGGCTATGTTTATGATGAGGAGCAAGGCTGGGAAGAAGATGGTATTCCACCTGGAACGCTTTGGCAGGATGTGCCTTTAACCTGGCGATGTCCTGAATGTGGTGCAATGAAAGAAGATTTTGAAATGGTAGAGTTATAAGCTAAAGGGATGCACCTCAGCGACTATGACGATAGCAATGAGTAATAAGGTAGGAAACTCATTCAGCCAGCGATAAAATAAGCCAGAGTGTTGATTATTATCAACTTTAAAATCATGTAAACATTTTCCACAATAGAGATGAAAAAGAATTAATACAGCCACTAAGCCTAATTTTAGATGCATCCAGGAGGCAGTCGCATAATAGCTGGCAGAAAAGCTAAACAAAATAAACCCAAAAATAAGAGTTAATAAAGCGGCAGGTGCCATAATGTAATAATAGAGACGATGTTCCATGATCTTAAAGCGTTCAATACTGATTTTATCCTTGGCATCGGCATGATAAACAAATAAGCGTGGTAAATAAAATAAACCCGCAAACCAAGCGACCATTGCAATAATATGGAATGCTTTAATCCAGGGCATCATCAACTATCTCCTCAATATTGCTTAAAGCGTTTTGCTATTCAGTCCCATCCTTTTCCTTATAGAATAGGATTAAATTTTACTGAGATTTTACGTTATTTCTGATATACATGTATATCAGAAATAGGCGGCTACCGAGCAAAATAACTTAGCCTTTTAGATGAAGCTAGCAACCTTGTCATTGCGGGCGCGTAGCATGCGGCAATCCAGGAAATACCGCAAAAATGGATGGCCACGCTCATGATATTCGCTCGCCATGACGGTGATTTTTTTACTAACGTATGTTTACTCATTTATAATTGTACTCACGAAATCCTGTGAATTTGAAAAATATGCATCTTCAAGATGAATGAGGATAAGCCGAACTAAATATGAATATTGACGTAATTATTCCAACAATCAAAGATTATTTACTCGCATTACAGACTAAGATTTGTTTAAGTTTAGAAAATCTCGAAGGGCAAGAAAAGTTTTTAATCGATGATTGGCGACGCACCGAAGGTGGCGGCGGAAAAACCTGTGTTTTGACATCAGGTGCAATAATAGAACGCGGTGCAGTTAATTTTTCGCATGTCTTTGGTGGAAGCTTACCGCCGAGTGCTAGTCAGCGGCGTCCTTCTCTCGTAGCCGGAGCATTTCAAGCAACGGGTATTTCTTTAGTTATCCATCCTCGCAATCCCTATGTGCCTACCGTGCATATGAATTTACGCTTTATTGGTTTGCAAGCTACTCGCCAACAAGCTGGACAATGGTGGTTTGGTGGTGGATTTGATTTAACGCCGTATTATCCTTTTTTAGAAGATTGCCGCCATTGGCATTTAGTTGCTAAACAAAGCTGTGATCCATTTGGCTTAGAACTTTATCCGCAATATAAAAAAAATTGTGATGACTATTTTTATTTAAAGCATCGACAAGAGGCACGCGGTATCGGCGGACTATTTTTTGATGATTTGAATCAATGGGATTTTAAGCAATGTTTTGAATTTATTCAAAGTGTCGGTGATCATTTTTTAATAGCCTATTTACCTATTTTACAACGACGTAAAGACACGAGGTATGGCGAACGTGAACGACAGTTTCAAGCGTATCGACGCAGTCGCTATGTGGAGTTTAATTTGATTTATGACAGAGGAACATTATTTGGCTTGCAAAGTGGCGGGCGAGTTGAGTCGATATTAACCTCGTTGCCGCCACAAGCGAATTGGCAGTATAATTGGCAACCGCAGCCGGGCTCTAAAGAAGCTGAATTAACCGAAAATTTTTTGATTGCTAGAGATTGGTTGGCTTAATTAGATTGCCGCGCGCTACGCGCTCGCAATGACGAGTAAAACTCATGGCTCGCAATGACAGAAACTAGAGTCATGGCGAGCGAATGTCTAGATTGCTACGTGCTACTCGCAATGACGGTTTGACTAAGCTAAGGGATCTAATTTTTTCTTCTTCGCCGATGCATGGCGCGCACGCATTTCAACATCGATATATTGATCAGTAATCGCGCTCGAGCTATGGCCGGCATCATCGCGGACATGTTCTCGGGGTCGATGTTTGACATCCTCGGAAATTCCCGTGTGTCGCAACCAATGTACGGTAGCGGTTTTTAATTCTATCGCCTCGTCTTTAAGTCCATCCTTAACCATACGTTCAAAAGCGGCATCAAAACACGCTTGGACGATACAACGAATTTGGCGAGTACTTTGAATAGCCGTCTGGCCATTCGCTTTGCTAATTAAAGGTGTGGATTCGCCGCGGCTAGGTAAACTCATCAGGCCTAAACTTTCGCGGTAGCGTTTTAATGCGTTTAACATATCGTCACTGACACTAATTAAACGTTCTTTGTTTCCTTTACCAACGGTTAAAAACCACCAGTTGCCATCCGCATCTTTTTGAAAATGACCCATTTGTGGTTCCCAGCGCGCGCTCGCAGCGAGTTCTGAAATTCGTAGATACATGCCATATAATGCCTTCATAATAAATAAGGTTCTATTATGCAGATCTGGTTTTTGTGCAAAGAGCATTTCTGCGGTTTCTATCACATACGACCATTGTAATTCACTCAAACGCCGCACTTGATGGTTGCTTTTTTGCTGCCGGATAAATTTACTTTTTTGTCGAATTTGAGCGACCGGATTGAAATGAATATAGTCTTCTTGTATGAGATAATTATAAAAACTTCCACACACGGCAAAAATCGCTTGTAATGCCTTTTGTGATAAAGCATATTTTTTTATATCCGGGATGATACCTTGTTGACTGGCCATTTTATTAATGGTAGCAACAAAAGGTCGCCAATCGGGATGCGGTTTTCTCTGCCCCTGATAGGTGAAATAACGAGCAATGGTTTTAACACCTATCCAGTGTTTAGGAGGTTGCTGGCAAAATTCTATAAAGGTCTCAAAGTCATCGCGGCGTAATTCTTTGATCGATTTTCCCAAAACAAACCAACTCCATTGTAATAAACGTTCAATTTCTCGTCGATAAGCATTAAATGTGGCCTCGCTGCCACGGTAACTATATAGAAACTGTGACGCTTGAGAATAATCTTGGCAGGCATAAGCCTTATTTTGCTTAATAGCTAAAATTTGTTGAGGAAGTTTTTTAGCGTCGATGAATTTTAAACTATCAAATAATGGGATCGGAGAAATCAATGACATAATCGAATATTCTAGTAAAATTTTCTATAGTTTAACAAGCTTTTAAAAAAATAAGGAATTAATAAAAAAATTTAATATTTCACAAGAAATTTTTAAAAAAGTTTAGTATAATGCCGGCCTTCCTTTTAGGGGGTAAATAAACTTACATGCCCAGGATTGTTTCTAGCATAAAGAAACACATCACTACAACTGAGTTTTGGCGGGCCTTGTCGTTCGTCTTGAAGCGCCTCGAAAGTATCGCAAAATACCTAACAAAACTTCCCCTACTTTTTACCTTTAGCCTTTATATCTTACACCTGATAAGAGCAGGTTTAAGGATATATAGTTATTTTTATAAAACCAAAAATAAAAATTTAGGTAATACTTTCAGATGCTTATTTGCTGTACTTAAAGTAACTTTAGCCGTTATTGCCTTAGTTTTACTCGGCTGTGGCTTGGTTTCCTTGCCTTCGGTTTTACTTGCGTCGTTTTTTATTTACAGCATCTTGAAACTTATTAATAGTTTAAGTGTATTGTTAGTCAGTACGGTTTCCTACCTAAAAATCGATAAAAATTGTATTGAACAGCAATGGAGACGAGCACAATATCAAAATAACATGACGAAACATGCCTTCATTTTGAGTGCAGGCTTAATGTTTATACTATTGACCAGTCTACTCAACGCTGAGGTGAGTATCTTAATCTGGTCTAACCCTTTGTTGCTATTGGCGGATCTGGTGATTGTTGCGGGATTAATCGCGACCGCGTTTTATTTGGGCTATAAATTTGCTAAAAATAGGCGCACAGCACGCGAATATGCATTCTTCAGCGCTGATCAGATCGCCAGCATCAAAAAAAATTTATTGATGTTTGGTCTTTGTATAGTGGCTTTGCTATTAACTGCCGCAACGCCGGGTCTTGGCGCCTCAGCAATTATTTTGGCGCTGATAGTCTTGTGCGTACAAGATGTCTTATTGACGGTTTATTATTATTTTTATGGTGTTTATATACCGAATCCTGAGCCGGCTAATCTTAGCGAAGAACAGTTAAATGCCGGCATCGATGAAAAGAGACGAGATTTTTACCAGACTTTTTCACCGATATACTATCTACAGACACAGCCTACAGAAAAACTGCCACGCGCAGAAGATGTCAATAAAGCCAATAAAAAACTACTTTTAAAAGTAGCTTTTGTGAAATTACTGGAATTAGAAAATAAGTTAGAAAAAATTTCAAAATTAAACACAGTAAGCCAATTTTTTTCTTCACAAAAAAAACTTAATATCAAAAAAGAATATTTACTTCGTGAGTTAGCTTGGGCTTTAAATACCGATGATCAAGAAGTCTTAATCGATCTTTTTATCCTCGCCATTATCAGTTTGCCTGAAAATAAAAAAACAGTGGTTTTAGAAAATAATCTACGTGAATTACTGGATTTATTGGATATTGATAGGGTGGATTTTCTATATGCTTATCACCATCCTCAGCGGAATAAAAACCTTCTGGCGAAATTATTTTTTATGCTTAATCAGGAGAAATTTTCGGAACAGATAGAAATTGCTAAGCCCGAAGCATTTTATCAATCTTTTTGGAAAAAAGTTGGGGCGTGTGATGCCTTATCACAAGCATTCCACGCATCGAGAAGCATAGAGGAACAGATAAGCACCCATCCATCTTGGCAACCTATTTAAGCTACTTCGTTAAGAACATTTCTGAGTAGTGTTAAGGATAGTAAAAGGAAACTTAATTATAATGAGTCGCTTCATGCCATGAGGCATGCAAGTAAGAAACACTTCATAGAGTATAGACTATGTCTTATGCGCTTATGCTGAGCGATTGGTTTCTTTTAGAGTTAGAGAAGCACGTAGCGGCTTTAAAAAAATTGCTGCGCCGAATTATTAACGCCTTAACTTCCATCTCTGTTTCTCTTGGCCGTCTTATTCTGTTGTTGCTGAAACGGACGGTCAGTATCATTAAAAATTGGCTTAAAGAGAATAAAATAGATGAATGGCTTAAAACTATTTTGCATGGATCTTATATAAGTGTATTTGAAGGCTTATATATCTTTCTATATATCCTACATTTTTTTAGAGCTTTTTTAACACTCATTAATTATTTTACTGACCAGGATAATAAAAATTTAGTTGAAGTGACAAAATTTTTATATGCTTGTTTTAAAGTATTTATTTCTCTTTTGATGCTGACTTTCATGATTATGCTGATGGCGCATGGAGTTGCACCTTTAGGTCTGATGGCTTATCAACACATCAAAACCCTTTTTCGTATTTACACATTTTCGAAATTTGCGATTAGTTTTATTACTTTAGGTTTTAGTTTTTATAAATACAAGACATGTGATGATAGTCTCGAACAGAGTTGGTTAAAAGCACACTATAAGAATAATACCAAAAAACATTTTGAAATATTATTGGTCGTAGTACCCATAACACTCGTTTTAACCATAGTTGGTTTTGGTTTAGCCACGGGACCTTGGTTTTGGATAATGATTGGAATAGCGAGCTTTTTTTTATTAGTCGATATGGGAAAAGCTATCTATTATTATGTAAAGCGTGGCGATGTACCAGAGCCTGAAATGGCTATTTTGCAACAACAGAATGCATTTATTGATATCTCAAATAAGGATTATTATTATAGAAAATGTCGTATAGGCAGACTCAAGAGCGTCGATCCCGAAGCCAATCGCATTTATCTGTTAAAAGAAATAGTAGTCAAAATTATTCAGCTGCAAACTAAATTAAAAAATCGTTCATTTTCAAGCGTTAATTTTTTTTCAGAAAAGCCAAAAATACTAGAAAAGATAGAAGGTTTAAAGCAACTAGCAAGTACTTTGTTAACAGATGACTATGAGGTAAATAAAACAGTGCTTGACCATTTGTTTAACGCTTTGCATAAAGACTATAAAAATTTAAATAAAAAGGATAAAACGCTCATTCCTAAGCGCCATATTGAAAATTTTATTAATGAAGCTAAAGATATTTCTTCTCAGGGAACTATTGTAGATGAATTACTCCATGCGCGAGATAGGCTTAAAGAAAAGGGTATTCTCTACTCACAAGCTTTTCGGCAATCGTTTTTCCGAAAAAAAGCGGATTGTGAAGATATTAGCGATGCCTGCCAGGCTTTTTTCAAGCAAAGCCTAGCAGTGACCTAGTAGCATGGCGGTTTAGTACAGCTGGATGAATATCTATGCTAATATAGGTTAAATTTTAACCAGAGTTTCCATCATGTCCTTATCATTGTTGCTTATTCTAATTATACCTATAGCACTATTATTGTTTAAGAGCTTTTTCACCGTCAATCAACAATCGGTTGACGTCATTGAACGCTTTGGAAAATATGCTCGTTGTGCGCATGCCGGCTTGAATTTCAAAATCCCTTTCATCGAACGCATTGCCGGCGCTATTTCACTGCGTATCTATCCCTTAGATGTCACCTTGGATACCAAAACCCAAGATAATGTGATCGTTAAAATACAGGTTTCTGTTCAGTACCGCATTAAAGAAGATCGTGTGTACGATGCGTTTTATAAATTAGAGAATGCAAGAGAACAAATTACCGCCTATGTGTTGGATTTGGTGCGTGCCGAAGTGCCAACCATGAGCTTAGATGCTGTCTTCGAGAAGAAAGATAGTATTGCCAATGCGGTTAAAAATGAATTAACCGGAACTATGCAAGAATTTGGTTATGAGATTGTAAAAGCCTTGGTTACGAATATTGATCCCGATGAGAAAGTTAAACATGCCATGAATGAAATCAATGAGCAACAACGTTTACAAGTGGCGGCACAAGCAAAAGGTGAAGCAGAAAAGATTTTGAAGGTAAAACAAGCGGAAGCCGAAGCAGAAAGTAAGCGCTTACAAGGCGAGGGGATTGCTAATCAGCGTAAAGCTATCATTGGTGGTCTACAACAATCGGTAGGAGAGTTTCAAAAAGCGATTCCAGGTGTGACAGCGGCAGATACCATGAATTTGGCTTTAATTACACAATATTTTGATACACTGAAAGAAATTGGTGCCAATAGTAAAAGCACGACTATCTTGTTACCTCATTCACCGGGCGGATTAAAAGATATTGCTGCACAACTCCAAGAAAGTATTATTACTGGTAATTTAGTAGCGAATGCTGAAAATTCAGACTAAACAAATCTTTCATTGCGAGCACGGAGCGCGCGGCCATCCAGTGAAGAGTTTTTAATCTAATTTAAATTTAAGTCTGTGCCGAGCTGTAAGCGACTTGCTGAATAAAATAACGATGTAAATAATTATCTTGACTCAGCTCAGGATGAAAACTTGCAGCGATGATATTATTTTCTTGTACGGCAACGACTTGGTCTTGGTATTGTGCGAGTACCTTAATGTTAGTGTTGTCTAGAAGTGTAAGTTTGGGCGCGCGGATAAAAACCATTTCCATGGCTAGATCTCTTACTACACAATGTCCACTTACCACGCGACTGGCGAGTTGTCTGCCGTAAGCATTACGTGTGGCGCAAATATTGATACGGCGCAAGCTAGCTTGTGTCGGTGATACTACGGATTGGGCTAAAAGTATCGCTCCGGCACAGGTCCCTAGGATAGGTTTGTCATAATCCATGAGACAGGTCCAGAGTTGATACTGATGCAGTAATTTGATCAATACCGAGCTTTCGCCACCCGGTATAATGAGTGCATCGCTGGCGGTTAATGTTGCACGATCACGCACCAATGAACAAAACACACCGAGCTTATTAAGACAGTTGATATGCGCTTGATAGCCACCTTGTAGCGCTAGAACACCGATATTCATATTAAACCAAGCTGGTGATTTCTTCTTCGGGCTTAAGATTAAACCCACTCATTCCTTCCGCCAAATCACTCGATACATTGAGTAAAATTTCCGGATTATCAAAATGTGTAGTGGCTTGTACGATGGCACAGGCACGTTTTTCTGGATCCGCAGATTTAAAGATGCCTGAACCGACAAACACGCTTTCGGCACCGAGCTGACGTAATAAAGCGGCATCAGCGGGTGTTGCGACACCACCGGCCGAAAAATGCGGTACCGGTAATCTACCTTCTTCCGCAACCCAGCGTACTAATTCTAATGGGGCATTTAAACTTTTTGCCTTTGCGTAAAGTTCTTCTGGATTTAAAATCGTCAGTTGCTTAATTTCATAAGTGATAGCACGCATATGACGTACGGCTTCGAGAATATTTCCCGAACCTGCTTCACCTTTAGTGCGTATCATGGCGGCCCCTTCGGCAATACGTCTTAAGGCTTCACCAAGATTGCGACAGCCACACACAAACGGCACATCAAAAGCATGTTTATCAATATGACATTCATCATCAGCTATGCTTAACACTTCGCTCTCGTCGATAAAATCAACATGCAATGCTTGTAATAGTTGTGCCTCAACAAAATGGCCGATACGTACTTTTGCCATCACCGGTATCGAAACGGCTTGCATAATATCGTAAATAATTTTAGGTGAGGCCATGCGTGCGATGCCACCCATTTTACGAATATCGGCGGGTACACGTTCTAAAGCCATAACAGCGCAAGCCCCCGCGGCTTCGGCGATTTGTGCTTGTTCAACATTAGTGACATCCATAATGACGCCACCTTTGAGCATTTCAGCGAGGCCGGTTTTGATGCGTTGTGAATCATCGAGAAAATTCATAGCCTATCACCATCATAAAAGTTTTATTCTATTTCTACGAAATAGCTAGTCTATTGTACAATAAATTTCAGTCATGCGTCATTTTTGAAATGCTCCTTTATCAGGAGCATCCCTATCTCGTCGGTGCTAGATGACTATGCGTTTTTTTCTTGGAAAGAAAAATAAAAGGCACGCCTAGTAAGGTGATACAGGCAGTCACAATTAAACCATGGCTTAATCCCACATAGTGCGAAATGAGCGTCGCTAATGGCGGACCTGTAACACGTCCTAGTAAAGCAAAATTACTGATACCAAAATAGGCATAACGATTTTCAGGCAGTGCCAATTGATCGATGTACAAACTCAACAAAGATAGCGTAAAAATTTCTCCTAAGGTAAAAATAAAGGCACTGAGGTAATAAGCGAGCACATAAATCGTTGAAACAGCGATGCCAATTAATCCAATGGCTAACAATAAAATACCCATCATTAAAACATAATGGATCTCAAATTTTTCTATATAGCTAACTAAAGGTGTTTGTAAGGCGACGATAGTAATACCGTTGATGGCATACATGACTGCGAAAACATGCGTGCTGGCTAAATAGTGATAAACAATATAAGCAAATAAGGTTTCTTGTTGGCTAAATCCGATATAACAGAGTATAGCGGCAAGTGTAAAATATAATAGTCGCCTGTCTGAAATTAGAATTTTAAAAGTAAGTGATAGATTATTGGCGTGCGTATGAAAAGTAAAGGTTTCGGTCTTAACGGTGAATTGTAATAAAAAGTAATAGGTTAATATTGCGGTACTCGCTAGGTAAAATTCGATATTGGTATGCAAAATTCCTAATAAAATTGCAATTAAAGGGCCCAGTGACGTTCCAATATTGATAAATGTATAGCGCAAACTAAAGGCAAAACCTTTTAGCTGACTGGGCGCAAGATGGCTAATCAGGGTGAGTCCCGTGGCTTCAATTAAAGAACGGCACATGCCTGCCAATAAAAAACAAATAATAAATCCACCGCCCACCAGCCAACGATTATTAATCCACTCACTGATAAATCCCATGCTGATAAAA
Source organism: Candidatus Aquirickettsiella sp. (assembly GCA_049797115.1). Classification (GTDB taxonomy): domain Bacteria; phylum Pseudomonadota; class Gammaproteobacteria; order Diplorickettsiales; family Diplorickettsiaceae; genus Aquirickettsiella. The sequence continues at coordinate 40,609 of JBARFJ010000015.1, read as the reverse complement.
AGTAATGCATAAATAATAAGCGAGGTTTTCATTAATTTAAGGGGTTTGTCTTGACTGAATAATTTACCCGTTAACGAAGCACCAAACGCTTGCGCCAAATAAGAGCAGCCAATGGTAATACCGGTTAAGAAAATAGGCAGATGTTTGATTTGCACTAAGAGGATGGTAATGTAAGGTAATACCATCGATGTGCCAAAACGTGAAATTAATGTACCCACGGCAATAACCGTAACAGGATATGGTAATTGCAAGATACGTAGCTTTTTCATTAAAACAGCTCGTGATTACGTTCTAAGCAAAATATTTTTTTGGTATCTTCCTCGATTTGGGCTAAATCCTTATGCGCCAATATAACGAATGCAATCGTATCTTGTAATTTTTTTGGCAAGCTCATTGACATGCCTTCTTTATTGTTGCTAATACAGTTCTTAAAAGAAGGCAGTTTATTTATTTTATCTACATTTAAAGGATTAATAATATGGGTCAATAAATTTTGTAAGTATATCATTCGGCCAAATGAATAGTTATAAGCATTGAGGGGTTTATTTAAAATAACATGCGCGAGAACGTCCATATGTGAATAACCATACGTTTCTTTTGCCAATAAACAGGAAGCGTTGTTGGCACCCGGTAAACGAGGGTTGAGATCGATCAAAAAAAATCCATGTGCAGTTAAAAAAATTTCAGCATGACAAAGTCCATTTTTAAACCCTAAAATATCCAGTACTTGGTAAAAATAATCCGAGATCTCTTCCCATAGGGGGTCGAGAGGTAACACGGTATGAGACATTGTTGGAATGGGTACACCATTAAAGTATTCTTTCGTGTATCTTCTAATGTGAATGAGATGATGCTGACCCTTCCAAGAAAAAGTATCAATGACATATTCATCACCAATAAGTTTTTCTTGCAATAAATAAGAATTTACCGCATAGCCATAATGACTAGAAATTTTTTTCTGTAGATTAGATTGTAGTTCGAGTAGATTTTTGCATTCAAAAAATCCAAGTGTACCGCTGGCGTTCGTGGGTTTTAATATGACTGGAAAATTCCAATGCGCCAAAAGATGTTCTTCTTTGAGGGATAAAGTAGTACCGTGAACTTCGAGGTATGACATCGTTTTCAAGCCAGCGCGACGCAACCTATCCTGAACCGCTAGCTTATCAAAACGACAGAGGCTTGTTTTTACGTTATTGGCAACTTCGGGATATAGCTGATGAGTGAGTTGATCCGTTAACGGGGAGCTAATATCGAAACCATTAAAAATATAATCGATATGATGAGATTTTATTTTTTCAACCATCGCTTCAATAGATTCGTGCTGTTCTATAAAAATAACCTCATCAAATAAATGAGGTTTAAATCTATTTTTTAATTCACTGCTTTGCAGATGACAGCGCTGAAAAATGCCGACGGATAAAATACCGTATTTTCTTAATCCAAAACTAATTTCTTCCGGTGATACAAATGGATCGACAAAAGCAATTTTTAGCATTTCTATATAGGTATATCATACTTTCAGCAGAAATCAAAAAGCAACAGAGCTAATAGACTTTAATCAAATGTTTTTCGCTTTCGACCACCCACAAAATTTTTTTGATGTGAGCGCGGTTTTGGTTTTTTATGCGCTGAAGGTTGATGGGCATGAGCATAAGAAAATTGTCTAGGTCGATCGGCTGTGGTGAGTTCAGCGGGGGCTTTGGCTTTCGCTTTATAGTCAAACTCAGGGATAATACATTCTTCTAAACGTTTCTTAAGTAGATGTTCAATGGAACGAATTTGTCGTCTATCGCCATTAGTAATCAAACTGAAGGCAGCACCTAACTTAGAAGCACGTCCGGTACGTCCGATACGGTGCGTATAATCGATTGCTGTATTAGGCATATCGAAATTAATCACATGCGAGATATGATCAATATCAATACCGCGTGCGGCAATATCGGTGGCGACTAAGAATTTTAATTCACCATGACGGAATTTGCCGAGTGCAATTTTTCGTTTACTTTGCGATAAATTACCTTGAAAGGAAGTCGCTTTGTAACCGAGATGGCCAAGATGTTCGGCCAAACGCTTTGCTCGATGTTTGGTACGCGTGAAAATGATCGCTGATTGAACAGTATTGTTCTGTAAAATGGTTTCCAGTAAATCAGTTTTGAGTGCTTCCGAAATCGGGAACAGTGTTTGCGTGACGGTATTGGCCGGAGCGGATTCACCAATTTTTATTGAAACCGGATGATTTAATACTTTATCGGCGAGTAACCGGATATCGGATGACATGGTGGCAGAAAAAAGTAAATTTTGGCGCTGTTTGGGTAAATATTTCAAAATATGATAAATAGGCTCTCGAAATCCCAAATCAAACATATGATCCGCTTCATCTAAGACTAATATTTCAATGTGATTAAGGTTTGCCTGCTCACGGCTGTTTTTGCCGCCTTGGAGGAGGTCGAGCAAACGACCTGGACAAGCGACGACGATGTCGATACCGCCGCGTAGGGTTCGATATTGTTCACGATAATTGACGGTACCACCATAAATAGTGGCGCAGCGTAGACCGGTTTTAGCACCGAGTTTATTGATAGCCACACAAATTTGGTCGGCTAATTCTCGCGTCGGCGCAAGGATGAGGCCGCGTAATTGACCTTTAGGTCCTGCCATCAGGTGTTGTAGTAAGGGTAAGGCAAAAGCAGCGGTTTTACCGGTTCCGGTCTGCGCCAAACCCACCACATCTTGGCCTTGTAGAATCGCGGGTATGGCTTTTTCTTGGATAGGCGTGGCGACTTGGTAACCTTCGGCTTGGATACCGGATAAAATTTGGGCGTTTAAGTTAAATTCTGTAAAGTTCACTAAAGTTCCTGGCTATAATAATTGAGCCAAGTAACATCTTTAGCTCTAAAAGTGGGCTATTCTAACAGGCTTATTTAGCAATTGATAGGACAATTGCACTAAAAATAGACTTTCGCCAAGGGCTATTAGGCAGCGTCAAAATTCAACGATCGAAGGCTTCATTGCTTTTTATTTTTGCCTGATCAGTATCGCTGGAGTGGATGATTAACAGTCATCCACTGACTTAATTTAATCATTTGACTTTAGACTATTTTTTTGGATTTAAAAAGCCCCAATAGGCATTACTGAGTGGTACCGTGCCTAACTCAAGCATACAAAAACAGGTTACCCACTCCTGTCATTGCGAGCACCGAAGGTGCGCGGCAATCTAGATGGCCACGCGAATGAACATTCGCTCGCCATGACGGTATATCTGCTTTCCATTCGCTTGCCATGACGATAATCTACTTTTCATTTCCTCGCCATGACTGCTTTTTTTATGGAATTGTTATAGGCGGTAATGAATTTAAAATACCGATAGCTTCTGTAATTGAAAGGATTGCGTTTTTTATTGCTAAAGCAGCGGCTTCAGCGCCTGCTATGGTTTGAACGAGAGACAATGCCGTGGTCAATATACTTAATACATTTGATAACATGCCGGTTATAATAATGATGGACATATTTTTATCCTGTTATTTCGTGAAGTCAAACAAATGAAGGAAGCTTTGTGCTTCCTTCATCATTCTTAATTAATTATCTTATACTGGGTATTCCAGGTAGTCCGTTTAATATGCTTAATGCACTCATAACAGAAGTGCTTGCAGCTTGTACAGGTGGAATAGCACCGCCAGCGCCTGGAACTACCGTTAGCAAAGCAAGCACAGTGTTTAATGTTCCTAGGACGGTTGTAAGTAAGGTAGCTATAACTGTGGTGGGCATAATTTTTTCCTTTTAATAATAATTTAGTTTTTAAAATGAGTTTTAACACTCTCATTGAGTATAAACAGAGAGATCATTGATGATCCCTGTCATAATAGATTTTTTATTAACTATTACTATTTATGATAGATATAAGTTATCACTGATCAAGAGACTAAAAAACTGGTATTTATAGTATTAAGTCAGCATATGGCTGAGCCAGTTATTTAACGGCTTGTTCCTAATTCAGTTCTAATTCAGTCAATAGAAGTTGCTCTCACGATCTATTAGAGCTATTATGTACCTAAGAAACATTATAGGTGAATTATGTTGACACTGGGTGCCAGAGAAGCAAAAAATGAATTTGGTCGTATGCTCGACGCCGCTCAAAGCGAGAGCGTTGTTATTGAAAAGAAAGGGCGTCCGGTTGCGGTGGTATTATCTATAAAAGAATATCAAGTCTTAGAAGATGCTCAAGATAAGTTATGGGAAATGTTAGCAAAGACGGCGGAAATAGAGGGCTTAGTCAGCGAAAAAGACAGTGAAGATTTTTTAAAGTCATTACGTCATGCTAAAGATTAAACTCTCTAAAAGTGCTTTAAAGTTTTTAAAACAGGTCCCCACGAAGCATGGTAGACAACTCGCGATGACTTTAGAGTCCTTGATGAAAAATCCATTTCCACAAGATGCAAAAAAATTAAAAGGGACTGCTGATTATCATCGAGTGGATATCGGTGAATATCGGGTTATCTACAGGGTCGATTCAGAAGGAAAAATAGTTATCATCGCTTTTATTGGAAAGCGTAATGATAATGAGATTTACAAGAAATTCAAACGAAAAAAAAAAGTTAAGCTGTCTGATGCCTAGAGGGTGTTATTGAATGTTTCAACAATGTGAATAGATTAGTGCTGCTGGTTTGCATTTCAATAGAATTAACCGCTGAAATGAGATTCGCTAGTTCGGCACAGGAGTAATGCGTGGTCACGCGTTGACTTTTATGGCCGAGCAAATCTTGTCGGTCTTCAAAACAAACATTCGCGGCGCGTAGGCGTCGTCCAAATGTATGTTTTAAATCGTGTACGCGAACATACGGAAGATTGGCTTTAGTGCGTGCGCGCAGCCAAGCTGAATTTAACATCCGTGATAAGGGTTTATTCCGATAAGTAAACACAAACACTGGATGACTACCGCGTTGCGCTTCAACGACTTGTTTGGCTGCTTGATTTAAAATGACTAATCTAGGTTGTCGATTTTTAACTAAGCTGGCCGGAATAATAAAAACCGTGGTATTCAATTCAGGTACGGTCACTTGCCATTGCCATTGTAAACGACAGATTTCTTGATCTCGACATCCGGTGTTCACGGCAAATAAAGCCATCTGTTTTAAATGAGTGGGGAGATAATCAAACAAATGCTTTTCTTCTTCTTTAGAGAGAGGATAGGGTAAGCGTTTATTTTGTTCAGGTAGCAAGCGAATTTTTGGTGCATTGACGATCCAACTCAGACCGTTTTCGTCTAGCCATTCTCGAGCCGCTAGATTTAAAATGCGGCGCACCACTTGTAATCCATAATTGATGGTTCGATTTTTTACCCCTGAAGCTTTACGTGTGTGTATATACGCTTCTAGATGAGCTTGATGGATGGTGCAGAGTGATAAATGACCGATAAACGGATCCAATTGTTTGAGTAGTCGGGCATCAATGCTTAGACTGGTCTTATGTTGATTTTCATGTAGAAATTTAATTGCCGCTTGTCGAAATGAACGTGTCGGTCTTATTCCATAAATCGATGCTTGGCGAATTTCTTCGAGCCGATGCATTAAATAGCGTTCTGCTTCTGCCAAGGAGGATGAGTGCGTGCTTTCTGATAGGCGTCGACCATAAATTTTTTTATTGATATGCCATATCGATCCTCTTTTAATCAGACCAGGGCAACGCTTGTTTCCCATTACTTAACTCCTAGCCATTACACTAATTCTATTAATACAGTAATAATATACGCAGGTCAGTAGTAAAAAAAATTAACTTTTTTATTTGTGAAAATAGGGTTTTAAATTATCTATAGTGTAGTGTTACAAAATTTTTATTTTTTATATGATAGAGGTTCATTTTTTTTAATAACGATAGGAATTTATCAATATGGAATGTATAACTAAGAAAATTAAAATAGAACCCCGTCATGGTAGTGTTACCACGCCACAGTCTAGAGCCGTGATCTATCTGCCTGAATGGGAGGCTAATGGTTTAGAAGCCGGCAAGTTTTTTCCCGCAAGAGCCAGTGGTTTATCCGATCCAGAATTTGCAACGGATGTTAAGAATAATCTACCCCCTCTGGATGGTCAGATAGCGAGTGCGGGAAAAGATTTTGCTACTATTCTGGATGAAGTCAAAGAGGATTGGTATAAACACAAGGTTCAATCGGGCCAAAAAATTACGTTTACTTGGCATTTTGCCGCGAAACATAAATCCCGCCGTTATAATTATTTTATGACGCGTGCCAATTGGGATCCTACTGCCAAATTAAGTCGTGCACAATTTGAAAATAGTCCTTTTGTTAGTTTTGAAGAGAAATGCCAACCTTATTGGGATTGTGAAGATCTCATACCCACCGATCCGACCCAACATCTTTTTACATTACCCATAAGAAGCGGCTATCAAGTGTTATTGGCAATTTGGGAAGTGGCAGACACGGGTAATGGCTTTTATCAGGTAGTAGATTTATTATTTGCTTAATTTAAATTGAATCAGCAATGGGATGCATATTCTTTTACATCTTCCTTGTTGGACATCCGGATAGCTGAAAATTAATTTTATTTATCCGGTTTGTTTTTATCTTAAAAATTTAATTCGCATCGCGGGTCTGATAAGTTATAGACTCATAAATTCATTGACTATGTTCATCAACGCAGACCAATCAGTTTCTAAAGCGATTAATTTGTTTTTTAAGAGGCTTAATTTATCCAATCTTTTTAAAGAAATTTGGATATTACTAATATTATTTTGTATGTTATCGCAACTACTCGTTAAACGTTGATTAGCATCCAATGCGGTCATTGATTCTTCCAATACTTGCTGGTTATAGTCTCTATCGGTTGTTAGTGACTGTATTTCTTGTTGTGTATTGTCTAGTTGTGTTTTTCTTTCAGTAATATCCTCTGTCAACTCCTGAATAATAACTTTGAACGTTTCTAGATTTTCATTATTTTTATTTTTTATCTGTTCAGCAATATCCATTAAATCTATCCAACAGGAATCGGATAGACTACAAAATCCGGTCACATCGGTGTAGATACGGCTAATCTTGGGAGCTAGGATATCTAACCAGTGCCTGAGTCAATTAGAATTTTTAAGCATGGATGGGTTATTGGGTTCACAATCTTGAGCATTCGCAATGTCTGCGTTAGCCATAACTTATGTCGGTGTAACACTTGATTTCTTCGTCACAAGTTGGTCAACAAGCTGTTGAAATTCTTCATCGATGGTTTTTTTGGTTATTTTAGAAGTTTTTTTTTCTTTTAATAAGGTTTGAATTTCATGCTGTGACCCACGCAGCGTTTGTTGCGCGGGTTTGCCTTGATATTTTTTAAACTCATCAGCCCATTCATCTAAATCAAATCGATCAAAGGCAATACCTTGTTGGCCAATTTTTAATGTGATTAAGAAAGGTCTTACTTCTTTATTAAATCGATTCTTATCCATACCTAAGTATTTTGCGGCATCCCGCAAGCGAATTATACGGGGTTGCATCATTTTTCCAAATTCTCATTAACATTCATTCCAGCGTCTTACAATAACTATTTATGAAGTAAAAAAATTTAAATTTTATTGTATAGACTTTTTGTAGAACGAAAATAAAGGATGTGAGTTCATGCAGGAAGCAATGTTAGATAAAGCCATTTATAGTTTAGGTTCTGTCAAGCTTATGGCAAGAAAATTAGGTATTCATCGTGAGCATATCTATGCTTGGATCAAAGGTGTCAGCAAGATACCTTTAGAATATGCCTTACAAATTGAATACTTAACCGGTGGTGAAATTAATTGGAAAGATTTAGTGCCTTTTCATATGGTACAACGTTTAAAACATTTAACTTTACAATTACCTAAGTTTGATTTACCGCCTTGTGAGTTGGTTTATATTTCCATAGAGCGCATTAAATGTAAAAACGATACGTTGCCTATTACTGAACAAGATGAATCGATTCCACTGTATAAACAACGGCCTATTTGTTGTGATCAAGAAAATAGGTTGATCTTTGGCGAAAAAATTTTTTATTTATATCAATGTCATGCAAAAAAAACCATACCTTCTTGGCGTATTTCTTTAGTTGATTTAGCCAATGGCCATTATTCCAGTGAATTATTTGTAAAAAATTTCCTTATTAGTGAACGTGTTGCTATAGGCATGGCATTAGAAAAAATTTTGGGAAAACGACAAGGTTATCGTAGTGATCTAAAAAAATTAAAAGAAGGAACAGCTTTAGGAAAAAAAATGGATAGTATGCTGAAAACAACAAGAAAGTCATCACTTATGAATAAAGCTGCACAAGTGACTCAGAAAAAAAGCATATCATTGCGTCAATTGATCGCTAATCGCTTAGGTTTCGGTAGTCATTTTACTTATCAGAACGCTAAAAAAATAAAACTTAATGCAAGCACTGAATTAATAGCGCAAGTGGATCAACGAAAAATAAGTATTTCTAAAGCCGTTAAATTATATTCAGTTTTATCTGATAAAAGAGAAAAAATTATCTGAACTTAAGTGTAAGTTAATTATTGTTAATAAGTTCTCAGTCTAATTTGAGGAAAATTATGCGTTATCGAATGTTAGATGTCAGAATTTGGTGTGATGAAAAATTTCGTTCTTTAACACCACTTAAACCGAGTGGCCAAGCACTTTTTCTTTATTTGTTGAGTAATCCGCATACTACCTCGATTCCTGGTCTATATCGTGCCGGTGCAGGCGCTATGGCAGAAGAATTAGCTTGGTCATTGATAGGATTCCAACGTGCATTGCAAGAAGTGGTGGCACAAGGCTTGGTGAAAGCGGATCTGAAGGCGCGGGTTATTTTTATACCGAATGCAATTAAATATAATAAACCACAGTCACCGAATGTAGTGAGAAGTTGGGCGGTGCATTGGGATGAAATTCCAGAATGCACACTGAAAAATGAAGCTTATTATAAATTAGAGTCGTTCGTTAGAGGTTTAGGGAAAGCCTTTGCGCAAGCCTTTGATGAGGCCTTAACTAAACATCACGTTAAAAAAACCGCAGAGGCTTTGATTAAGCCTTGCCTTAATCAGGAACAAGAACAAGAACAAGAACAAGAACAGGAGCAGGAACAGGAGCAGGTTGATGAATCTAATTCGTATCAGTACGCATATCAATCAGAATCTCAGCTTAAGCCACAACACGAAGAACATCCTGTTAGTTTACATGATCATGCGGGAGCTTTAAACACAGCACTTTTGTTAATTATACCGCTGATTGATCATGCCGTTTATCAGGTGACGCAGCAAGAATATGAAGAATGGCAGCGTAGTTACACGCATGTTGATGTGTTACAAGAATTACGCAAACTAATCGTTTGGAATGTGGCTAATCCTGATAAACGTAAATCGCGCGCAAGTATTTTACGGCATATTCATACCTGGCTGTCTCAAGAACAACGTCAGAAAATACATCGCTCATCTTCACATCCAGCATATTCCATGACGTTTGAACATAATTTACACATCGCTAAAAAATGGCTAACTTCGCCTATAGAACCTGATAATCGCGGTGTGCTGCAATTATTGACAGGAAAAAAAATACGATGATTTCAGTGGACCAAGAAAAATTTACCCAAGGGTTGATGATTTTAGCAGAGGTTTACAACCGTAAACTTTCTTCATTGCTATTACACACCTATTGGAAGTGTTTAAAAAAATATTCTTTAGCCGTGTTTGAAACCACATTATGGAATTTTGTAAAAAATCCAGACGTTTCTAAAAAAGGTTTTCCTAGTCCTGCGGAGTGGATTAAAGCGATAGATGGAGATGCTGAAAGTAAAAGTTTAATGGCATGGACCGTTATCATTAAAGCCATTCGTCATATTGGTCATTACGATAGCGTTATGTTTAATGACCCATTGATCCATTTAATTATTGAAGATATGGGCGGTTGGATTTTTTTATGCCAACAATTCGAACGAGAATTAATTTTTTTACAAAAAGAATTTGAGCGTCGTTATAAAAATTATTATTCAACTAATCAATTAAATATTGAATCGAGTTATTTAACCGGTCAAATAGAGCATCAAAATACTATACATGGTTTTACGCAATATATTCCTAGACCTAGGAATGCAAAGCATTTGAAAAATCTTAAAAATTATTTAGTTATGGATAAGGAGGAAAAATAAAAGCAGCGATGATTGCTGCTCTCATTTTTAATACCATTATTTTTATTTTATAGGAGAAATTATGCGTCAATGTTCTAAATGTTCTAAATTTCGTAGATTTTTATCATTATTAATTAATGGTTTTCCATTTGTAAGAGAGTACCGATTGCATAGAAAACTGCGACATAAAAAAATAAAAGTGCAACGTAATAAACTAGCAAAAGTTGAGCCAGAGCATTTAAGGAGATATATCCTGATGTCAGGAAAAATACGTCGTCTGTAATAGGTTTTTTATTGAAGTTATATACAAGGAAATAAAGCCAATGAAGTGTTTAAATCCGTTTTGTGAATATGCTAAAACACGCGTCATTAATTCGCGTAAAACAGAAGAAGGAAAAAAAATCTTACGCAGAAGACATTGTCCAAAGTGCAATAAACGCTATACCTCGATTGAAGTACTGGCTTACTTTGGCTATCCGAATGCACAAAAAAGGGCGTCATTAAATCTTTTATTGATGACCTACTAATTGAGATGTTGACGTTCTTACAATTTGCTATGAGATGTTTTACCAAAACGTCGTTCGAATTCTATCGTATTTCTTAATTGCCGCCTATCAGAGAAGCTCGCAACGACGTAAAAAATCTCACAGGAATGGATCATCGTTGTGGAGACTTTTATCTTGTAAATTATATTACCCATTTTTGATAGATAATCTTTTTTTATCTTTAGTAATACCACTGATGACTGCAAAAGGAAAAGTAGAGATTTACAAGAAAAATTAGATAAGTCTGAACAAAAAAAATGATTACCAAGACAAGTTCGATGAATATGAAAAAATTAATCCAATCGATACTATCGATGAGATGATTAAATGGAGGTGAAGCCTTTCCAAAAAATTATTTGGCTACCTCTGAAAAACGCTTGACGCACAAAATTCGCGTCAAGACTTTTTTGCATAGTGGGTTTAGTCGGCTAACTGATTGTTTAAATAGAACTTTAATGATAGCTAACAGGAGTGAGTGGATGATTAACAGTCACCTACTTGAGAGATGAGTGAAACAACCCTTAGGCGTATGATTTCCTTTCAAATTTTTGCTTACCAGAAGGCGTTTAGTGGTCTTTTAACCTACCGTTTAACTCGATCGTCATGGTTAAAATGACAACCCTCCTCCTAGATGAAATTGAGTAAATAAATTTATTTCAGCTCTTGACCCATGCTACCTCTACTATTACTATAAGCGGCCTTAACGGCTATAAATTCCCCGATAGCTCAGCTGGTAGAGCAAATGACTGTTAATCATTGGGTCACAGGTTCGAGTCCTGTTCGGGGAGCCAGTATCATCATCAACGATTTTGTAACAGACCCTCATTTGGAGAGTATAAATGTACGCAGTTATTTCCACTGGTGGAAAACAATATAAGGTCGCCGAAGGCGAAATTATTAAGCTAGAAAAGCTATCGGCAGAGGTCGGCGAGATCATTGAGTTTCCGGTGTTATTGCTGGCTAATAAGACCGACGTTAAAGTGGGAGCACCCTTTTTAGCTGAGGCTAAGGTTAAGGCATCTATCGTAGAACACGGCCGTGGTGATAAAATCACTATTATTAAGTTTCGACGTCGTAAGCACCATAGAAAGCAGATGGGTCACCGGCAGCATTATACAGCGGTTAAAATTACCGAGATTTTATAGGGGTTACACACCATGGCACACAAGAAAGCAGGCGGTAGTACCCGCAATGGTCGCGATTCACATTCAAAACGCTTAGGTGTAAAGCACTTCGGTGGTGAATCAGTTAAAGCAGGAAATATTATCATCCGTCAACGAGGAACACATTACCATCCAGGTAATAATGTGGGTATCGGCAAGGATCATACCTTATTTGCCTTAGTGCAAGGTGTGGTTAAATTTGCTCGCAAAGGAGCTAAACTAAGATGTTATGTGAATGTGGTTCCTGTGCTAGCAGAATCGGCTAAACACGCGTAGTTAGATTGCCACGCGCCTGCGGCGCTCACAATGACGGTTAATATTTTAGGATCTCAGATTGAGAATACAATACACGTCATGGCGAGCGAATGTAATGAGCGTGGCCATTTAATGCAGTATTTCTAGATTGCTGTAAGCGTAAATAATAATTGTTTTTAATGGTTACCCCGCTCAGCGGGGTTTTTTATGAAATTTCTTGATGAAGTTGAGATACTGGTAGAAGCAGGAAAGGGCGGAGCAGGCTGCGTTAGCTTTCGTCGCGAAAAATTTATCCCCTTAGGTGGCCCAGACGGTGGCGATGGGGGTGATGGCGGCAGTGTTTATTTAAAAGCTACGGCTAATCTGAATACACTGATTGATTTTCATTATAATCGCCTCTATAAAGCCGCACGTGGTGAAAATGGTAAAGGTAGTGATTGCGCGGGAAAAAAGGGTGTTGATCTCTTTTTAGCAGTGCCTATCGGTACTGAAATCTTTGATGCAGATACACAAGAATTGATTGGTGACCTAACGCTCAAGGATCAAACACAATGTGTTGCAAAAGGAGGTTGGCATGGTTTAGGTAATGCGCGATTTAAAAGCAGCACCAATCGTAGCCCACGTCAATTTACGCCAGGTCATCCTGGTGAAACTCGTCGCTTAAAACTTTCTTTAAAATTATTGGCGGATGTAGGATTAGTCGGTTTGCCTAATGCGGGTAAATCCAGTCTAATACGAGCGGTATCAGCCGCGACACCTAAAGTAGCCGATTATCCATTTACTACCTTGCAGCCACATTTAGGTGTGGTGCGCTTAGAAGCAGGGCGTAGTTTTGTGATGGCAGATGTCCCGGGATTGATTACCGGAGCTGCTGAAGGTTTAGGTTTAGGTATCAATTTTCTTAAGCATCTCGATCGCACCCGTTTATTACTCCATGTATTGGATATCCAACCTTTAGATGGAAGTGATCCATTAAAAAATATGGCTTTGATTGAAAATGAGCTGATAAAATACAGTCCTGAATTAGCCGCCAAACCCAGATGGCTAGTGCTAAATAAAATTGATTTACTAGCTGCTGATGCATTACAAGAGTATGTGAAGTTTATAAAAACTCAACTGCCTGCACATGTCCCGGTATTTGAAATTTCGGCTTTACAGCGTGTCGGGACACAAGCATTATGTTATGCTTTGGGAGATTTTTTAGAAGGACAAAATGCACTGCAATGACAAATGTCATATTGTCATGGCGAGGCTGAAAAGTTAATGAGGCTGTGGCTAGCTCTATGGGGATTGCCACGCACCTAACGGTGCTCGCAATGACGAGTTGCTATGTGATCGCAATGATGAAGTTAATTTATTCAACTGAATTTATTTCAGTCTGATGAATAGGTTTGTTAACACAATATTTGAGCGTTTTACCCATTTTAAAATGGATGCGATATTTTTCAGGCGCTAAAAAATGTTCTCCTGTTTTTGGGTTAAAAGCAGAGCGGGCTGCATTATAATGAGGTGAAAAGCTACCAAAGCCGCGTATTTCTATGCGATGACCCTGGTATAATGTTTGTTCCAGCAGTTGGATTAAATGCTCAACACTTTTCTTAACAGTGGCAGCCTGAAGTTGAGGAAACTTTAGTATAAGTTGATTAATGAGTTCTGGTTTCAGCATGGATCACCTATGATTAGTTTGATTAAGCCAAAAAAATGATGCAAATACAACTACGTCATATACCTAATTTGATTACTTGTATGCGCTTTATCCTAATAGGCCCCATTTTATGGGCCTTGTTGACAAAGTGCTATCCCTTAGCTTTTTATTTGTTTGTGGTAGCGGGTTTGAGTGATGGCTTAGATGGTTTGTTAGCGCGTTTTTTTGATTGGACGACACCATTAGGTGCTTTATTGGATCCTTTAGCGGATAAACTTTTACTGATGGGCAGTTTTGTTGTACTGGCTTATCTACAACAAATTCCTGTGTGGTTGACAATTATGGTAATAGGGCGCGATATTTGGATTATGGGAGGTGCTTTACTGTATCGCTATTGGGTCGGACCCTTAGATTACAAACCCGTTTGGATTAGTAAGTTAAATACTTTTTTGCAATTGGTACTAGTGAGCTTGCTCATTATTAAATTAGCTTTTTTTGATATTCCTGCCGAATTAATTCCACGTATTATCGAAGCGGTTTTTGTTACGACCTTACTAAGTTTTATTCAATATACATGGATGTGGTTTTGGCAAGCGGCGTACTATTTAAAGTTAGCCAATAAAAAGCTAAGTGCTAAAAATCAAAAACAAGGATGGTCTTAAATGACACAACTCATTTTGCCCATTCAACCGCCTGATGCGCGTTGTTTTGAAAATTTTTATATCGGTCAGAATGCAATTCTACTAAATTGTTTACGACATTTTTCTCTAAAAATAGGTGAGCCTTATATCTATATTTGGGGCAACCCTGGTGCAGGTTGCACGCATTTACTACAAGCGTGCTGTCATGCGGCGCAACAGCAAGGATTTTCTGTCGCTTATTTGCCTTTAAACGCATTAAAAAAAAATAAGTGTAGTGAGATATTGCGCGGTTTAGAATTAGTCGATATGGTTTGTATCGACGAGTTAGAAAGTATTGCCAATGATAATATTTGGCAAGAGTCATTATTTCATTTTTATAATCGTTTACAAGAACAGTCACGTTTTTTGTTGATTGCGGCAAAGCATAGTCCACATCAATTAAATTTCTCCTTGCCCGATTTAATTTCACGTCTATCCAGCGGGGTTTTATTTCAAGTACGCGAATTAAATGACGCCGAAAGACTCATTGCATTACAACAGCGCGCTTACTTAAGAGGCTTAGAACTTTCCGAGGAAGTGAGTCAATTTTTATTGTTACGTCTTCCACGAGATTCGCAAGCGCTTTTTGCTGCCTTAGTGCAACTTGATAAAGCAAGCTTAAGCTTAAAACGTAAACTAACTATTCCGCTAGTGAAAACGATTTTAAAACTTTGAATTTAATTGTTAAGCTAAAAAAACACTTTTGCTTCAATTCTACTTAAAATGTTTAGATATCCTAGTGTGATCAATTACTCTAAACTTTGAAAGTACATTGGTTTTTTTCTATTAAATCGTCAGCGTGCTCATCCAGGATGGATTTAAATAAAATAAACTGACTTGGATAATAACGGCGCTGTTTCTTAAAAATCATTTTTTTTCTGGCTTTTTGAGCGGATACACTATTTTTTTCATCTTGTTTAGAATTTTTTGCTTTAAAAAATAATTTTAATACGTAATTAACTAGCAAAAGTATGTTATTAAAAGTATCGAGTGTATAGGGTAGAGGAGATAAAACATGAGTATTAGGCAAGGGAACTTCCGATGTAATGCCTGGGATCAGGTACTGAATGTTATTTGCTTTGATAGGTGGTTGCCAGCAAAATGAGTGTGTTTTATTTTTTTGTCTATTCGGCATTGCGTCGCTGATCGGTATTCTTGCCTTTAATGTATAAAAAGAATCTGTAACATAGTGTGCCATGGTATTTATAAAGCCTAGGGATCGTGTTGCTGAACTCTTTAAGCTAAATGTGCTTGCTGGTATGAGCATCGATCTTTTTTTTCTGGTTTTATTGTTACTAGTTGAACTATTTATCGGTAGGCTAGTACTATTTATTATAGTTTTGTTCATTAAATCTTGAGTAGTCGAGTTTAATTCAGTTTTACTCCATTCACCTAGGGGATAAAAAGTTTTAGTATTGTTTAAATAAGTGCCATCAAAAGTACTTTGTCTGAATGGTTCATTCTCCAACAATTGTAAGATATTCTGTGGTGATGTTTGACTGGATACACCTTGTTTAGCTAAAGCAGACCAAAGATCGTATAAATATCCGGCTAATAAAGATTCTGAAAAATTAGGATCCAGGTTGAGATCATAACCTAATTCAATAAAAGCTATTTCAATGTGTTTAATAAAATGAATCAATTGAGGTCGATTATACCAATCGTATATCTTTCTTTTAACTTTATGCGTGTTGGCTTTGTTTGCTCGTTCAGACATTTCGTACACTAAAACGATTAGTTTAAAACTTTTTTCAATCTCATTAAATTTATCAGAAATATATCTACCTAAATTATCAAAAGCATATTTGATTTTTTCCCACATCACTTCGAAACCAATTTGAACATCCGGTTTCAAGGTTTGTAGTGTGTCCATAATATTGGCTTCCACCAATTCAGGAGTCGAGCATTCACCACGCTCGATGCATTGCAGAGCGATCCTGAACGTCAAACTTTGTTGGTGATCATTGGCGCGGTGATTAACTGCTTCTCGGTCAACGGTTTGGCTGGCAAATTCTTGCAAAGCTAACTTGGTCGTTACATCTAACTGCTTAGCTTCGGGTGTATTCGCTTGGTATAACCAAACCGAAATAAGATCCATCAACACTAGTGCGAGATCATACTGCATGCCTTGTTTCAAACTATAACGGACACTTCCCTGTAAGCGGGTTTTTATAGTAGCAATGGTATGTTGTATATTGGGTTGTGTGTTTTTTGCTAGCGTGGGTGCTATAGCTAATTTTTTATTTATAGACAGTAACCTATCCTGAAGTTTTTTAGGATAGCTTAGCGAAACAGTATGGGTAGTTAAATCTAACGCAGTCAATTGATTTTTTTTAGTAGGATAAATGAGTTGACCTTTTCGAAAGCCGAGCTGATATAAAATTTGAGCAAAATTCTTTACTGTGTCTTCTGTTTGTGTCGTTGTGAAATAAAAATTAAGTTGTATAGTTTCTCTTTGCATCAGCTGTGTACTTTGGCTTAAAAAAACCACTGCTTTAATCAGCGCTTCATTATTGGGATTATAACCCCAATAGAAATTAAGAATATCTGGATTTTCTAAAAAATAAAGCGGCTTGGGTCCTAACGCAACTTCTTTGAAGAATTCATTTTTATTATCATCTACAGGCTCCTCTAATAAATCTTGCCAGGAAACTGTTTTTTTTAACATGGCTTTTTGTATAATGACATAAAATTTACAGCTTGAGGGCATAGGCAGTAGCGATAAACTCCTCTTTGCGTGCTTTGAGCTATGGCTAGTGCTTGCACAACTCAGCGTTGATTGTTGGTAGTCGGCACCTTCCAATTTTAGATCTATCACTTGAATGGCTTCTTTTTCCAAAATTTCGCTCAGTATAAAACCATAGAGATTGCTGGATCTAAAATCGCGTAAACCTAGCCTGTATAAACGAATAAAAACCTCTTTAGATAAACGGGCTTCCAATAAAGGCATAGGGGGTAATTTATCAGGGATTTTTCCCTTTAATGCGCTTACGCCATTAAAATTGCGTTGTCCACTCGCGTAAAACTTAAATAAAACTGAAGCAGACATTTCAATATTTTCTAATTTCACGTTTCTTAACGTACAAATCTGCAGTTTAAAAGGCTCCACAAATTTGATATGATGAAATTCGCTATTTTCTAAGCGACAATCATGAAATATTATATTATATAGCAAGCCCGGTTGCGTTGTATAAGGTAAATGAGTAAATTTAGCATGCCGCAAATCGCAGCTTCTAAAGTCAATATCATGGAACTTACCTAAAAATTCCGCTTCTTTAAAACTTATTCTTTTAAGCTGTAAGCTAGGATTGATATTTATTGGTGAAGACGTATCAAATTCTATAATTTTACAGTGATCGAAGTTACTAATGCCTGCCTTAAGAAAATCCGTGAACGCAGCGAATCGGGTTAATTCCGCACCTTCTATGATGACATTTTCATCTAAATGCGTATGGCTAAATAGACTATAGACTAAATTGGTATTTCTTAGATTACTGCCATATAATTTTATTTGACTAAAATCCAGTTCTTTTAAATTGTTATTTTCTAAATTCACACCAGAAAAATCTAACTTTAAGCTTTTTCTGTGTAAGATAACTTGAAAATCAACCTCAGTTAAATCGGATCCTGAAAAAATATCTATCCCTGCAGAGAGTAATTGCCGAAATGATTCGGTAGAAAGAAGTGCTGCGTTCAAATTTAATTTATAATAAGGATAATAGATCGGAGGCATAAATCTAGTTTTGCGTAAATCAACGCCTCTAAAGGAACTAAAAGCGAGTCTTGCATCAAAAAGCGCACCTTTTAAAGATGCATGATCAAACGTACAATCACTGACTTTTTGAAAGAAAAAGGCTTGGCCTAGCTGGCAGTAAGAAAAATCAATATGATCAAGATAGTTTATATACTTTAATCTATAAAACCGAAAGCGCTCAAAATCTCGATAGCCTTTTTTTATGATTTGCTGGAACAAATGTTGAGTAACCAGTAAGCCTTCTGTAAGAGCAAGTGAATTATAGCGATCCTGAAAGTAATTTTCTTCTAGCCAAAAAAAATGACGATCGATATTAGCTTTAAAATTACCTTCGAAAATTATGTTAGAAATAAATGGTCTACCAAGTTTTGCTATTACTTCGCTGCCTTTATCCTGATCGAGCTTTTTTAAAATATTAACAAATAGTAAAGCATCACCATTGGACTTTAAAATTTCTACAATTCGTTGCGTGGGAATGATGTTCGCTAACAAGCCTGTAAATGAGTTTTTTTCTAATAAGATCTGTAAATTATTAGCACTATTAATATAGTGGGGAGTTCGCAGTAAAGACATTAGCAGTTGAAATTTAAGGTCAGTGCTTAATTCGAGATCAATATCGTTAATTAAATCAAAGAATCGATAGCGCGTACTTTCACCTTCTTTTATAAACCAGTTTAATTCAATGTTATCTGGAAAATTATAATAAGAATAAAGTTTAAACGAGATGTTTAACTTGCCTGGCTGAATAGATTTGAACCAATTCCGTTCACTCAATCGTCTTTCTGTAGTGATTTTTAGACTATCGACTGTTTTTAGTGTGAATAACTCTGCATCTAGAATTTCTTCGAGTAAAAAACCGGGATCAGAGCCTATTAATCCAAGTTTAGTTTCAATAGCGGTTATTTTTTCAAAATACTCTTTGCTGGGATCCACGAGAATTTGACTAAACTCTGCATGTAAGCGCATCGCAATAGCATGTACCAAACCAGTAGCGGTTACTGTAGCGGCTAAATCATCTATGTAGAGCTCGGCAATTTTATTTTTACGGGCTGTTTTTATTTTATGAGCGATCTCCAATGCACCGATATCATTTACCACAGCAACAGGATAGCCTTCTTCTTTGGCTTGAGATAATAAATAATTACTCGCATGGAGTTCATTCGCTTCTACTTGGATATCCAACGTGCGACAAACTAATATTTGGAATGATTCAGGCATAGCGAAGGGACGCTGACCCGCTACTTTTTTGGCAATATCAGTGGTGTAGGCACGAATCCAGCGATTTACTTGATTGGGGCTGCTTCGATAAGTTTGCAATTGTTGAGCGCTGCTTACAATGCGCGTATAACAACCATCAATACATTTCGATAACTCATTATCGGCCAATAATTCAATGTAGACAGTTTTACGCAGTTCTAAATCAATTTGCGGATCTTCTAACAAAATAGTTAGCGTTTCGAGTGAACGCTTGCCGTCAGCATATAATAAAGTTATTTTTTCATTCGGGTTTTTTAATTTAATGAGAAAATCATCTAAGCTATTATTTGCTTCAAGCTGATATTGCTCTCCCCAGGTTTTAAGCCTTTTAATAATAAGTTGAAGTTGAGATTGCAATATCGAATAATTTTCGGACTGAATAAAATCGTTTAACGCGGGTCTATTGTTATGTTTTTCTAAATAGTAAACCGCCCCTTCCTGCACTGCGGGATATAATTTGCTTTTTATAAGTCGCGCTATCTCATCTTTTTCTTTTTTAAATGAGGCGCTTAATTCCGAATCAACATCTAACGTTGAGAAGAATTTTTCTGATAGTAATTTATCTCTTGGCATAAACAACATCCCTTGGTTCATTCTTTTTAAAATTAAATATTTTCAACTTTATATCGTAAATAATATAACTTACACCATACAACTAGGTGCCGATGAGCAGGGATTGATCTGTGCTTTTAAAAAAAGTATGATTTATAGCATTTATTTAAATAAATTTCAATTTAAATAGTGTTGTAATTTATTTTTAAATAAAGTATCTAATTATTAAAAAAATTTAAATGAATTTAAATAATAAGGTGTTAAAAATCACGGATGTCAATAAATAAACACGACTTTCAAAAAAAGGCTTTATGTTAAAAACATTAACAAAATCTATTCTAGAAAAAGATCAACAATTACATGAAATTTTAATTTACTTGGAAAATGAAAAAGAAGAAACCCCAGCAATAGTCACCGTTTTATATAATAAAAAAATATTAATAAAGTTATTAAAACTGAAAATAACTCAAGCCGCCAATTTTTCAGAGATAACTGGTGGGTATTCTAATGAAACTTATCATTATTTCCCTGATAAACTGGTTTTACGTTTTTCAAGACTGGGTAATCCGTACCATTGCAATCAATCTGCTGAAGTTCGAAATATACTCCAAGCTAATTTATTTGATCTAACCCCCTTAATTGTAGCTGCAAATTACGCTAAACATCATGTCTTAGTGACCCATTTTATTCCACATTGTCAACTTTATCCCTTAGAGATTTTTCAGCGTCCATCAAAATTAATTGCTTTAGCTAATTTAGTTAAAAACCTTCATTATTCTCAATCCTATTTTAACGAAAATTCAGAATCAGCAATCTCTTTTGTTGATAAATTATCTCCAAGTTTTCAAAACATAAAAGCTACATTAAGCAAAGAGGATTACTTTATATTGGAACGATTAAATGTGCTTAGAAAGGTGCTTGAAAAACTTAAGATTTTCAAACGTGCTTCACACGGTGATTTACATCATTTTAATCTCATTGAAGTAGCGGGTACTATGCAATTAATAGATTGGGAGCTCTCCAGTATCGCGGATCCAGCCTATGATATAGCCAGGCTTTTCAGTGTTGATAATTTTAATGCCGAGCAAAAAGAAATTTTTATTAATGCTTATAAGAATGCTTTTGATATATTTTTATCTGAAGAAACTATCAAACATCTCACTGAACGTATCCAGTTATTTGAGCCATTAAATCATTTTTCTATAGTCGTTTGGAGTAAACATACCAGCCAGTTTTGTAATAGTGAGAAAAGAAAAATTCTTAACGAGACCATCACGCATTATACTAAAAAAACTTTGACTGCATTACATGACATTAATCTACCGCTTATTAAAGCCCAGCAAGATACTGTAAAATCGTTGGAGGGACATCATGAGTTTACATATCCTAGCAGTTATTTCTCACTTTTTAGGCTGACGCATGAAAATGAGCCTCACATTACATCGGCATGCAAACCAGCAAAACAAGCATAAATGAACAATAATAGTTAAACGGCTAGTTTCAAGGCGATATGCGCTAAGCGTTTACCTAAGGCTAGACAGAGTCGTTTTTCTTCGTCGCTAATCGGGTTTTTACTATCCTTACCGGCCATATGCGTCGGTCCGTAAGGTGTTCCACCGGTTTGCGGAGTACTTAAATCGGATTCCGTATATGGACCACCGACGATAATCATGCCGAGATGGATTAATGGCAGCATCATACTCAGCAGTGTGGTTTCTTGTCCGCCGTGTAAACTAGACGTCGAAGAAAAAAAACCAGCGGGTTTATTGACTAATTCGCCTGAAAACCATAGACCACTTAAGCTATCGATAAAATATTTTAAAGGAGCAGCCATATTACCAAAACGCGTCGGGCTGCCTAAGGCGATGCCGATCGCGCCTCGAACATCTTCTAGTGTGGCATAGGGAGGGCCAACGGGTGGGATTTTCTCTTCTGTCGCTTCACACACCGTAGAAATATTGGGGACCGTGCGAATTCTTACTTCTACACCTTCAATAGATTCTATCCCTCTCGCGACTTGTTGGGCCATTTTTGCAACCGCACCATAGCGACTGTAATAAAGTACTAATAGATAGGGCATGGATTGACACTCCTTGGTAGGTTTTGATGGTTGGCTTGATGTTGATGCAACAAGTCATTCTATGGTATAAAACATCGCGCTGAAAAGCGATTATTTCACACACCTAGTATCTACATTATTTGAGGGTGGCTATTAGGGTGTGTGTCATTTGACACGATGCTGTTCATAAACCGCGGTATTTTCTGCATTTCGGGACGATCATACCTTGAAGTATGCTCCGTTACGATACTCGAAAAACCACGCTTTCTGACTCATCCTCGTTAAATGGCGACACACCCTTGTCAAACATAGTCTTCAAATAGTAGACCTTGAAAAAAGCTTGCTTGCTTTGAGGCGATACGAGGTGGAGGTTTAACCCAATTGGAGAGTATATACAGTGTCAGCAACAGCAACATTAAGACAATTATTTGAAGCAGGTGTCCATTTTGGCCACCGTACTTGTTTTCGTGAGCCGAAAATGGCTCCTTATATTTACGGTGTGCGTAATGGAATTAGCATTATCGACCTAGAGACAACTCGAGAATACATTACTGAAGCCCTTAACTATATCGCTAAAATAGCGGCTCGGCCGGGTAGTAAGATCTTGTTTGTCGGAACAAAACGTGCCGCGCAGGATTTAGTCAAAGAACAAGCATTACGTTGTGGTATGCCCTATGTTAACCATCGTTGGTTAGGCGGTTTGCTAACCAATTATCGGACCATCCGTCAGTCCATTAAACGACTGAAAGAATTGGAAGCACAAAGCCAAGATGGCAGCTTTAATCAACTGACTAAAAAGGAAGCGCTGAATTTACAGCGGCAAATGGATAAATTGGAGCGCGGTTTGGGTGGTATTAAAGATATGAGTGGTTTGCCGGATGCCTTATTTGTGATTGATAGAGGCTATGAGCATATTGCTATCTGCGAAGCGCAAAAATTAAAAATACCAGTGATTAGCATTGTCGATACCAACCATTCACCTGAAGGCATTGATTATATCATTCCAGGTAATGACGATGCCGCCCGTGCGATTACACTTTATACGCAAATGGTCGCGGATACTATTTTAGACGCGCGCGCGGCTGCAAAAAAACCAACTGATATCACACTGAATGAAGTAGAAAAAGCCGAGATTCAAGAGGAAGCGGTGGTGGAATCGACTAAATCGACAGAAGGAAAAGAGGAATAAGCACATGACGCCAACAATAATAACGGCCTCCATGGTTCAAGCATTACGTGCGCGAACCGGCGCGGGCATGATGGATTGCAAAAAGGCTTTAGAATCTGTAGGGGGTAATCTGGATGCAGCGGCTGAGGCGATGCGCAAATCCGGTCAAATTCAAGCGGAGAAAAAATCCGGACGCGTCGCAGCGGAAGGTTTAATTGTGATTAAATCAAAATCAGCGCTAGGCCCTGCGGTTATCTTAGAGGTTAATTGCGAGACGGATTTTGTTGCGCGCGATGAAAATTTTAAACAATTTGTTGAGAAAACAGCCCAATGTGCACTGGATCATCAGATTACCAGCGTAGCCTTATTGTTAGACTACCCATGTGCTGATAACGCTGAGAGTGTAGAAAAAACGCGCGAAGCCTTAGTGGCTAAATTGGGCGAAAATATTCAGTTAAGACGCCTACAGGTAGTTGCTGCGCAGACCGATACTATTTTGGGATTCTATGTGCATATGGGACGTATCGGCGCCATTGTGCAATTAAAAGGTGGTGATGAACAATTGGCTAAAGACTTAGCCTTACATATTATTGCTAATAATCCACTGGTCATCTCGGCGGATGAGATTGCTGAACAAATGCTGGCGAAAGAGCGAGAGATTATTATGGCGCAATCTCAAGGTAGCGGTAAACCACAAGCGGTTATCGATAAGATGGTAGAAGGACGGCTGAATAAATTTCGTGATGAAATGAGTTTATTAGGTCAAGCTTTTGTAAAGGATTCGAATATTCGCGTAGGACAACGCTTAGAAAGTGCTAAAGCAAAGGTTATCAGCTTTGTACGATTTGCTGTCGGTGAAGGGATAGAGAAACCCACTGAAGATTTCGCTGAAGCGGTGATGGCACAAGTTAAAAGTTCCTCGTAATTTGAAATAAGTGCATATTAAAGGCGGTAGCTTGCCGAGTTATCGCCTTTTCTCTTTAGGCCATCCTATCAGGCTACCCATCTTTCATTGCCGAAAAGCTTACAAGCCAAAACCAAGATCTTGTCCATAGAAAATTATTGATTAAAATATGCCCAAATGATAGATTTTGCTAAAAGGTTTAGAGTTTGGTTGTTAATTAAAACCGCTAGTAAGGGTTTTTTTATGGGGCATGCAAAAAGGCTACAAAAAAAATACCTACTAATTATTATCGCTTAAGGTATTTTTCTCATTACGAATAAATTCAGTATCTGTGGGATATAAGCTCTACTACATAAAATAATAATTATGAAACTAATGCCAAAATTTACTGATCTTAGCTTGCTGACGTTTTCAACACTTCTTGGATTTATTAACCGTTTTTCCACAGATATTTATGCAATGCTACTTCCTTTTTTATTAACCTACGTGGGGCTGACAGCTTCGCTTCTTAATTATTCAGTACAAGTATTTTATGTGGGCGCATTGTTTGCTGTTCTTTTTTTTCCGTATATCCTTTATCGTGTTTCCTACAAATTCTTTTTAAACATACTACTAACACTAACACTTGCGGGTGGAATCTGTTTCTTACTATACCCAAGCTCAATTTATTTTATTATTTTAGCACGGTTTTTGCAAGGCCTTGGGCTAGGATTATTACCTATTTTTGTTAAGTTAATTGTAATTCAAACAACTCAGAAAAAATACCAATATAAAACACTGAAAATATCAAATACTTTAGCAAAAACCAATATATTTTATCCATTATTTCCAGTCATTGTATTTTTCGTTGGATCATTGGTTATGAATGCAATTAGCTTTGATATGGTGGCTATCTTGATTATCCTTTTATCCAGCATAGCTATTTTGTCACTTTTACCTTCTAAAGATATTAAATTAGCACAAGAAGCAAAAGAACATAACTTTGAATATCACATTCGAAACAATTTTAACTTATTGAAACACAATGCTATTAGAAATTATGCTATCTGCTTTGGATTGATTGCCTCATTAATTCCAGCCTATTATTATACGTTAAATCAACATTGGTTTTTGACTTCAATAGCTAGCCCCATAGAACGGTATACATTAATGCTTGTTCCAGCTATCGGACTGGCTATGGGCCGCCCATTGAATATTTTAGCCACGAAATACTTACAAATAAATAAAATAATTATAATTAGTATTACTAGCATATTATTTTTTTCATGTCTTTCTTTTATTTTATTATCCTTTGGTCATCTAAATAGAGCACTAGAATTCCTTAGTATTATTCCAGTATTTATCGCAGTTTCCTTGATTTCCACTAACTTGACGGCAAAAATATCCAATATTTTTAGAAAGTATAGTCTAGAGTTATTACAGATATTGTCATATAGCTTATATATATTCTCTGGCGCCAGTATTCAACTAAGTCTTTTATTCGTTCATAAAAATATTGCCACGTTATTGTTGATATTTATTTCAATAACTATTATTGCGTTTATGGTATTTATACATACTTTTTTTTCAAAAGAGCCTGGTATAAAAACTAGGCGAGGCGAATGGCGTACTGGATTATTTTCAACGAGTACTCTAGATTTTCTAAGGAACTTAAAACTAAAAAAATTGAATTTTGATAAGCAATATACAAGTACTGTTTATTTTCAAAATCAACAAGGTGAGCTTTTAACATTACCCTCTATTAGACTACGAAGTTATGTTTCTCTTGCAAAGCTGGATAAAGATGAGTTACAGCGCTTTATTGAAAGTGGGAGTTTATTTGGTATATTAGAAATCAAAAAACCTGACGGTACGAAATATGAATTATGTGATGTTTCTGTTATTAAAGCCCATGCTGGGCCCACGCCTTGGCAAATATTTTATGAAGATAAATCTTATTATTTCCATTCGATAAAAATTGCTGAAAGAGAGCACTTTACCCTAACCGATCTTGAGCAAGACCAAAATGAAGTAACAAAACAGATTCTACCT
Organism: Candidatus Aquirickettsiella sp.; assembly: GCA_049797115.1. Classification (GTDB taxonomy): domain Bacteria; phylum Pseudomonadota; class Gammaproteobacteria; order Diplorickettsiales; family Diplorickettsiaceae; genus Aquirickettsiella. Next base: position 14,472 of record JBARFJ010000015.1, on the reverse strand, counting down.
CGCGTGACTATCGATAAAAATAAGCTTTATTTTATTATGGGTAAAGATGGGTCATTGTCATTTGTTGGAAATCTAGGAAGGCGTATTGAGTTTAAATATAAAACAAATTTACAATTAAAAGAATTTAAATCGCATTTAGATTCTAGTCATGTGTTGAAATCTCTTAAGTATCGTTCGTTTGAATTTTTATTTCAGGATATATTGCGAGCCCATTTAATTTACAAAAGTAGCCTAGGTATTCCAGAAATAGAGAAAAAATTTTCATTAAAAAATATCGATATTAATGAAGTTGCTGATAGAATTGTCGAATTTATTAAAAATAAAAACTATTTAAAACCTTTCTTTCCACATCCTTATTTATTTTCTAGAATAAGAAAGTATCATCTTTGCTGTGATCCAAATAGTAATTCTGATACACAATATACGATTGTAGAAACACTGTCCGGAAAATATTCCATTAAAATAAAGGATAATAGTCGATTACTTGATGGGAGTTTAATACGTGATACCCAAGCTTCTTATACGACTGATTTAGATGGAAAGAATGCTTTACAACATTTTCTCTGTAAAGGTAATCTTAAAATACTTAACTCCTTTGTTAAATATCAATACAAAATTTCCTTTGTATATCATGAAACCATGATTTTTACTTTTAGCATTGACGAATGTGTTGATAAAAAAAATACACTAAGACAATTGGAGTTGGAATATTCCGGTACATTAGATACTCATGTATATCACTCCATAGGTGAAATAATGCTTGCGATGAATCAACTCAATGATGAGTTACTGATGTCTAATTTAGGGTCTTTTTTAGAACATACTGAAGTATCCAAATTTATCTATTTTACTAAGAAAAATTTTATAAAACAGAAAGAGTCTGTATAAATTCTATTAGCTTAATGTAATTATACACAAATCCTGAAATCGAATTATCATTCGAAATATATATATCTATTGATTTTGATTTAAGTTAAAAACTTTAACTTTTAAAAATTATTTTCCTAAATACGCTGAATAACTTGATTGTATCTTAAAAATGGTTTAATTTTTAAGTATCGGTTTTAATAAAAGTAAAAATAAAGAAATTAATTTATGCCTAACAATACTATTATTTCTCTAGAACAGAGAAAAAAAGCTGTCTATTTCCGAGTGGCTGTAGCACAAGGAAACTTAGAAGAAGTCAAAAAATGTTGTGATCCCTATACGTTAAACGATCCAGATGCAAAAGGTAATTCTCCTTTGCATTTAGCGTGTGAGCACGACCATGTTGAAATCGTAGAACTTCTTTTACAACAGCCACAAATCAATTGTCATCAAGTCAATTTGGCAGGCAAAAAAGCAGTTGATCTGATCAAGGATTTATCGATAGCCGAATTATTTAAAAAAAAGCTGAATGAAAGTCAGGAAATAACGAAAGATGATTTATTAACGATTAATAATTACGTTAAGCAAACCGTCTGTTTTGGTGCACCTAATTGGGTACAAGAACAATTTCCTCATCAAAGTCCAACAGTATCGTCGACATGGGAAAAAGATAATCCAGATTATTATCGTGTTGATGTTTTACAAGAAATTTTTTTACTTGTAAAAGGAAAAATGCAAGTGATTTTAAGAAATGATCCCAATGCTTTGTTCATTGTTTTGAGTATTTTTCACAGTGCCTTGGCCGAAAGTATCAAAGTAGGTCGATGTGATGAACAAGTAGCGGTTGCCTTTAGTCAATTTTTATTAACTGAAAAAAAAGGAATCTTAGAATGGATACGGGCAGTGAATTTAGATGGAGTAGGCGGACAAAACTTTATTGTTTTAAATAGAAACATAGACAATGCTATTACCAAGCCTCACACTTGGAAGCAGGGATTACTTATCGATCCTATGGATGATAGAGTAGAAAATCTTGCAGAAACAAGTACTAAATTGATGGCGCATTTAACAAGGATAATTTCACAAGTTGACGTAGCAAAAATTAAGTTACAACCTGCGATAGGGCTTACTCTTCCGCTGAAAGCTAAGCATCATGCTACCTTAATTGATCATTTAAAAAAAATAAAAAATGAACTTCAGATTAGTTTTAAAGCTAAGTGGGATCGTACTTGGAGTGATATATGTTTAAGTATAAAACAAGAACATGCTTTAACCACACTACCTATAGAAGAGAAAACAGTGAAAGCATGGGTTGATTTACTTGAGCGATCGCTAGACACAAAGATAGAAAAGCATGAAGCGTTGAGAGATAAGTTAATCCTACGCGAAGATACTATCACTAGGCTTACGCAGCGTAGCGACGCGTTAAGGCACGCTGAGTCTATTCAAATGTTGAATACGTTAAAATTAAGATAAGTGTCGTCGTATTTATTAGCATGCTTATTAAAAATTAAGTTGATTCGGTGTTATTAGTTAAATAGATTGCTATTCAGGCTAGAAACAGTGCGCCGCATAGGTTATTATCCCAATCTTTAAACCTGTTATTTTATGATGGCACATCCATTAAAGCATCGACGTATTTTGCTTAAGCTCAGTGGGGAAGCACTCCATGGAGAAGCTTCGCAAATGCTGGATCCGATAGAACTTAACCGGATAGTATCCGATATCTCGGCTGCAGCGGATTTAGGTGTGCAAATCGGTATCGTCGTAGGCGGCGGTAATATTTTTCGTGGTGAAGTATTAGCACGCGCAGGTATTGATAGAATTACCGGCGATCAAATGGGCATGTTAGGTACGGTGATCAATGCATTGGCGTTACGTGATGCATTTGAGAAGCGTAAAAAGGTTGCTAAAATCATGTCAGCAATCCCAATCGGAGGTTTTGCGTCGCTTTTTGATCGCTATAAAGCCATACGTTATTTGGAAAAAGGATATATTGTTATCTTTGCAGGTGGTACTGGAAACCCTTTGGTTAGCACCGATTCGGCTGCAAGTTTACGTGGGATTGAGATCGGTGCCGAATTATTGCTCAAGGCAACACATGTTGATGGGGTCTACAGTGCCGATCCAAAAAAAGATCCGAAAGCCGTGTTATATTCCCAGGTTAGCTATGAAAAAGCCTTAGAACAAGAATTAGGTATCATGGATTTAGCCGCATTTACACAATGTCGCGATCATGATTTACCCATACTTGTCTTTAATATTAAATGCAAAAACGCATTAGTTGATATTCTGCAAGGAAAAAGTAAAGGTACATTAGTGAATAAGAGGAATTTTGTATGATAGGACAGATAAAATTAATAACTGAACAAGGTATGCAAAAAGCATTGGAAGCTTTAAAAGTAAACTTAGCTAAGTTACGAACCGGTAGGGCTCATCCAAGCTTATTAGAACAGTTACGTATTCCTCAATATGGGGGTAAAGAAGTGCCTTTAAATCATGTGGCCAGCATCACTGTCGCCGATGCACGAACCTTATTAGTGACACCTTGGGAAAAATCTTCTATTCCCACTATCGAAAAAGCTATTATTCAGTCTAATTTAGGTTTAAACCCTTTAACCGCAGGCAATGTTATTCGTGTCCCTTTAGCCATGTTAACCGAAGAACGTCGACGTGATATGAGTAAGTTAGTCAAACAAGAAGCAGAAGATGCACGCATATCGATTCGTAATTATCGTCAAGATGCCAATCATCAACTTAAAGAATGGGTTAAGAAAAAGCTCATCACCGAAGATGAAGAACGTCGCGCTAAAGACATGATACAAAAAATGACGGATCGCAATAGCGCTGAAGTAGAAAAGCTAGCAAAGACTAAAGAAGAAGAGTTAATGCAGATTTAAGCTCGACTTTCTATGTCAACTCCAGACACTGTTCATGAGTTAAAACGTCCACGCCATATTGCTATCATTATGGATGGAAATGGTCGCTGGGCGAAGCGTCGTCATTTACCTCGTATGCTAGGCCACCAAGAAGGCGTGAAAGCGGTTCGCAAAGTGATTAAACTCTGTGGTGAAATCGGCATTGAAGTGCTTACCTTATTTGCTTTTAGTAGTGAAAATTGGCAGCGTCCTGAACAAGAAGTCAATTATTTAATGACGCTATTTCTGAATACCTTGAAAAACGAAATCGATAAGTTAGCTAAGAATAATGTGCAATTGCGAATGGTAGGTAATTTGGAAGGTTTTAATCAACCACTACGTGAATGGATCGGCAAATCTCAGGCCTTAACCGCTAAAAATACCGGTCTGAAGTTGGTGATTGCGGTAAATTATAGTGGTCAATGGGATATTGTTCAGGCTGCTCAGAAAGTCGTGGATGAAGTTAAGTCAGGCACGTTGGAAACTGAAATATTAACGCGGGGAATATTTGCTAATTATTTAAGTTTAGCTGATTTACCTGGAGTCGATCTGTTAATACGCACCAGTGGCGAATATCGAATCAGTAATTTTTTGCTCTGGCAATTAGCTTATACTGAACTGTATTTTACTGATACTTTATGGCCTGATTTCGATGAGCAAGAACTGAATAAGGCTTTGTATTTTTATGCACAACGAGAACGACGATTTGGATGCACGAGCGAACAACTCGCGGAAATAAATGCTTAAACTTAGAATTTTAACAGCACTTATACTAATTCCTTTAGTTATTGTTGGGATTTTTTATGCATCGGCATTTTATTTTAAACTGATTACTGCGGTGATTATGTTACTGGCGGCTTGGGAATGGTCACGTTTGAGTGCCTGCCAGGATTTGCTGCAGCGATCTTTATACGTTGGTGTACAAGCGATCTTATTTCTCATTTTACCTTATTTATCCTATGACGGGTTTTTAAAATTAGGTTTGGTTTTTTGGCTATTATTAAGCGCTTATTTAATTTGGGCAGGTCGTAAATCTATATTGCCGAAGATTAGTCCAGTCATCACTGCTAGTTTAGGTTGGTTAATCATTAGCTTATGTTGGGTGGCGTTACAAAAACTACAAATGACGCCCGTATATTTAATGTTTATGTTGTTGCTTATTTGGTTAGCGGATACAGCCGCCTATGTGAGTGGTCGTTTATGGGGGCGGCATCTATTGGCACCGACCTTGAGTCCCAAAAAAACCTGGGAAGGTTTTATTATCGGATTATTATTTACTTTTTTTTCGGCGATGCTCATGCTGTATTTTTTCCAGGGAGTCAAACCAACGCTGTGGCAAATGTGCTTATTGGTATTGTTAACGAGTTTAGCGGCAGTGACTGGGGATTTATTTGAAAGTCAATTAAAACGATTACAAGGTTTAAAAGATAGTGGTCAGTTATTACCTGGCCACGGTGGAATTTTGGATCGGATAGATAGCTTATTGGCCGCAGCTCCCGTGTTTACCGGCTCTTTATTACTGCTAGGTTTAATAACATGAAATCTTTAACTATTTTAGGTGCAACTGGATCGATAGGTGTTAATACCTTGGATGTTATCAGTGAACATCCCACGCTTTTCGAGGTGATTGCCTTAACTGCGCACTACAACATTGATTTATTATTTCAGCAATGTCTAAAATTTAATCCTACTTATGCTGTTGTTGGTAGTGAAAATTTAAGCCAAAACCTTCAGCAACGTTTGCGTGCCGAATCTTTGAAAACCGAAGTATTATTCGGCAGGGATGCGTTAGCTTTTGTTGCTAGTCTCGACGAAGTGGATACGGTGATGGCCGCTATTGTGGGTGCCCCAGGTTTATTACCTACATTAGCGGCCATTAAAGCTAAGAAACAAGTATTACTTGCGAATAAAGAAGCTTTAGTTATGGCAGGTTCTTTATTTATAGCAGAAGCACAACGGGCGAACATTACCTTATTACCCGTCGATAGTGAACATAATGCCATTTTCCAGTGTTTACATGGACAAGTGACACCCGGTAATACATGTAAGAGCCTTGCGAAAATTATTTTAACCGCCTCCGGTGGTGCTTTACGTCATAAGTCCCTAGAGCAATTGCAAGCCATTACACCTGCGCAGGCTTGTCAACACCCCAATTGGCGCATGGGACGCAAAATTAGTGTCGATTCGGCGACACTCATGAATAAAGGTTTTGAAGTCATAGAAGCCTATTTTTTGTTTGGCCTTGCGCTGGATCAAATTGAAGTGGTATTGCATCCACAGAGCATTGTGCATTCATTGATAGAATATTTGGATGGATCCATGCTAGCGCAATTAGGCAGTCCTGATATGCGTATTCCTATCTCTTATGCCTTGGCTTTTCCAGAACGAATTAGTAATTCCGCGGCTACTTTAGATTTATTAAAAATTGCGCGCTTGGATTTTTTAGCGATTGATGCAAAACGCTATCCTTGTTTAAACCTAGCTTATCAAGCATTGAGTATTGGTGGCACAGCAACAACGATACTCAATGCCGCGAATGAAATTGCTGTACAAGCGTTTTTAGATGGCAAAATCTATTTTACTGATATTGCTAAGCTTAATCAGGATGTACTAGAAAAAATTCATTCAAGACCTGTTTCTAATCTCAGTGTTATATTGGAGGACGATAATTTAGCGCGTGAGATTGCTAAAGAGATGATTTTAAAGCATTATAGCGCTTCAGAAACGAAAATGGTGTGAAGAGAATCTATCATTTACTTGGGCTATAGAGACGGTTTAGTTTTCGGGTAAACTATTTTTTATACTCACTGCAATGTGTTTTTGGCTAAAAAATAACGACTATGTTGCGACTTTTATTGAGAATTTTTTTAGTAGGATCGTTATCGATCATTTTTTTCTTAGCTTTGCCTGCGCAAGCTTTTACCGTCAATCGGATTGAGATTGACGGCTTGCAGGGTATCAGTCGTAATACCGTACTCAGTTATTTGCCGATTAGAACCGGTCAGTCTTTTCAATCTTATCAATCGTCTGCTGTCCTCAATGCACTGTATGCGACCGGATTTTTTAGTAATATCACCTTAGAAGAACAAGGTAATGCCTTGATTATAAAAGTGGTTGAAAGGCCGACCATTAGTGAAGTGGATATTACCGGTAACAAAGAAATTCCTAAAGATAAATTAAAACAAATTGTAAAAAAAATTGGTTTAGTTCGCGGCCGCTTATTTGATAAAGCTACTTTAGATCGTTTTGTTGCGCAGCTGCGGTCACAGTACGACAATATAGGTAAATATTCAGCGCGCGTAACACCGATTGTTACTTCGTTGCCTAATAACAGAGTATCGGTGCGGATTCTTATTTCTGAAGGTCTTACTGTAGAAATTGCCGATATTTCTATCGTCGGTAATCATGCTTTTAGTGAAAGAAAATTGCGTGCTGCTTTACCATTAGGTACGCATCATTTTTGGTCATTTTTCACTAATAGTGATCAGTATAGTCAAGATCGATTATCCGCGTCGTTAGACGCCTTGCAATCTTATTATATGGATCGAGGTTATCTTAAATTTAAAGTAGATTCCACGCAGGCTACATTAACTTCCGATAGAAAACATGTTTATCTCATTATCCATGTCACTGAAGGACCTATTTATAAACTGAGTGGTTATCAACTCACAGGAAATATTATTGTTTCGCAAACTAAATTAAAAAAGCTTTTAGTTCCTTTACAAAATGGCCAGATATTTTCACGTGAAAAAATTGTAGCAGCAGAGCAAGGTATCAAAAAAGCGTTGGGTGACTTTGGTTATATCTTTGCAACAGTAAATACTGCACCGCAAGTTGATGAAAAAAATAAAACCGTCTTTTTAATCTTTTATGTTGATCCGGGTAATCGAGTGTATGTACGACACATCAATATATCAGGGAATCTAAAAACTCAAGATCTGGTATTTCGGCGTCTGTTGCGTCAGCAAGAAGCGAGCCTGATTTCAGAATCTGATATGAAAGCATCTTTAAGACAACTTAATCTTAGCGGTTTTCTTGAAGGGGAACCTCAGATAACACCCGTTCCTATTGCAGGATACACCGATCAAGTTGATCTGGATATCAATCTAAATGAAGCTCATGCGGCACAAGCTTTATTTAGTTTAGGTTACGGTACTAACGGGCCCGTAATCGGTGCATCGCTGAATCAAAATAATGTTTTCGGCACCGGAAATCAATTAGGTTTGAACTTTAACAATACGCGTGCAGCAACGGTTTATAGTATTAGTTATAATAATCCTTATTACACCTTAGATGGCATACAACGTGGGTATGATCTGTTCTATCAGCGTTCAACACCGAGCGATTTAAATACCACGACTTATAATACCAACACCTATGGGGGTGATCTCCATTATAGTATTCCTTTTGATGAACGTGGGGATACCTTACTGATTCAAGGTGGCTTACAAAAATTACAACTTAATTTGCCGCCTACTAGCCAACAATCACTCGAGGTACAAAGATTTGTCACGCAACATGGCGTACAATTTAACCAATTTTTGTTTACATTGGGTTGGTCGCGAAATAGTTTAGATCGATTTGTATTTCCTAGAAGTGGGATTTATCAAAATGCCAATGTTCAACTTGCCTTGCCCGTGGGCGGTCAACCTCTATACTATTATAAGGGAAATTATACAGCGCATGATTATTGGCCTCTTAAACATAATTTTATTCTGGAAAGTCGTCTAAGCTTAGGCTATGGAAATGGTTTTGCCTCAACCACAGGATTGCCTTTTTTCACTAATTATTATGCCGGTGGTATTGGTACGGATGGTCAGGTTAGGGGCTATGAAATCAGTTCTTTAGGGCCTAGAGATACCAATGGTTACCCTTTAGGTGGTAATGTAATGACAGTCGGTAGTTTGGCTTTGATAGTGCCTAACCCTATCTCTGATAAGCTAAGAACCAGTATTTTTGTCGATGCAGGTAATACTTACTCCACTTTAGGTGTCACTCATCTGACTCCACCACCCCCTAATCCCAGGGGTGGTACGAGCTCCGGACCGCTCCGTTATTCCACCGGAATAGATGTAGATTGGCGAGTTCCGGTTTTTAATGTAACATTAAGCTTTAGTATCGCGAAGGCTGTGAATCCTCGACCTGGTGATCAAACCCAAGTTTTCCAGTTTAATATTGGAACAGGTTTTTAATTTAGCTTATTTAAGGAGCTGATAATGAACAAAGTTTGCTTAGTATCTATTGTGGCGTTAATGACAGGTTTGTTGGCCGTATCGGCTCAAGCAGATGAATTAAAATTAGCTGTTGTTGATATGCAAGTGGTATTACAAAAAGCTCCACAAATTGCCAAAATTAATGAAGCATTAACCCGTCAATTTAAAGGTCGGCAAGATAGCATTGTTAAAGCGCAAAACGAATTACGCAAAGAAGCTGACAATTTACAAAAAAATGCAGCGGTTATGACCCCGACGGATCGAAGTGCCAAAGAAAATAAGCTCATGACCGATGAAAATAATGTTAAATCGATGGTAAGCTCTTTTCAAAGTGATTTATCTAAACAACAAAGTGTTTCACTACACAGTTTTAGTCAACAATTAGACAGTGTGGTCAGTAAAGTAGCTGCACAATCGGGTTATGATTTAGTGATTCAAAAAGGTAGTACTTTATACGCTAAAAATAACCTGGATATTACTCAGCAAATTTTAGATGCGCTAAAAAGGGCTTAATACGCTTTTGCACTAAAAATAGCCCGTCATGGCGGATGAATGTCTAGATTGCCGCGCACCTATGGTGCTCGCAATGACGAAAAATTACTGACTGATTACTGACTGGGCTGAAACAAAAAATTATAGAGTTAGATATGCAGTGTCGACATTCATTACAAAAAATTGCCCATTTAATCAATGCAGAGCTGAAAGGCGATCCGAATTGTTTGATCAGTGGCATTATGGCATTGCAAAGTGCACAGCCGGGACAAATTTCTTTTTTAGATAATAAACGTTATTTAAAATATCTTGCTTCTACGCAAGCCTCAGCCGTTATTCTCCGTGCAGAAAGTTTAAAACATGCTCCGAATAATGCCTTAGTGGTGGCTGACCCTTATCTTGCTTTTGCTAAGATCGCTAAGTTATTTGAGCGAGTTCCGCCAGTCATACATGAAATTCACACGACGGCGGTTATCGGTGAAGCTTGCCATATCCATCCAAGCGTGAGCATTGCTCCTTATGTCGTGATAGAAGCTAACACGCGTATAGATGAAGGTGTTGTTATCGGTGCCGGGTGTGTGATTGGCAAAAATGTTGTTATCGGTGCCCATACCCGTTTAGCATCGCATGTCAGCGTGTGTGCGGATACACAAATAGGCGAACGAGTGATTATTCACAATGGCACCGTTATTGGTAGTGATGGTTTTGGTTTAGCCAAAGAAAATGATAAGTGGGTAAAGATTCCTCAATTAGGAAAGGTACAAATAGGTCATGATGTCGAAATCGGCGCTAACGTCAGTATCGATCGTGGCGCGCTGGATGACACTATCATTGGTAATGGTGTGAAATTAGATAATCAAATACAGATAGGTCATAACGTTCAAATTGGTGAAAATACAGCTATTGCAGGGTGTACTGGGATAGCTGGAAGCACGCATATTGGAAAAAACTGTATGATTGGTGGGGGGGTCTGCATCAATGGCCACATAGAAATTGCAGATAATGTGTATATTACAGGTATGTCGAGCGTTGTGCATTCTATCCGTAATCCTGGGATTTATTCTTCTACCCATTCGACTCAACCACACCAAGAATGGCAAAAAAATAGCGCCAGGTTTCGTCAACTGGATCAGTTAGCTAAAAGATTGCGAAAAACTGAAGCATTAGTTAATAATAAATTGACCGATAATGATTAACTAAGCACAGGATAAAAATTAATGAGCCCGTCATGAGGCCGAAAGGCCGTGGCCTTCCGAGATGGATTGCCGCGCACCTTCGGTGCTCGCAATGACGAAGGTAGCTATTTGCTCGCAATGAGGGAAAGAGAATGTTAAAAAGATCAGAATAAAGCATGTATATATTGATTAACAGAAAAAATAGTAAACTTAGGTAAGCATTATGAGCGACGTTATGGATATTCAAGAAATATTATCTTATTTACCGCAGCGTTATCCTATTTTAATGATCGACAAAGTCATTTCAATAGTACCCGGTAAATCGATAGTGGCTATAAAAAATGTAACCGTCAATGAGCCTTATTTCTTAGGCCATTTTCCAGGTAATCCTATCATGCCCGGCGTGCTTATTTTAGAAGCCATGGCGCAAGCGACAGGTATACTTGCTTTACATGCGAATAGAGATCGTAAAGAAGGTTTTTTATATCTTTTTGCCGGTGTTGATGGGGCGCGCTTTAAACGACCCGTAGTGCCCGGCGATCAGTTGCTGATAGAAGCAGAAGTTATTAAAGTGAAAGGTCATGTATGGAAATGTAAAGTCATTGCCAAAGTAGATGAGGAACTGGCTTGTGAAGCAATGCTCATGGGCGCTGGGAGAAAGTGCTAAAATGATAGATGCGCTGGCTATTGTTGATCCTGCGGCTAAGTTAAGTCCTAACGTCAGTGTAGGGCCATGGAGTATTATTGGGCCTAATGTAGAGATAGGTCCTGGTACTATTATCGGATCCCATGTTGTATTGAAAGGTCCCACCCGTTTGGGCGCGCACAACAAAATTTATTCTTTTTCATCAATCGGTGATGATCCGCAGGATAAAAAATATCAGGGAGAAAAAACCTATCTAGAAATAGGTGATCATAATGTTATTCGTGAATATTGCACAATAAATCGTGGTACCGCACAAGATAAAAGTTTAACTAAAATCGGTCATCATAATCTCTTTATGGTGGGTTCTCACATTGCGCATGATTGTGTGATTGGTGATCATGCTATTTTTGTTAATAATGTGGCTTTAGCTGGCCATGTTACCATCGGAAATTATGCCATCTTAGGTGCTTACAGTGCAGTGCATCAGTTTTGTCATATTGGTGATCATAGTTTTATTGCCGCTTCAAGCATGGTTCGGCAAAATGTTTTACCCTATATTTTGGTCGAAGGCGGACATGAAGCTCGCGCTTGTGGTCTTAACAAAGAAGGTTTAAGGCGTAGTGGTTTCAACGATGAAGCCATTAGTATTTTACGTTGTGCGTATAAGTTAATTTTTCGTAAAAATTTAACCGTTGAACAAGCCTTAGAAAAATTAAAGCCTTTAGAACTCAATTCTCCTCAGGTAAGACTAATGGCAGAAGCACTTAAAAATTCCGAACGTGGCATCATTCGTTAAACTTCCACTTCGTATTGGCATCGTGGTCGGTGAGACCTCAGGCGACTTGCTGGCTGCGGATCTGTGCAAGGAATTCAAACGCAGACAGATTCCATTTACAGTTGTTGGGATTATTGGCCCAGAACTTCAGCAACAAGGCGCACATTGTTTATTTCCCATGGAACGCTTGTCTGTGATGGGTTTAGGTGAAATCCTGAAACAGTTGCCACAGCTACTGCGCTGTCGCCGCGAAATCACTAAATACTTTATCTCTCATCCACCCGACGTGTTTATTGGCGTGGATGCACCCGAATTTAATCTAGATTTAGAAAAAAATTTAAAAAAGCATGGCATATGCACGATACATTATGTTAGCCCTAGTGTTTGGGCATGGCGGCGTTGGCGATTAAAAAAAATTGCAAAAGCAGTCGATTTAATGTTATGTCTTTTCCCTTTTGAAAAAAATTTCTATGAGGAACATGAAATTCCCGTGCAATTTGTCGGCCATCCTAGTGCAGATGAAATTCCATTCACTATCGATAGTTTAACAGCCCGTAAAACTTTAGGCTTGCCTGAGACTGCATCCATCATTGCCATACTCCCTGGCAGTCGACGTAATGAAATTAATTACTTGGGGAAATTATTTCTTCAAACAGCACAGCGTTGTTATCAACAAGACCCTAAGCTTGTTTTTGTCGTTGCTATGGTCAATCAAACAAGGGAGCAGCAATTTCTTCAGCTTGCCAAACAAATAACACCAAGTCTTCCTTTACATATAATACGTGGTCAGTCTCGTCAAGTTATGGCAGCGGCCAATGTGGTGTTGTTAGCTTCTGGTACCGCTACTTTAGAAGCGATGCTATTAAAAAAGCCGATGGTGGTTGCTTATCGAATGAGTAGACTCTCTTATTGGATGGCAAAACTTTTAATTAAAGTTGATTATATCGCTTTACCTAATTTATTAGCTAAGAAATTATTGGTTCCAGAATTTATTCAAGAAAAAGCTAACGTTGATAATTTATCACCAGCACTTTTTTATTATTTGAACAATCCAGATATTGTGAGTAAACTAGAAAAAGAATTTTTAGTACTTCATCAACAACTACGGTGTCATGCCAGTAAACAAGCCGTGGATGCCGTATTAAAAAATTTAAACATGCGCATCTAATGAAATAGTTTTTTTCTCGATGTGATTTAATATATTTTAATTCTTTTCTTTAAGCTTCCGTCATGGAAAAGCAATCGATATACTCACAGCAATTGGATTTTTTGAAAAGTGGATCGCCTAGTGCGTAACCGGAGTGTATTAAAATACATAAGGATTGCGAGTTGAGCGACAACATAGACAAAAATTCAAATGCGAAGAGTATTGCCGGTGTTGACGAAGCAGGACGTGGCCCTTTGGCTGGTCCAGTGTTTGCTGCAGCGGTAATTTTGGATAGCAAAAAATCAATTGCAGGTTTAGCCGACTCTAAACAGTTAACCGCAAAAAAACGTGAATATCTCGCAAAAAAAATTCAAGAAAGAGCAAAGGCATGGGCGATAGGTCGTGCTGAAGTAGAGGAAATCGATCGCTTAAATATTTTTCATGCAAGTTTACTGGCTATGCAGCGTGCGGTGTGCGCGCTAGCGTTGATACCGAGCTTAGTATTAGTGGATGGTAAGCATTGTCCAAAGCTGGACTATGCCAGCAAAGCGATTATTAAAGGTGATGAGAAAATTGCAGTCATCAGCGCAGCTTCTATCTTAGCTAAAGTACATCGTGATGCGAGTATGGTCTTATTAGATGCTGAATATCCAGGTTATGGTTTAGCACAACATAAAGGCTATACCACGCAGCAACATTTACAAGCTTTAAAAAAATTAGGTCCTAGTCCTATTCATCGTCGTTCATTTTCACCTGTCCGACAAGCAACCCTCGTCATTGCGAGCACGTAAAATATTAGTCGTCATTGCGAGCACCGAAGGTGCGTGGCAATCTAAAACTAAAATTATACCAAAACTGGGTAGCCATGCTTTACATTCGCTCGCCATGATGTTTTTCTACAGCTGTTTTTAAAGCGCAAAACTTCTGATATTGTTTTGTAATATAGTTGGTTATATAAATATTAAAATTAGCATCAATAGCGGTTAATTTATTTACTGAATAATGGTATAATACACTTATCCTACTGTATAAAAAGAAATAAATTTCTTTAGACAGTAAACTTATTTCGACCCACTTAGTTTTTTCTAACAAAATAGTTAAAGTTTTTTTAGCGCTTGACAGAAAAAATGTATGGGGTAGAATTCGCGAGCTCTTGAGTTTTTGGCTTGAGAGGGAGAAGAGGAGATTTAGTGAGCGACTCGATTAAGACCGGGAAGCGACTAAAAAAGATCTAAAGTT
>JBARFJ010000014.1:0-2705 GCA_049797115.1 Candidatus Aquirickettsiella sp. | reverse complement strand
AAAGCGATTCGCTATTCCTCACCCAAGATTCCATTTGTTTCGAATTTAACCGGTGCACTCGTGACAGAAAGGGTAGTAAATGCTGATTATTGGGTTCGTCATATTAGGGAGACGGTACAATTTAATGCAGGTATGCACTGCTTACATCGATTAGGTTATAAAGTGTATTTAGAAATAGGTCCCAAGGGGACATTGATCGATATGGGTAAGGATTGTCTTACCGGCGAGGAATTAACTTGCTTAGCCAGCACAAATCCGCGAGAAGGCAGTCAACACTTACTCCAGAGTTTAGGTGAATTCTATATTCGTGGCTATGACATAGATTGGCAAGGTTATTATCAAGGGAAGCTACATCGGAAGATTTCTCTACCTACCTATCCTTTCCAAGGTAAACGATTTTGGGTTGATAGTGATGAAGAAAATGAGATGCATAGCATTGATCCTAGAGAGCAAAAGAATAATGTTGGGCGGTACGAAATCAATTGGCAGCTCTACCCAATAGTGAGAGAGGATAATAAAATCCGGGATAGGTTTGTGTTGTTTACTGATGACGAAGATAAGGGACCATGTTTTGCGGATGCATTAAAAAAGCAAGGCAAAGATGGCATGCTAATACAGCATCAACAGGGTAGTTTGCAACAGAAGAGTGCTTGGCAGTTTACTATAGACTTTTCTGATGCGACACAATGGCAGCAATTAATGTCGCTGTTTTCCAATTGGAATGATACAAATATTATATTTATATACCTTTGTGGTCTGGAATTATCGACTGTTGATGAGAGCAAAATTGACTATTGTCAACACGTAATTTATCCGGGATTTCTATATTTACTAAAGTTAGAAAAAGATGATTTTTTCGCGCGTGTTGATTCTATTTGGTTAATCACGCAATCGGCGCAGCAATACGAAAAAAGTGTACCTATTAACTGCTTGTTGTCTCCATTATGGAGCATGGCTAGGGCTGCGCGTACCGAGAATTTTCCTACTAGTCTTTTTACCGTAGACTTTGATCAAGTAACGATAGATGCACCTACTATTTTATTAACTGAGTTGCAGTTTAACCAACAGGATTTTGAGGTAAGTTATAGAAAAGGATGTCGATATTTACCTTTTCTACAGCCTATTGTTCCTGAAAAATCAACAAACTATCATTATAGCAATCAAGGCTATTACATTATCTCGGGCGGGTTAGGCGGGCTTGGCCTTATTTTAGCTAAGCACTTAGTCGAAAGAGGCGTTAGATTTTTAATATTAATCAGCAGGAAAGGTAGGCATTCTGAGGTAAAAAAAGAAATTAAAGAGTTAGAAAATGTAGGCGCAAAAGTTATTATACTAAAATGTAATGTGAGCGATGCAAGGCAACTGCAGGAATCGTTTAAGGATCTTCTTAAAACAGGCCTAGTTATTAAGGGAGTAATTCATGCTGCTGGAGTAGTAGAAGATGGTCTAATCTATAATCAAAATTATTCTAGTTTCGAAAAAGTAATGCAGCCTAAGATGCAAGGCGCTTGGAATATTTACCAATTAGTTCAAAATCAATCGATCGATTTTTTTGTTAATTTTTCTTCAATTTCCTCTATTTTTGGTTCACCAGGGCAGATAAATTATGTTGCCGCAAATGCTTTTCTGGATTCTTTTAGTTATTTTTTATATCAAAAAGGAATTAATGCAAAGGTTATTAACTGGGGTCCTTGGGAAAGCATTGGAATGGCTGCTAAAGCTCAAAAAATAAAAGGGTTTCATAATGCAGAGACTAAATTGCAATCTATTGGTACGCGAGAAGGCATTTTAATTTTTGAACAAATATTATGTGATGCAAGTATACAAACACTTGTTTTTTCACTGAGTGATCAATTTGCTAATCAGAGTGATGCTGTAATTAAAAAAAATACATTAAGTCAATTTAACAAGATATTTTGGACGCCTAATGAAAAAGATGCAGAGTTACCCAATGAAGATTTTTCTTTAAATAAACCAGTTAACAAAGATAGTGTACGAAAAGTTATTTTAGCAATAACAGTAAAGATTATTGGGTTTATTGAGAATATAGATGGTGACGTCGGTTTTCAAGATATGGGTATGGATTCCATGATGGGGTTGCAATTTAGAAATCTTTTAGCGAAACGTTTTTTAATAACATTGCCTTCAACTTTAATCTATAAATATACAACCATAAATTCTTTAACCGATCATATTGCACAAATTTTACTTAAAAATGAAAGTAATAGTGAAAATTGTTTGCCATTAAATATTGATCAATGTTCCACAGAGGAATTAGCAAATTTGCTTGAAAAAGAGTTAAATTCATTGTGAATGAAGTAAATTATAAAGAACTATTAAAAAAATCTTTAGTAGAAATAAAAGGTTTAAAGAGTCGAATAAAGAGACAGGATAGCGATATATCTTTAAATCAGATTGCAATAGTCGGAATTGGATGTCGTTTCCCATCTAAAATTAATTCTCCTCAACTTTTATGGCAAACTTTTCTGAATGGCTTAGATGCAATCCAGGAAATACCATCAATACGCTGGGATATTAATAATTATTTTGATGTTAACCCTAAAGTCCCAGGGAAGATGTATACCCGGTATGGCGGTTTTCTCGATGGAGTGGATGAGTTTGACCCTCCATTTTTTAATATTTCTCCTAGAGAAGCTATCGATATCGATCCTCAGCATCGTTTGTTATTAGAGACTGCATGGGAG
>JBARFJ010000013.1:0-29821 GCA_049797115.1 Candidatus Aquirickettsiella sp. | reverse complement strand
GGATTGTTAAGAGGCTGCCTTCAATAGCACGATGCTCAATAATCATCTGTTTTTCTGCGTTTTGTTACTTACATACTGCATTTATGCTCCGTTATGATATTCAAAAAACACTTCTTGTGCCAGGGCTAGCAGTATATTGTATGCACCCCCTAAGAGAATTAAATTCTACCGGTAAGTTTTTTCTTTAATTTAGATATGACTTGTAATTGAGCGACTGCCTGCGCTAATTCTGCTGTTGCTTTTGCGTAATCAATATCTGCTTGCTTGTCACTTAATATCCTTTCTGCATGCTCCTTAGTTTCTAATGCGGCCAATTCATCTAAATCGGCAGCTCGTATCGCCGTATCAGCTAATATACTAACGAGTTGTGGCTGAACTTCTAAAATACCACCAGAAATGTAAAGTATCTCATCTTCCCCATCTAGCTTTATAATACGCACGGGTCCTGGCTTTAATGCAGTTAATAATTGAGTATGACCTGGATAAATACCGAGCTCACCTAATAAACCTGTCACTACTACATGCGTAGCTTCACCTGAAAAAATCGTATCTTCTGCACTCACAATCTCAATCTGCATGGTTTTAGTCATGATCACAACCCTACAAGGCTTTGGCTTTAACGTCTACTTCATCTATACTCCCAATCATATAAAACGCTTGCTCAGGAAAATCATCAAACTCACCATTTAAAATAGCTTTAAAACCACGGATTGTTTCTTTAAGACTGACATATTTACCCGGAGATCCAGTAAATATTTCTGCAACGAAAAAAGGCTGAGATAAAAACCGTTGTATCTTTCTGGCGCGCATAACAGTCAATTTATCCTGCTCTGACAATTCATCCATACCTAAAATAGCAATAATATCTTTTAGTTCTTTATATCGCTGTAACGTTTTTTGTACCGCTCGCGCAACATCATAATGCTCTTGACCAACAATCAATGGATCAAGCTGACGGCTACTTGAATCCAACGGATCTATCGCTGGATAAATACCAAGCTCAGCAATTTGTCGAGACAATACAACTGTTGCATCGAGATGTGCAAACGTAGTTGCTGGTGAAGGATCAGTCAGATCGTCTGCTGGAACATAAACAGCTTGGATAGATGTAATAGAACCTGTTTTAGTTGAGGTAATACGTTCTTGTAAGGCGCCCATTTCTGCCGCCAAAGTAGGTTGATACCCCACAGCAGATGGCATACGTCCTAGTAATGCAGATACTTCAACCCCCGCTAGCGTGTAACGGTAGATATTATCTATAAATAATAATACGTCTCGACCTTCATCTCGGAAATATTCGGCTACTGTCAAACCTGTTAAAGCAACGCGTAAACGGTTACCCGGTGGTTCATTCATTTGCCCATAGACTAATGATACTTTATCTAAAACATTAGATTCTTTCATTTCATGATAAAAATCATTACCTTCCCGTGTCCGCTCACCAACACCTGCAAATACTGAGTAACCACTATGCTCAATAGCAATATTACGTATTAGCTCCATCATATTAACGGTTTTACCGACTCCAGCACCGCCAAATAAACCTACTTTTCCACCTTTAGCAAAAGGACATAGTAAATCAATAACTTTAATTCCCGTTTCTAATAGTTGTTCATTAGCTGCTTGTTCTGCAAAACTAGGCGGCTTGCGATGAATAGGTAAGCGAATTTTTTCATTAATAGGGCCCACCTCATCAATAGGTCTACCTAATACATCCATGATTCTACCTAAAGTCTGTTTTCCGACAGGTACACTAATAGGCGCTTCAGTATTAGTTACTTTTGTTCCTCGCCGCAAACCATCACTAGTACCCATCGCAATGGTCCGTACAATACCATCACCTAACTGTTGCTGGACCTCTAACACTAAATCATGGTCATGAACTGTTAAGGCATCATAAACTTTAGGCACCGCTTCTCTTGGGAATTCAACGTCGATAACAGCGCCGATAATTTCGACTATATGTCCGATGGGGTTAATTGGCTTCATAACGTTACTCTTCATTATTTATTTCATGTAAGGATAAATCTAAACAGCTTCAGCGCCAGCAACTATTTCTGCTAATTCTTTGGTAATTGCTGCCTGGCGGGCTTTATTATAGGCTAATTGTAAATCACTTATTAATTCGCCTGCATTATCTGTCGCATTTTTCATCGCCACCATCCTAGCCGCTTGTTCACAAGCAGTATTTTCTACAACACTCTGATAAACTTGTGATTCTATATAACGTGTAAGGACCAATTCTAACAAGGGCTTTGCATCAGGTTCATAAAGATAGTCCCAGCGATAATTAAGCTCTGATTTTTCAGAAGGTAAAACAGGTAATAACGGTAAAGCCTGTGCTTTTTGCGTCATTGTATTAATAAGTTCGTTATAGAAAATAGTTACACTATCCAGCTCTCCTTGCTTGTAAGCATCTAATAAAACTTTAATAATCCCAATTAAATCTTGTAATTGTGGCGCATCTCCCAAATGATTGGCATGTGCGACCACATGACCACCGACGCGCTTAAAGAAAGCCTCACCTTTTCCGCCTATAATAGCCAAATCTATCTCTACTCCTTTAGACTGGCATACTCGAAATTCCTGCAAAACTAACTTTAGTAAATTGGTATTCAGCCCCCCGCATAAACCTTTATCTGTTGTAATAACGAGAAAACCCGCACGTTTTAACTCTCTTACTTGTAAATAAGGGTGTTGATATTCCGCATGACTGCTTGCGACATGATAGATTAGATCTAACATCTTGTGCGCATAAGGTCGCGAAAGTGTCATGCGTTCCTGAGCTTTTCGCATTTTACTGGCCGCAACCATCTCCATTGCTCGCGTTATTTTCTGCGTACCTTTAATACTAGCAATTTTACCGCGTATCTCTTGCGCAAAACTCATCGACGATCACCAAGTTTGTGTGGTTTTAAAGGCGGTAATTGCTTTAGTTAACTCATTAGCAATTTCTTCGTTATAATCGCCTTTTTGATTAATCAGCTTTAAACAGGCAGCCTGTTCAGAATGCATATAAGCTAATAACCCTTCAGCAAATGAAACAATCTTAGTCAATCCTACATCGTCTAAATAACCTTTATCCACAGCAAATAATAGTACGGCCATTTCAGCAACACTTAAAGGAGCATATTGTTTTTGTTTTAAAATTTCAGTAACCCGTTGGCCTCTCTCAAGCTGCTTGCGTGTCGCCTCATCTAAATCTGACATAAACTGAGAAAAAGCAGCAAGTTCGCGATATTGAGCTAAGCTTAGTCGAACACCACCGCCCAATTTCTTTATAATCTTTGTTTGAGCCGCCGAACCCACTCGTGAAACAGATAACCCCGCATTAATTGCTGGTCGTATGCCTGCATTAAATAAATCCGTTTCTAAAAAGATTTGACCGTCCGTAATTGAGATAACGTTCGTTGGAACAAAAGCAGATACATCCCCAGCTTGAGTTTCAATAATAGGTAATGCGGTTAACGAGCCTGTTTTTCCTTTAACACGCCCATTAGTAGCCTTTTCAACAAATTCCTTATTAACCCTTGCGGCCCGTTCCAGTAAGCGTGAATGTAAATAAAATATATCGCCTGGATAAGCTTCTCGTCCTGGAGGACGTCGCAACAACAAAGATATTTGTCGATAGGCCCAAGCTTGTTTCGTCAAATCATCATAAATAATAAGTGCATCTTCACCTTGATCGCGAAAATATTCGCCCATCGCACATCCCGCATAAGGTGCAACAAACTGTAATGCCGCAGAATCAGCAGCACTCGCTGATACAACAATGGTATGCTTTAAAGCATCTTGTTCTTCTAATTTCCGCACTACAGCTGCAATGGATGACGCTTTTTGCCCTATGGCAACATAAATACATTTTACACCCGTATCTTTTTGATTAATAATCGCATCGACCGCGAGTGCTGTTTTTCCAGTTTGTCTATCTCCAATTATTAATTCGCGCTGGCCACGTCCTATAGGTACCATACTGTCGATAGCGAGTATGCCCGTTTGCAATGGTTGTGAGACGCCTTGGCGCCAAATAACACCCGGCGCAACTTGCTCAATAGGCGCATTTTTTTCAGTTTCTATAGGACCCCGGCCATCTATGGGATGTCCTAAAGCATTAACAACACGGCCCAACAAGGCTTCGCCCACTGGTACCTCAAGGATACGTCCGGTACATTTAACCGTTTGACCTTCACTTAATCCCTCATAATCGCCTAAAACAACCGCGCCTACTGAATCGCGTTCGAGGTTTAAAGCTAATCCATAACATTGAGGCGAAAACTCTATCATTTCTCCCAGCATGACATCATTTAAACCATAGATACGCACAATCCCATCACGAAGACTGACGATACTTCCCTCTGTGCGCGTTTTCGCAGAAACATCAAATTTCTGGATACGCTCTTTGATTAATTCATTAATTTCAGATGTGTTTAATTGTTGCATTTGACTATATTGCCTCTTGATTCACTAATGTTGCACGTAACCGTTCTAATTTGCCACATACAGAACCATCGATGACTAAATCCCCGATGCGAATGACCAATCCACCTATTAATTTTTTATCCGTATGGCATACTAATTTCATACGACTTTGAAAACGTTCCGATAATACTTTTTCTAAAACCTTCTGTTCCATCTTAGTTAAAGGCACAGTCGAAATCACATAAGCCGTAACTTCCTTAGCTAGCTCGGCCCTATATCGTTCAAATAAATCTTCAACTTCTGGAAGTATTAATAACCGCTGGTTAATCGCCATTAGTTTCAGAAAATTTTTTCCAAAAGGAAATATCACTGCCTTACAAAATTCTAACAAACATTCATATGCCACCATTTTATCGATACATGGATTTTTTAATAAATTTTGCATCGATTTCTCGTTAATAATTTTTGCAGCTTGCTTTAATAAGGCAGACCAAGCATCCACATTGTTTTTATCCGACGCACTAGCAAATACTGCTCGTGCGTAGGGTCTAGCAATGGATGTAAAATGCGTCATCAAATTTCTTCCAATGATTGTTTTACAAGTGCATGTTGAGCTACGCTATCAAGTGATTGTGCCAAAATTTTCTCAGTAGTTGTAATAACTAAATTAGCTACTTCAGCACGTAGTTTCTGCTGTGCAGCTTGCCATTCTTGTTGAATGTCAGCTCGAGCTATAGCTAATAAACGTTCATTTTCTATTCTTATTTGCTGTTTAGACTCTTCAGACATTTGGCTAGCACGTCTATTAGCCTGTTCAATAATCTCAGCTGCCTGTTGCTTTGCCTCCTGTAAGTATTCATCTGCTTTTAATTGGGCTAATTCTAAAGCCTGTTGGCCGCGCTCTGCGGCGGCTAAACCATCAGCGATGCGTTGTTCTCGCTCTTTCATTACTTTTAGTATGGGCGGCCATACAAATTTCATGGTAAACCACACAAAAACAGAAAATGTAATTAACTGGCCTAATAAGGTTATATTAATTTCCACGACAATTTCTCAAGTTTATTATCATTTAACCCGTTACTGGTTTAGAGACTAGCTTTAAAACTTCACTTAAAAAAGGGTTTTTAGCAAAAATTAAATAAAGTCCCATTACGATAGAAATAGCGGCAAATGCATCGACTAATCCAGCCATTAAAAACATTCGCAACATCAGCATAGGTGTTAGCTCAGGCTGGCGAGCCACCCCTTCTAAAAATTTTCCACCTAAAATACCAAACCCAATCGCTGTGCCTAATGCGGCTAATCCTACTAATAAAGCCGCTGCAATGGCCGTTAAACCTTGTACATTAGCAACTACTTGCGCAACTTCTACCATTTTTATATCCTCTCTTTTATTAATAAATAATTAATGTGCTTGTTCTTGGCCATGAGTCTCATGTGCCATACTTAAATAAACTATAGTTAGCATCATAAAGATAAATGCTTGAATCGCAATAATTAAAATATGAAATACCGCCCAAACACCGCCAAAAGTCCACTGTAACCACCACGGTAATAACGCCACTAAAATAAAAATTAACTCTCCAGCAAATAAATTTCCGAATAGCCGTAACGATAAAGAAATAGGTCGCACGAATTCTTCTAATAATCGGAAAATAATATTGACGGGGAAGAGATAAGGACCAAATGGGGCAACCAGCATTTCTTTACTGAGTCCCTTCACACCTTTAATTTTCAAGTTATAGTAAATGATTAAAATAAAGACCGCAATTGACATACCGAATGTCGTATTAGGATCAGCAGTCGGCACGGATCGAAAATGACTGATGCCAAACAATGATAACACCGTCGGCAACAGATCAACCGGCAATAAATCCATAAAATTCATTAAGAATACCCAAACAAAAATTGTCAGGGCCAGAGGCGCAATCAATTGACTAACGCCATGAAACGACTCTTTTACAGTTTTATCTACAAATTCAACAAGAATTTCAATAAAATTTTGAATTTTACCTGGGACGTCGCTACTTACTGTTATAGCCACCCAGCGAAATAAAATTAAAAATCCTATGCCCAACACCGCGGATAGAAGAAAAGTATCAAGATTTAAATTCCAAAAACTTCCTTCACTTGTGAAACTTAAGGTTTTCAGGTTAAAGCTGAGATGTTCAAGGTGATGCTGAACATAATTTGCTGAGGTTTGTTCAGCATTCATAACAAGCCTTCCCTGCTTTTTATTATTAGCAATAGCCAAAATACTAGCTGGGAGACCAAATAAGCTAGCAGCAAGATTGGAATATTTACTGATAATAACCTAATAACCATTATGAAAAAAATTCCACTGAAGAATAATTTTATTAATTCTGCCCGATAAAAAATACTGAGCAAGTCTCTTCCCGACACTAGCCCTAAACGATGCATTATTTTAATCACAAAATAACAGTTAGGTAGTAGCCATAAAGCAATACCCAGCGCAAGAGATCTAATAGCCCGCTCGTCCTGACATACATTTTGTAAAAAAACTATTATCCCTAGAACTGCAAATGCCATGAGACTAGCCAGGCACATTTTTTGAATTACCTTACCCGGTAATTGGGCAAGCCTATTAAAAGCCATTCTAAGCCCCCCAACTTAATAAATTGTCGGACAGTATAATAAGCACAACCCTTTTATGCAATGCCAATAAAGAATGAATTTTGCTTTTTTCTCAGTTCAATTTTGAGCCCTACTCATACTTAAATATCTAATAGGGGCCACTAAAATTTATTGCAAATAATAGGGGGAAAACTCTAATTAACTCTCTATTTTAACTAGATCCTTCCTATGAGACTAAGCAGAAATAAAGTAAGCGTAAATTAATTGAAAATTCGGTAAATATTGAGATCAGCAACTTTACTAGAAATTACTCACATTGTTCTATATAGTATTAGGCTTTACAAAATATATGTAGATTCATTTAGCTTTATACGTCAAAAAAATGTAAGGAGCAATATCAATGGCCACTCACGAGCTTGAAGGAACTATTCAACGATTAACAGTACCAGGAAAAGGAATTTTAGCAGCAGATGAAAGTCAAACTACTATTGCCAAGCGATTTGCTGTCTTACATTTAGAATCAACTGTAGAAAATCGTCGTAACTATCGCGAACTACTTTTTACTACACCTGGCATTGAAGCATTTATCAATGGCGTTATTCTCCATGAAGAAACCTTAGCACAAAAAACTAAAGAGGAATTATTATTCCCTGATTACCTAGATAATGAAGGTATTGTCCCTGGGATAAAGGTTGATAAAGGTCTCATTGCTTTAAATGCCCAAGAAAAAATAACCCAGGGCCTAGATGGTCTAGCTGAACGCCTATTAACTTATAAAAATCTGGGAGCTTGTTTTGCCAAATGGAGAGCTGTTTTTTGCATATCTAACCTCCTTCCTTCCACTTTAGCCATAACAGCTAATTCTCAAGCTTTAGCTCGTTATGCTTCTATTTGCCAAAACAATGGGATTGTACCTATTGTAGAACCTGAGCTATTAATAGACGGCGATCACAGTCTAGTCCGCTGTGCTGAAGCAACAGAAACTGTCCTTCATACTGTATTTGAAGAACTCCATAAGCATCATGTTGTGCTCGAATGTATGATACTAAAACCCAGTATGGTTATTGCTGGTAGTCAGCATATGCCACAGTCTAGTATCGCTGAAGTTGCTGCTGCAACTTTAAAAATATTACGTCAAACAGTCCCTGCAGCAGTACCTAGCATTAATTTCCTTTCTGGGGGTCAAACTCCTGAAGCTGCAACCGCTCATTTAAATACGATGAATAAACTACAACCTTCACGTCATCCTTGGCGCCTTAGTTTTTCCTATGGCCGCGCATTACAAGAACCTGCGTTAAAAGCATGGAATGGTAAAGCACATAATGTGAAGGCTGCTCAACGTGCCTTTTATAAACGTGCAAGGCTTAATGCTGCTGCTTGCAAGGGACAATATCAATCAAGCATGGAAACTGAAGAAAAAGCGTCGGAAACAAACTTTGCTTAACCATTTTAATCATAAAAATTAACATTTACATATGTGCTAAATTCTAAACAGAAATTAAATATAATTCTTTTTAACTTTCTTTTTGGCTTCGGAGTATGTGCCTATGCAGATTTTTTTGACAACTCAACAATAGCGCTCGAAAAGCGTATTGCTCCGATTGGAAAAGTCAAGATAGCTGTATCAGAAATAAACCAATTATCTTTAAAGACTACTAATAAAGATACCCATTTAGGCAAAACCATATTTGAAAGCAAATGTGTATTGTGCCATAAAAATGGCATTGCAGGCGCGCCACGTTTAGGCGATCACTCAGATTGGGCACCACGGATAAAAAAAAAATTTTCCCTCTTATTAAAACATGCAACAACAGGCTATCGAGCTATGCCCCCAAAAGGGGCATGTTTAGAATGTTCAATATCGGATTTAGAAGCAGCTGTTCTCTACATGTTAGAACAACTATATATATATAAATAATTTTGATTCATTGTACTTAAAAAAATTTTGTTCTTTCAAGCACAATGAATATTTTTCATACAATTCAGATATATCTTAGTTATTTTATTCTATTTTTAATTAAGATTTTTATCTGAATCATCTGTTAGACAGTTATTTTTTCCCGATTTTGATCTACGATCCTTTTACTTATTCCTTTGATTTTTATTAAATCATCAATAGATTTAAAAGGTCCGTGCTCATTACGATAAGCAAGAATTGCCTTTGCACGTTTTACCCCTATTCCTTTCAATTCTGCTGCTAAAGTTTCCCCATCGGCGGTATTTATATTTACAAGTGCTGAAACGGGATTAGATATAGTTTTTGCTGGGGAAGAAGTTAAAACTGTATTATTAAGCGGAATAAAAGGGCTAGTAGTTGCTAAAACCGGACTAGCTATAACTGATGCTAACAAGGTCGCGAATAAAGAAGAATAAATATCCATAAAACAAAACTCCTTTTTAAAATTTTTCTATCGGAATTTATATTTTATGGATAAAAAATGAATGAAGCAATGAATTAAATGGTAATATTTTTATGCATAATAGAAAGATAATCTTTCACTCCATTTGCAACACAGCGAAAGGTTCCTTGATAACCCGCATGACGCAATTTTGAAAGATCCGCTTGAGTAAAGCTTTGATAACATTCTCGTAAATGTTCTGGAAATGGAATATAACGAATTTCGCCACGCCCATAAAAATCAATAACCGCTTGTGCTAGTGTATTAAAACTCTCGCAATTTCCAGTTCCTGCATTAAAAATTCCACTTTTTTTTGACTTTAAAAACCAGAGATTAACCGCCACCGCATCGTCAACATAGATAAAATCTCTCAGTTGTTCGCCATTGGTATAACCATCTGTTCCTTCAAATAAATTTATAATACCGGTATTTTTGAGCTGTTTATCCGCATGCCATACCACGCTGGCCATAGAACCTTTATGCTTTTCGTTAGGCCCATAAACATTAAAATAACGCAAACCTACAACCTGACTCTTTATTTCACTAAAAATACTTCTTACGTACTGGTCAAATAAGTATTTAGAATAAGCGTAAACGTTCACTGGTTTTTCATACACTAATTCTTCTTTAAAAACAGTTCCTAAACCATAAACAGCAGCGCTTGAAGCATAAATGAAAGGAACCTTCCAAGCCAAACAGTAATTTAATACACTTTTAGAATACTCATAATTATTGTTCATCATATATCGCCCATTCCATTCTGTAGTTACGGAGCAAGCACCTTGATGAAAAACTGCTTTTAGATTAGAAAAAATTTTATTTTGTTTAACTTTTTCCAAGAATTCATTTTGATCTAAATAATCTGTAATCGAACAATCCACGATATTTCTGAACTTAATTCCATCTGTCAGATCGTCAACGACGATAATCGGCATATTTGGATAAGTATTATTAAGTTGCTTTACTAAATTACTACCAATAAAACCTGTTCCTCCTGTAACAATAATCATAAAGATTCCCTTTCTTGTTCTTGAATTTTGGAAATTATCGCACTAGTAGAGCAACCCTCTACAAAATTTATTAACTTAATTTGGCCACCATATTCGTGTATTGCTTTTGCTTCAGAAAGCTCATGCACTTGGTAATCACTTCCCTTTACCCAAATATCTGGCAATAACAGCTTAATAAGACGTTCTGGAGTTGCTTCACTAAAAGGGATCACCCAATCTACAACACTTAATCCTGCTAATACCGCCATTCGATTGGCTAAATTGTTTATCGGTCTTCCTGAGCCTTTTAATTTTGACACGGAATCATCATCATTAACCGCTACAATTAATCGATGGCCCAAACGTTTAGCTTGTTCTAAGTAGGCAACATGACCAGCATGTAAAATATCGAAACAACCGCCTGTCATTACTATTTGCTCATCATGTGCTTTCGCATCTTCAACGATTGTTTTAAGTTCCGCTTCTGACACAATACCCCGGTGAGATGAGAGTTGCTGAATTTGTATCGCTCTTCTTAGTTCTGCTGGACTGACTGTAGCTGCTCCTAGTTTTCCAACGACAATGCTCGCCGCAATATTAGCAAGTTGTGCAGACTGGACTAAATCTGCTTGAGCAGCATAAGTTAACGCTAAACAAGCGATCGCCGTATCACCGGCACCCGTAACATCATAAACCTGCTTTGCATAAGCCGGTAAATATACTTCCGGCTGATCTTTTCGAATTAATGTCATCCCTTGTTCACCACGTGTCACCAGTACAGCTTGAAAATTATGCCTTTCTAAAAGCTGCGTACCTTTTTGCAACAAAGTATGCTCGTTATCACATCTATCAACTACCGCCTCAAATTCTCGCCGATTAGGCGTTAATACCGTTGCACCTTGATAGGTATTAAAATCATTACTCTTAGGATCAACGAACACAGGCTTTCCTGCTCTTTGGGCCAACTGAATTAAATCTTGAGCAAAAGCCAAGCATCCTTTGGCATAATCAGAAAGTATAACTACATCGCAATATTTAAGTCTTTGTTCAAATAATTGCTTTAGATGGGAATAATCAATTTGATAAGGCTTCTCTTCAAAGTCAAGCCGTATCAATTGCTGATGCAAACTGAGTATACGCAGCTTAGTTACGGTACGCGATTCTGGTATTTTATATAAATAACAATTGACGCCG
The DNA here is from genome assembly GCA_049797115.1 of Candidatus Aquirickettsiella sp. Taxonomy (GTDB): domain Bacteria; phylum Pseudomonadota; class Gammaproteobacteria; order Diplorickettsiales; family Diplorickettsiaceae; genus Aquirickettsiella. The sequence continues at coordinate 18,225 of JBARFJ010000013.1, read as the reverse complement.
GCATGACTTAGTTTTTTTTCAAGTATGACTCCTTCGCTATCATCTCCACAAAAACTAAGTAAATCGACCTGCGCACCTAGTGCAGCTATATTTAAAGCGACATTACCCGCGCCTCCTGGTCGCTCTTCAAGATTTTGTATATGCACTATCGGTACGGGAGCTTCTGGAGAAATTCTGGATGTATCACCAGACCAATAACGATCCAACATCACATCTCCTACAACCAAAGCTCGGATGGGTTGAAATGAAGGAACTTGTATTTTCATTAGACCTCTTGCAGAATCTTCTTCTTACATTTTTAACTTTTAAGTAACCAGCCACTATAAAAAAGGACATGCTATAAAGCGCATGAACTTCTCAAGTATTTGTTTAAGTTTTAAACAAATACTTATTCTGAGCAGATCGCTCAAAAAAGCATATAGAGACGGCCGCTTAGTTTATGCGATAATGCTAGCTAGAGTCCATTTTTACACATTTTTTCCTTTATAAAGGTACCTTCGTTATGAGTGATGCAAGTAATGCTCGAGAAAAAGCCCTTAAAATGGCAATAAGCCAAATCAAAAAACAACACGGGGAAGGTGCGGTAATGCGTCTAGGCGATTCTAGCCAGGTTCCTGTAGACGTAGTTTCTACGGGTTCTTTAGGTTTAGATATTGCCTTAGGGATAGGTGGGTTGCCGCGCGGGCGCATCGTCGAAATCTATGGACCTGAATCCTCTGGTAAAACTACACTTACCTTACAAACTATTGCCGAGTGTCAAAAAATAGGAGGGGTCGCTGCATTTGTAGATGCAGAACACGCTCTGGACCCTATATACGCGACTAAATTAGGTGTAAAAACAGCCGATCTTCTGGTTTCTCAGCCTGATACGGGAGAGCAAGCACTGGAAATTGTTGATATGTTAGTTCGCTCTAATGCCGTCGATATTATTGTAGTCGACTCTGTTGCCGCACTAACTCCGCGCGCCGAAATTGAAGGAGAAATGGGTGACTCACACATGGGCTTACAAGCACGTCTAATGTCACAAGCATTACGTAAACTCGCAGGAAATATTAAGCGCTCAAATACGCTAGTTATCTTTATTAACCAAATCCGCATGAAAATTGGGGTTATGTTTGGCAACCCTGAAACAACAACGGGCGGCAATGCTCTAAAGTTTTATGCGTCGGTACGTCTTGATATCCGGCGCACCGGATCCATCAAAAAAGGTGATGAAGTCATAGGTAATGAAACTCGGGTCAAAGTAGTAAAAAACAAAGTTGCCCCTCCATTTAGACAAGCTGAGTTTGAAATTCTTTATAATCAAGGAATTTGTCATATAGGAGAAATTGTTGATCTCGGTGTAACACATGGATTGATCGATAAAGCCGGGGCCTGGTATAGCTATCAAGGTGAACGTATTGGTCAAGGAAAAGATAATGTAAAACAATTTTTGAAAGATCGTGTGGAAATTTGTCAAAAAATAGAAGCGGAAATTCGAAAAAACTTACTCAACAAACCAACCCAAAGTAGCCCACCTGAAGTACCAGAACTGGAAGCTGAAATTATTGAATAAATACTAGCGCTAGTTTATGCAGCCCAAAAATGGTGTTTTAGAAATTGACAAAAAAATCCACCAAATTGCTTTGGAGCATTTAGCGAGACGAGAACATACTCGCTTTATGCTTCGAGAAAAATTGATGCAAAAAGGATTTTCGCATCAATCCGTGGAAGTTGTTTTAGATATTTTAACTCAACAAGGATTTTTAAACGAAGAACGTTTTTGTGAAGCTTTTATTCAAAAACGTATAAGACAGGGATATGGGCCGGTAAGAATCACTGCTGAATGCCACCAATATGGTGTCAATAATGATCTTATTTTTTCTCAACTTCCTCAAGATGAAGAGTTCTGGTTAACCGCTATTCAGAAGATTCTGCAAAAAAGATTCCGGCCTAATCATCTACACAAAGATCAATTACATCAAATACGTTATCTTCAAAATCGTGGCTTTAAAATTGTTCAGATAAAAGCATCGCTAAAAATTTATTATGATCAGACAAAATAGCTCAGTTTTATTTCATATAAAAAAATAATAGGAAAATAACCCTTAGGAACACATAATGACTGTTTTACCAAAATTTAATGAAATTAATTCGGAAAATATAGTCAGCGCATTAGATACTCTACTTGCCAATAATCGATCCGAATTAGCTAAATTATTAACTGAAGTTACGCCTCTCGATTGGAGTTTTATTCAAAAATTAGATGATTTAGATGACCGACTCCAACATTTTTGGTCTCCGATCAATCACCTCTACGCTGTCAAACAGACCCCAGGACTACGATGTGCCTATAACGAATGTCTCCCCAAACTAAGTACCTATAGCTCCGAATTAAGTCAAAATCAGGCTCTCTATCAATCCATCAAAAATTTGGCTAACAGTGATTATCAATTCAATTATGCCCAAGAAAAATGTCTACATAACGAATTACGAGATTTTCATTTAGGTGGAGTCGATCTACCCAAAATTCAACAAAAAAGATATCAGGACATTCAAACGCAGTTATCTCAACTATCGAATCAATTTGAAGAAAATTTACTCGATGCTACAGCAGATTGGTCAAAATGCATTAGTAATAAATCCAAGCTAAAAGGAGTTCCTGCTTATGTTATCGCAAATGCCGAAAAAGCCGCACAAGAAAAAAATCTAAGCGGTTATTTAATTACTTTAGATTATCCCTCCTATTTTCCCATAATAACCTATGCAGATAATCGTGACCTACGTGAAGCCATATATAAAGCTCATATTACTCGAGCTTCAGAGCTCAGTAATCTAGCTTTTGATAATAGCAAAATTATGTTCAATATACTTAATTTACGCCATGAATTAAGTCAACTACTTGGTTTCAAAAATTATGCCCAAAAAAGTTTAGCTTCGAATAAAATGGCAAAAAATCCTGAAGAAGTACTTGAATTTTTAGAGGAGCTTCTTGCTTATACGCAACCTAAAGCAAAAGAGGAATGGGAAGAACTTTCTAGTTTTGCCCAATCCCAAGATCAAATTGATACGCTACAAGCTTGGGATATTTTGTATTATCGCGAAAAATTACAAGAAAAAAAATTTGGTATTTGTGATGATACATTACGTTGTTATTTTCCAACAGACAAAGTACTTTCAGGACTTTTTAAGTTAATAACTCGTTTGTTTGGTATGCAAATCAAAGAAATTAAAGACGTTGAGGTTTGGGATCCCGAAGTTCGTTTTTTCTCAATTATAGATAGCCAGCAACAATTAAGAGGACAGTTTTATTTAGATCTTTATGCAAGACCTGAGAAGCGTGAAGGGGCTTGGATGGATGATTATCAATCCCGACGCTATTTAAGTAATGGTGATATTCAAACACCTATTGCTTTTTTAACCTGTAATTTCTCTCCTCCCATCGACTTAGAAACTCCTTTGTTAACACATGAAGAAGTTTTAACTTTATTCCATGAATTTGGTCATGGCTTACAACATATGTTGACTGTAATTGATTATTCCGCTATTTCAGGTATAAATGGTGTTGCTTGGGATGCCGTAGAATTACCCAGTCAATTTTTAGAATATTTTGTTTGGGAAAAATCAGTTCTAAATCAAATCAGTAGCCATTATAAAACAGGTAAATCTTTACCCGATATCCTGATTACCAAAATGCGTGAAGCTAAAAATTTTCAGGCTGGTCTCCAATTATTAAGGCAATTAGAATTATCCTTATTTGATTTTCGTATGCATATAGAATTTGATCCAGCAAAGGGCTATGGACAAATTCAAGCCCTACTCGATTCAATACGTAAGCAAATTAATATAATACCCATAGCTCCATTTAATCGATTTCAGCATGGATTTTCGCATATCTTTGCAGGGGGTTATGCTGCTGGGTATTATAGTTATCTTTGGGCAGAAGTTTTAGCTAGTGATGCATTTGCCAAGTTCCAAGAAGATGGGCTCTTTAATGAAGAGACTGGAAAAGCGTTTTTACATAGTATTTTAGAACAAGGTGGTGCAATTGATGCGATTGAATTGTTTAAAAAGTTTCGGGGTCGTGAACCGAAGATACAAGCTTTTTTAAAAAGCTTAGACTTAAATTATTAACTGCCAAGATTTAAACGCCTTGATAAACTTGAACTAAACATATTGTGGGGATCCCATTGCTGCTTAATTGCTAGCCATTCTGGATAACGTTTATACATGTCGCGAAATGCCTTTGGCTTTAAGCGTGCATCCTTTGCTAAATAAATCCTTCCGCCAGCCTGAATAACTATTACATCCAAAAGATCTAAACACGTAAATAAATTCTCATTATAAATAGGAATATCAATTGCTAAAGTAAATCCTGATAATGGAAATGATAATGGCGCTAAATTTTCCGGTCCAAAACGTTTCAATACAGCTAGATAAATAGGATGCTTATGTTTATGTAAAGTTTCTAAAATACCTTTAATGGCGGAATGAGAGAATTTTGTTGGTATTGTACATTGATACTGAATGAATCCTTTTCTTCCATATAAACGAGGCCAATTTTTTATGCGATCCAACGGAAAAAAATAATCATGGTAAGCTAGTAAAAAAGCTTGATCCTTTTTTGCTAAATAGTAGTAATACGTTTTGTTAAATAGCTTGACCAATATGGGATGTAAAATAGAAGTCGCTAGAGAATAGATACAGTTATAGGAAGAATAGTCCGGAGTTGAAAAAGCTTGTTTTTGTTGGTCTGTAGGAAGTTCCAATAAGTCTGCATGTTTTGCCTTCATAACAACACCATGAGAAAATGGCATATTTAAAGAGTCTAGCCAAGCTACACTATATTCAAACTCATCAGCTTCTTGGCTTAAGCTCTCCAATATTTGCTTTAGATTATAAGTAACTTGATGTTGCACCTTCATGTAAGCGGTTTTAATTCGTTTTAATTGCAAGGTTACTACACCTATAATTCCTGTTAAACCCATACCACCTATAGTAGCCCAAAATAATTCTGGCATAATTTTAGGTGAACAATTTATCCTTGCTCCAGTCGCAGTAATGATCTGTAAATCTAGTATATATTGCCCTAAGGAACCCGCATGACTATGATTTTTTCCATGTATATCCGTGGCAATACACCCACCTATGGAAACTTCCGCAGTCCCAGGCATGACTGGTAAAAACCAACCATGCTTAACTATAAGTTCTAAGATCTTTGCTAAACTGATACCCGATTCAACAGATAGTATACCTTTATGAATATCAAATTCGAGAAAGCGATCTAAACGATTTGTTAAAATAATTTCTCCTTGTGCATTTAAAGCAGCATCACCATAACTACCACCGAAACCACGCGCTATAGAAATTAATTGGCTAGGTTTAAGCTCTGAATAACTTTCAGGGCGCGATACACACTCAGGCTGCTCTATAGGATAACCATTAAAACTAGATTGACATTTTCTACGCCAACTCATACTACTATCCAGTTACAGGTATTAAATGATCCAAATTAAATCTTGACAACTCTTCATTTAAATATTTTCTTATATCCATTGCATTATCCATTGTTAAAATTTTTATTAATGTATTTCTAGCCTGATGAAAACTAATCTTGCGAATAACCGATTTTATCCGAGGAATAGAAAAAGAATTCATGCTCAATGCATCAAACCCCATCGCTAAAAGTAAAGGTATAGCTAACGGATCGCTTGCCATTTCTCCACAAATGCTAATTGGTTTTTTCGCTTGATGAGCGGCTTCTACAATTTGAACTAGCGCTTTTAAAACTGCTGGCTGAAAGGGATCATATAAATTGGCTACACGTGGATTATTACGATCTACCGCTAACATATATTGAGTAAGATCATTGCTTCCGACCGATAAAAACTCAACTCTTTCAGCTAATGCACGAGCTTGATAAATTGCAGAGGGGACCTCAATCATTATCCCAATTGGAGGCTTACACGCATGAGGACCTTCGCTCACTACTTTTTCATAGGCTTGATCAATCAAACGTAAAGCATGATCAGCTTCAGCAACACAACTAACCATTGGCAACATAATGCGTAAATTATTAAATTCCAAATTAGCTCGTAACATGGCACGGATTTGGATTAAAAATATTTCTGGATGATCCAGTGTTACACGAATTCCACGCCAACCTAAAAATGGATTATCTTCCTTAATAGGGAAATAAGGTAATGCTTTATCTCCTCCAATATCGAGTGTCCGCATTACCACGGGTCTTGGTGAAAATGCCGCCAATAATTGACGATATAAACCATATTGTTCATCTTCGGCAGGAAAACAATCACGAATTAAAAAAGGCACTTCGGTACGATATAATCCTATACCTTCTGCACCTGCTGTTAAAGAAAGGCTAGCATCTGCCATCAGACCAGTATTTACCCAAAGAGCGATGTTATACCCATCTAATGTTTGTGCAGGCAACTCCCGTAATGCCTCAAGGCTATTAGTAAATTCACTTTGTTGTTGTATCAGTGCAGTAAAGCTTTGTTTAACCCTTCCAGACGGAGCTACGATAATGCGGCCTTGGGAGCCATCTACAATTAAGGTCTGTGCTTCGAGCTGGTTTACCGGTAGATTTTCTACTCCCGTGACAGCAGGAATCCCTAACGAGCGTGCCAAAATAGATAAGTGAGAATGACTAGAACCTTTTACAGAAACTATCCCTGCTAATCGACCCTCAGGCACTTCCGCTAAAGCAGAAGGACTGACTTCTTCACCAATCAGAATAGTATTATCTGGATATAGGGGCGGTGTAAATTGATTGTTTTGTAGATGCATTAAGATCCGGCGTCCTAAATCTCTTAAATCCGCCGCTCTCTCACGTAAATAATCATCATCAACTTTTTCAAATTGTTGCACATGCATACTAATAACCGACTGCAAAGCTGCCTGTGCCCATTGATGAGAAGTTTTAATGGCAGTTATAACTTCTTTTTCCAAACTGGCTTTATTTAAAATCGCTAAATACACATCAAATAATGCTTGTTCTTCTTCTGGTAACACAGACATCATATGTTTTTTTAAACGATGAATATCATCTCGCGCTGCTTTAAAAGCTTTCTTTAACTGAGTTATTTCTGCTAATAAATCATCTGCCCTTTTATAGGGAACTGCTTCTAAATCAGCAAATGGATAAGCAACAACAACCTGTCCTATGGCAATACCTGGCGCACTAGCAATTCCTTGAAAGCTAATATCTTGTTGTAATTGTTTTTTATTTTCTTTAAATAAAGAAAATATTTCTCCTGTGGCTTCCGCATGTGCTAATACACCTCCTAATTGAGCCGCCATAGTGACCAAAAAAGCCTCTTCTGCTTCATCAAAACAACGCCATTCTTCTTGTTGGACTACCAATACACCTAATAAAGCGCGATTATGAATAATAGGTACGCCCAGAAAGGCTTTATAACGTTCCTCGCCTATATCAGCAATGTATAAAAAATCAGGATGCTCGGGTGCGTTTTCAATATTTATTAATTCGCCATTCCGTCCAACTAAACCAACCAAACCTTGATCAAAGCCAAAACGTACTTTTCCCACACATCTTGGATTTAGCCCATCAGTTGCGAGTAAAACATAATTTTTTTCACTATCAAGTAAAAAAACTGTGCAGGATTGAGTATTCAAAGCTTCGCGAATTCGTCTTACTAATATCCGTAAAGCTTCTTTAAAACTTTGCGCTGCGCTGATCTCTTGAACAATACGACGAAGTATCTTCAACATAGCAAACACCTAACTAATTAGTATTTGAACATATAATTAAATTACGGTTTAAATACTACATCTATGCCATTGTAAAACCGTAACATGCTCAAATAAGTTTATATTTATTTGATTATTCGACTTTTTCTACCAACGTTAAGTTGCTACACACTTTACTAACCCGTCTTGGTTGTACAACTTCAGAAGGAAGTAATGTCGCTAATTCTTCTAACGCACGCCGATAAACATGTCTCTTAAATGTAATAACTTGCCTGATAGGGTACCAATAAGGTGCCCAACGCCAACGATCGAACTCAGGCGAACGAGTAACATCAAAACGAATTTTTTCCGGATCTCCCCTTAAGCAAAGCAAAAACCATTTTTGTTTTTGTCCTATGCATAATGGTTGCATATGTGAACGTCGCAAATGGGGAGGTAACCAATAATATAACCAATTTTTTGTCTCCCCTAGCAGCTCAACATCTGAGCCTTCTAATCCTAATTCTTCATAAAGCTCTCTAAATAATGCCTGCTCAGGTGTTTCATTAACTTGAAGCCCACCTTGAGGAAATTGCCAAGCATGTTGACCAATGCGTCTAGCCCAAAGGACTTGCCCCATAGCATTAGCAACAATAATACCCACTCCTATACGAAAACCTTCCTCGTCAATCACACGATACTCTCCACATAAATTAGGCTTACATTGTTTCATAAAAGTACTAGGGGGTAAACCATCTAAGAACTTCAATGTTTAATTTATTTTTTATTTAAACATTGGAGAAACTAGCTCTAGAAAAAACCTAACGTATAATCATTCTGTAAGAGGAATTCTTCATCGCCTAAAAGCCGATTTTTATTAACTAACGGATAGACTCATACCCATTAATTACGCCGCCTTTAGAAAAAACAATTTGCCATAACTGAAGATCGCGTGCTCTAAACGCTCCTGCACATGCCAATAAATAGTATTTCCATAGCCGGTAAAAAGACGCAAAATCATAATCTTTTTTTAAAAAAATCCAAGATTTATTAAAATTTTCGAACCAAGCCATTAATGTTCTATCGTAATAGGCTCCAAAATTATGCCAATCTTCCATAATGAAAAGACCTTCACTGGCTTTTCCAATTTGACGTATTGAAGGTAAAATTCCATTAGGAAATATATATTTATGTATCCATGGATTAGGATGATTTTTGGATGTATTACTCCCTATCGTATGTAATAAAAATAGTCCGGAATTTTTTAAGCAACGATGAGCAATTTTCATATAAGCTTTATGATTTTTTGGTCCTACATGCTCAAACATACCTATCGAACAAATACGATCAAATACTCCGGTAATATCTCTATAGTCTTTAAAGAGAATTTCTATAGGCCAGCCTTGACAAATCTTTTTAGCATAATGATATTGTTCTTTAGATACGGTTAATCCAAGCACTGAAACTCCGTAATTTTCTGCAGCATAACGAGCAAAACTTCCCCAACCACATCCAATATCGAGTACCTTCATACCAGGTTTAAGTTTCAATTTTTCACATACTAAAGCTAATTTAGCTTGTTGTGCTTCATCCAAGTTCTTACTTTTTTTCCAATAAGCACAGCTATAAGTTAAGTCTTTATCCAACATCGCTTGATACAATGAATTTCCTTTATCGTAGTGATGTTTACCTACTTCAAATGCACGAGATTTTGCTTGTAAATTAAATAAACTCATAACAAGCATACGCAACTTTTCTTTGATAAAAGAATACAAAAAATATTTATTTCTTTTTATATTTTCAGGTACTTCTGTATGTAATAAATTAAAAAAAAATTCATCAAGTCTTTCGCAATCCCACCATCCTTCTACATATGATTCACCTAAGGCTAAAATAGGATTTTTTAATACTCGTGTATAAAATTTTTCATTATGGACCTGAATGTCTCTAGGATTTTTGCCATTAATCTCAATTTGTGCTTCCATTAATAACTGTTGGATTAATTTTTTAGCATACGACAATTTCATTTGAAATATCCTTATAAAAATAATCTAATCTAAACCTTGCACCCCTTACAACCCGAAACAAGTTACGTTATAGTACTTAATCGAATTAATAAATATTGCTATTTAATCTTCAGACTATGCCTAATTCTTCCTTAATTAAGAATCTTCTATCTAGCTGTGCTTTTAATCATCCAACGCTGCAACTTGAACTTATTGAAACACATGTTTCCTGGGTCCTATTAACTGGAAAATATGCTTATAAAATAAAAAAACCTGTTGATTTTGGTTTTTTAGATTTTTCAACTTTGAAAAAGCGCAAACACTTCTGCGAAGAGGAATTACGATTAGGTCAATTATTTGCGTCTGAAATTTATCTTGCTGTAGTACCCATTACTGGAACTATCGAACATCCTCAGATTAATGGTGACACTGGGCCTATTTTAGAATACGCCGTTAAGATGTGCGAGTTTTCTCAAAACAATTTACTTAGTGCACTTCTCAAACGAGGGAAATTAAATGTAGAGCTTATTGACCAATTAGGTCAGCTAATCGCGGAGTTTCATAAAAAAACACCTGTTGCCCCTAAAAATTCGCGATTCGGCCTTCCTCACGAGGTCTATGCCCCTACTCAGCAAAATTTTGAACAAATAATTCCTTTACTTAACAATCCTACCGATTTAGCACAAGTAAAAAGATTAGAAATATGGGCTAACGAACAGTTTATTAAACATCAAAAAATATTTGAAAAGCGCAAAGAACAAGGCTTTATTCGTGATTGCCATGGAGATTTACATTTAGCGAATATTATTCTCTATCATAATAAGCTTATTCTTTTTGACCGCTTAGAATTCAATGAAGATTTGCGATGGACCGATGTCATTGCTGATCTTGCCTTTTTAGCGATGGATTTAGCAGGAAAAAATCAACCCAAATTCGCTAACCAATTAATCAATACCTACCTACAATTTACTGGAGATTATGAAGGGCTTAATTTATTAGCTTATTATCTTTCTTATCGAGCAGTAGTTCGTGCTAAAATAGCTTTATTTCGCTTAAATCAGAAAGATTTAAATGATAAAGAAAGATTAGATATTCATAATGATTATTACAATTTCATCAATTTAGCAGAATTCTATACTCACCCTAAAAAACCATGTTTAATCATTATGCATGGATTCACTGGATCAGGAAAATCAACTATAGCAAAAAATATTGCTATTGAATGCGGCGCCATCCAAATAAGCGCTGATATTATACGCAAACAATTATTTAACATACCTTTATATGAAAACTCTAATTCTACTCCCTACGGGGGAATTTATACACCTCAATCGACAGAGAAAACATATAATAAACTTCTGGCGATAGCAAAAATTGTGATTACAGCAGGATTCACTGCGTTAATTGATGCTACATTTCTTTTTCACGATCAACGTTTAATGTTCTATAATTTATCTAAATTTTTAAAAGTGCCTTTCTATATTCTTCATTGCCAAACAAAGGATCTTAAAATAATTCAACGAATTAAAAAACGTATCGTTCGAAATAATCATATTTCTGAAGCAAACTCAACTATTTTAAAGCATCAAAAAGAATTAGTAGAACCTTTATTAAAATCAGAACAACAATATACGTTGGTTATCGATGAAAAATTAAACGCCTTTAAAATTGCTTTAGATAAGATTTATACTCATAATAATTAACTATTTATATGTTATTTATAGATGTTTAGGTTAAAATACTAATTTAGAGGAATTTTTTGTATGTTTGATACGAAATTTATTGATGATACTGTAAAACGACTTAGTGAAAGTTTACCGCCCGGATTAAGTAAATTTAAAAAAGATCTAGAAAAAAATTTTAGAGCTATTCTGCAAAATATGTTTGCAAAATTTGATTTGGTCACACGCGAGGAGTTTGATACACAGAAAAAAGTTTTAGCAAAAACCCGTATTAAAATAACTGCCTTGGAAAAACAGGTAGCTTCCTTAGAAAACTATTTAACAAAAGCAACACATAAAAGAATTGTTAAATAAAGAAACCGATAATTTGAATTTTAAGTGATATACTTAGAGTGTAAGTGTTTTGGCAAGTACCTGCAACATACAAATAATCTTCGGGTAAATACCCGAGGATTACAAGTTGCGTGGTAACACCAACAAAAGATTAAATGCGATGTGTAGTTAAAATAATAAATACAGAAGGATCTGTTTATGTCGTTGGCTATTGTACAAACTCGTGCAAATGCGGGTATTCAAGCACATCCAGTTACTGTTGAAACTCACATATCAAATGGTTTACCTAGTTTATCCATAGTTGGACTCCCTGAAACAACGGTCAAGGGAAGTAGAGATCGAGTGCGTAGTGCTATAATTAACGCACAATTTGAATTTCCTGCTCGACGAATAACTATCAACCTCGCCCCCGCTGATCTTCCTAAACAAGGCGGTCGATTTGATTTACCGATTGCATTAAGTATTTTGGCCGCTTCTAATCAGATACCAAGCAATTCGCTAGAGCAGTATGAATTTATCGGTGAGCTAGGATTATCAGGAGAACTTCGACCCGTTTCCGGTATCATACCTTTTTCTTTAGCAGCACAAAAGGCCAATCATACTATTATAGTGCCTTTAGAAAATGCTCAAGAAGCCAGTTTCAATAAAAAAACGAGCATTTTACCAGCTAAAAATATTTTACAAATTTGTTCACATTTGCATGGACGAGAACTATTATCTGCTTACCATGCAGAATATCCTAAGCTCGAACATCGTGAATTACCTGATTTATCTGAGGTATACGGGCAGGCACATGCTAAGCGAGCTTTAGAAATTTGTGCTGCGGGAAGACATAGTTTATTAATGATAGGTCCTCCGGGCACTGGAAAAACAATGCTTGCCTCTCGCTTGATAAGTTTATTACCTTTACTCAATGATGATGAAGCTCTAGAGCTTGCTGCGATACATTCAATCAGAGGACAATCTCTGGAATTAAGCAATTGGAAATTTCCGCCTTTTCGTAGACCACATCACACCGCTTCAAGCATCGCGCTGGTAGGGGGAGGCAGTCCACCCCAACCAGGAGAAATATCATTAGCCCATCATGGGGTTTTATTTCTGGATGAATTACCTGAATTTAATCGCCAAGTATTAGAAGCTTTGCGAGAACCTTTAGAGTCAGGAAATATAAATATCTCACGTGCTGCTAGACAAGTTGAATTTCCAGCTAATTTCCAGTTAGTTGCTGCTATGAATCCTTGCCCCTGTGGATATTTAGGTAGTCAGGTGAATCTATGTGAATGTGCACCACAACAAATTCAACGATACCGCAAAAAATTATCTGCTCCTTTTTTAGATCGTATTGATATGTGTCTCGAGGTAAATCCATTACCAAAAGCATATTTTCTACAACTATGCAAAGAGGAAAGTAGCGAAACGGTCCGAATTCGAGTTAAAAAAGCACAAATTAAACAACTGAACAAATTTGGAACACTTAATCATAATTTATCTGGTAAAATCTTAGAAAGTGCCTGCAAACTATCAATTAAAGATCATAAACTTTTAGAAAATTCCTTAGAAAAATTTCAACTTTCAACACGTGCTTATCATCGAATTTTACGGATAGCGCGCACTATTGCAGATTTAAGAGAATGTGAAAAAATTAAAACGCCACATTTAATGGAAGCCTTAAGTTACAGAGTTAAAAAGTAAATTTTTTAGCATTAAAATTTTAAAATTTACAAAAAATATCTATTGACTTATATCATAAATACTAACAAAAACCTTCTGGAAAATTAACTGAAAAAGCTATAGAATAAAACTTTCTAAATGGATTTAATAAAATGGATATTTTCTCTATCTGTACAGCTGCTGCTTGGGATATGGAATTTAAAAAACATGAACAAGAAACTGCAATTTCTAATCTTGAGTCTGGGAAAATTATTTTTTGCCCGCAACTTTCCTTTGATGTAGATCCATCTGAACGGATGCTATTTATTCCTTACTTGATAAACAAGAAAACAAAAAATATTAGCTTTAACTTAAAAGACAATCGTTTAAAAGGGATTAAAGCTGATCAAAAACACCAAATACATTTAAAATCCATGTTAGCTCGTTTTTCTAAGCAAGCCAACTCCTTCATGAATTCACTATTTTCACAGTATACGAATTCTCTTTCCATAGGACGGACTAGTTACCGTCCAGTACAAATAAGAAATCGTAAAACTTCTGCACGTAAAGATGATCGTCGATTACATATAGACGCTTTTGCTGCAAATCCTAATCAAGGGCATCGGATTGTTCGATTATTTTCCAATATCAATCCTTATGGTGAGCATCGAGTTTGGCGTATAGGTGAAAACTTTGAAGAAGTAGCTCAGCGTTTTTTACCAAAAATTAATAAACCTATCCCTGGTAGTGCTAAATTTTTACATTGGTTAGGCATTACAAAAAGTATTCGCACCCATTATGATCATATTATGTTAAAAATTCATGATAGTATGAAACTCGACATGAATTATCAAAAACAAGTAAAATACAAAGAAGTCAGCTTTCCTCCTGGTACTAGTTGGATAGCTTCTACTGATCAAGTATCACATGCTGCTATTTCGGGGCAATATCTGCTTGAACAAACCTTTTATTTGCCAGCAACAGCTATGGCAAATCCAAAAGCAGCACCACTTCACATTTTGGAGAAATTAGCTGGCCATTGCTTAATTTAATAATTCAGCTTGGAAATGATACAATTTATTAGAATTCTAGATAAAACCTCAAAAAATGTAAAACTCCGCTCACAGCAATTGGATTTTTAGCAAGGCGCCGTAAAAATAAGCAATCAGCGTGTATTATACCTATATGAGGATTGCGAATTGAGTGACAACACAGACAAAAATATAAGTGCGAAAAATATATTGCCAAGAGAATTTTAAATGTTGTTATTACAATCTACCTTAAATTTATTATCCGATGGTAAATTTCATTCAGATAAGGAGATCAGCAAGTTTTTAGGTATTTCTGACAAGATGGTTCCTAAAGTATTAAAAAAAATATTAGATGCATCAATAAATTTAGAAGTTGTTAACGATAAAAATTATCGTATCTCAGGTGGCTTAGAGTTACTTGATGCTTCTTTTATAGTTAATGGATTAGGTGAAGCTAATCAGCTACTTTCACAACTAGAAGTCCTAACACTTGTTGATTCAACTAATAATTATCTACTCAAAAAAACGGAATATACTGGTAATTACGCCGTTTTTGCAGAACATCAAACTGCGGGCCGTGGACAATTCAAACGTACCTGGTATTCAAACTTTGGAAAAAATATAGCCTTATCTCTTTTATGGCAATTCTCCAATCCGCTAAATAAATTAGGAGGATTAACTTTAGCGGTAGGTATCGGCCTTGTTAAGGCCCTTGAAGAATATGGATTAAAAAAAATACAGCTTAAATGGCCTAATGACATTATTTATGAAGGAAAAAAATTGGCTGGAATTTTAGTTGAATCACGGTCTATTGAGCATAAACTTCAAAGAATGGTTATTGGTATTGGTTTAAATCTTTATACTCCATCTACTCATTCATCCACTGAAGACCAAGCTATAACAAGCATTTTTTCACTCCAAAATTTACCGCCACGACGAAACCGACTTGCTGTACTTATTTTGAAAAATTTGCTTCATACGCTTATCGTGTTTGAAGTTAAAAGCTTAAATTATTTTTTGCAGGATTGGCAACGGCTCGACAACTTAGCCGGTAAATTAATCACAATACAAAATCAGACTAATTTTTTAGAAGGTATTGCGAGAGGGATAAATACACAAGGACAACTTTGTGTGCAAATTAAAAATAAAATCCATTATTTTAATAATGGAGAAATTCGAGTAAAGTTAAAAAATAATGATTAAAATTGTTAATTTATATTAAATTGACTACAATTTGGCTTTTCTATTCATCCTTACAGATCAAACGTTATTTACTCCGGAGTCATGGGGCGGTAAAGTGCACTTTTGTTAGTTTGTGTGTGATTAATTCTAGCCACGAATGTTTTTATCTCCTTTGCTCAGCACGCTTTTATTAATGCTCACCCGATTTTTTAAATGCTACCCATTCAAACCCGCTATTCGCTGCCCTTTTAACCACAGCAAAATTTTGGGGTACTATCAGTGACTGACCTTCCCTTAGCTCATCGTCAAAAACTGGTGTACCTTCCGCTGTCACGACTTGGATTCCATCTCCTCTCTTTATATTTCTCATACTATGGGCTGCATTCTTATCCTTGGCAGTGAAGTTGACCATTACCACAGATCTATCGACGTAGCTCAAAACTAGCCTGTCTGCTTTTCTGTTCACATTTTGCGTTTCGATTTGAAAGCTGATCCTCCAAGGGTATTGACTTTTATTCGGGTTGGATAACACCGTCAGACTAGGAAGCACATTGGTAAGAGTTTCGCTGCTGCCCGGTGGACTTTTACACTCTACATTCACACTGTTGCTGCATCAATCTGATGCCTAGTAAGAAAAGTTATCGTATATCTTCCGGGAGCCGTTCGTACGATTTTGGAATCCTTTTCATTTTCATTCCAATGCACTTCAATATCCGCCCCGTAGAACCATTAAACGATAAAGTCATAAACATATTGTCTCCTTAAAAATATAATTTTTAACCTTTTTTAATACTATCTTTTTTATTAAAAAAATAAAAATACATAATATAGGTGTTATGTTTGGTATTAACTAACCAATTGAATTTTTTGGCACTTGTAATTATTTGTAAGTGATTTTTGTATTTTTTTAGAAGTTATTTCAAAATCAGATATGAGAAAGTCATTCAAACCAAAAATGTTGTTCAATTGTGTTTGAAAATGAGATCCAAGAAACGGATTAACATGTAAGGGACCTAGCACAATTAACCATTGAAGATAGCCGCATAATTGGTATAAAATCGGTACACGCAGTGTAAATAGTTTAAAGATAAAAATTGCTAACCGCAATAAAATTGACTACAATTTGGCTCTTCTATTCACGGCTGGAATAGCTCAGTTGGTAGAGCAACTGATTTGTAATCAGTAGGTCCCGGGTTCGAATCCTGGTTCCAGCACCAGAAAATTCCATTTAATTTGCAAGCATTATAACTATCTAAAATGACAATATGATATCTATTATCAATCTAACTACTTATCGTTTTATTCAATTACCTAACGAAATTTTACCTAAATTACAAATTTCACTTAAATCAAGAGCTAATGAGTTAGGTTTGAAAGGAACTGTGTTGTTAAGTGTTGAAGGAATTAATCTATTTATATCGGGTAAGAGCGGTGCGATTAGTACCTTTCAATATTTTCTGAATACTTTTCCATATTTTCAAAATTTAGAATTTAAAAAAAGCTTTTCTAATTTTCAACCTTTTAAAAAAATGCTCGTAAAGCTGAAAAAAGAAATCATAACTTTTGGTATTGATAGCATTAACCCCGCAAAATATGTTGCTCCCTATATCACTCCTGAAATGCTCAATATTTGGCTAGAAACTAGGCCTGATTTAGTACTTTTGGATACACGAAATACATTTGAAGTTGAACTAGGTAGTTTTAAAAATGCTTTAAATTTAGGCCTTAAACGGTTTAGGGATTTTCCCAGCGCCGTAAAAAAATTGCCCGAAAAGCTCAAAAATATGCCAATTGTTACTTTTTGCACTGGAGGAATTCGTTGTGAAAAAGCAGCCGCCTATCTTTTAGAAAAGGGTTATACTGAAGTTTATCAGTTAGAAGGCGGTATATTAAATTACTTTGAAAAATGCGAAGAAAACCACTTTAAAGGACCTTGTTTTGTGTTTGATGCTAGAGAATCAGTGACATCTTCTCTAAAGAGTTTTTGCCGAAATTAGTCTTTTTAGTTGATTCTTAATCTAGACTAAAAGAAAACTTCACTAAATAGTCTGTAGCATAGATATTGTAGCCTTAAATAAATAGATTTTATTTTAATCGAATCGACAAGGGTAGTTTCAAAAGCTTTTAACTTTATCCAACTCTAGATGTTTCACGTGGAACATCACTATCTGCTTGATACTAGCTTTAATCCGAGTATCGAACCTATTAATAAAGTCAAAAAAAGCACTCTAACCCATGATAGAGGATCTTTAAAAAATAGTATTCCTATCAAAGCTGTCCCAAAAGCTCCTATTCCTGTCCATACCGCATAGGCAGTCCCTAATGGGATTTGCGCAATTGCTTTATTTAAAAGAAATAGACTTAAGGTTGCAAAAAATAAAAAACCTATTGTATATTTTATCAGTGTAAATCCTTCTGATAACTTCATACAGGTCGTAAAACCCACTTCAAATAAGCCCGCCACTACTAAAATTAACCAGGGATTCATATTATTTCCTCTACTTGAATATAGATCCTTAAAATTAATGTTTTTCCATAATTTTGCCTTGCTCTACCTGAAATATTTTCCCTAATACACTAGTTTCCAACCCTTTTATCAAAGTCTCCTCTATTGCAGTAATGAAAACTTGCGCTTCCAGAGTATGGAGT
>JBARFJ010000012.1:0-58423 GCA_049797115.1 Candidatus Aquirickettsiella sp. | reverse complement strand
GAATCAGCATTAGGCCATAAGGAAGATCGATAATTTGTATCAAAAATTACTTTTGCACCGGAAAATTTGGCTTTTTGTAAAATATCCGAAAAATATTCTCGACTTGCTGCATCGAGTATTGCTAATGTAATTCCTGAAAAATATAGATAATCCATTTTTATCAATTGCTGTGATAAATCAAATCGATTATCTCCTTTAAATAATTCTCGTGCGGCAGAATCGGATCGATAAAAATAGAAGGTTCTTTCTCCTTTATCATCAGTCCGAATTAAATAAAGGCCAGGCAATTTATTCTCTATGCGATGAATTAAATCAATTTTAAGTCCTTCTTGTTGCCAATCCAATAACATCTGGTCGCTATAGGGATCCTGGCCTAAGGCGGTGACATAATGGATACCAAAAGCTTGATTTTGCAACAATCGGCGCAAATAAATGGCGAAATTTAAAGTGTCGCCTGCAAAGGAAAGGGAAAGCGAAGTAGGAGTTTGGTGTGATAGTTCCAACATCGCTTCACCCATCACACCAATTTGCTTGATTTTAGACATAAGCCACTCTATTTAGATTACGTCTCAGACCATGCACCTTCGCTAATATATTCACAGCAATTGGGTTTTTGGCAAGTGCCGCGCTCGTGCAGCAATCTATGTGCATACAAGCTAACATGAGGATTGCGAATTGAGCGGCAACATAGACAAAAATCCAATTGTGAAGAGTATATTTGCCTAGCAAAAAAGACGAAGGTATTATGCACTATAACTTTATAGGACATCGATGCTTACTTTAATTGATATTCTAGACCAAACTCGCATTATACCGATTATTGTAATCGATAAACTAGAACATGCAATTCCTTTAGCCGAAATATTGCTAAAATCTGGATTTAAGGTTTTAGAAATTACCTTGCGCACAACTTGTGCTCTAGCGGCTATCGAGAAAATAAATACCACATTTCCAGAAATGATAGTCGGCGCTGGTACACTTGTTGAAACTTCACAATTTGCACGGGTTAAATCAGCGGGAGCGAAATTTGCCGTCAGTCCTGGCTTAAATAAAACTTTAGTGCTTGAAGCCGAAAAATACAATCTTCCTTATCTACCGGGTATTACTACGCCTAGCGAAGCATTATTTGCTCATCAGCTTAATCTCAAAACTCTTAAATTTTATCCTGCTGAAAGTATGGGCGGCATCAAAACTTTGAGATCGATTGCTGAGATTTTACCATTACATTTTTGTCCAACCGGCGGTATCAATGCGGATACTTTGCTTAGCTATCTTAGCTTGCCTTATGTATCGTGTGTGGGTGGAAGCTGGATTGCACCTCGTAAACTAATTGCCAAAGGTTCATTTGCTGAAATAACCTTGCTTGTCAATCAGACTCAAAAAGTTTTAAAAAATACTTTCAATTAAATAATTGAGAAAAATGTAACAATTATTGATTAATCAATAATGTCTACTAAACTTTTCTTAGATTTTTCTTACGGATAAGCGAGTCAAGAATGGAGTTCAAACGATTTAAACCAGTAAAAGTACAGCGTAAAAAACCTCTTAGATATTGTGCTTGTTTTTTACTGTTTATTTTTCCAACGTGTGCTATTTCTGAAATCATTAGTATATTGTCTCCTGGGCAAGTTGAACGACAATTAAGAAATACGGTCAATATTCAACAAGCTGTCAGTGCAAGAGGGCCGGCTCTACCGGTTGTAGCGGCACCTATAGGTCCTATCATTTCTGTACCGCCGAGTATGCGTAGACCCTTTGTGC
Source organism: Candidatus Aquirickettsiella sp. (assembly GCA_049797115.1). Lineage (GTDB taxonomy): Bacteria > Pseudomonadota > Gammaproteobacteria > Diplorickettsiales > Diplorickettsiaceae > Aquirickettsiella. Next base: position 56,662 of record JBARFJ010000012.1, on the reverse strand, counting down.
TACGTTCTGTATGCATCACGGGCTCGACGGTGTATTCACAAGCTAGTTTACAAGCTTTTGTTAAACCTTATTTAGATAAAAGAATTACTTATAAGGAACTTGAAAAAATAAATGGCAAAATTGCACTAAAATATTTAGAGGATGGTTATATCCTTACTAGAGCGTACATACCGGTACAGAATCTATCATCCGGATATGTTCATATAGAAATATTAGAGGCTTATGTCGTTCAGGTTAATGTTATCGGTAAAACCCATGGTTTAGAACACTATCTCGATGCTTATGCGAAGCAATTAAAACGCTCCCGCCCGTTAAGACTAAAAGTTTTACAGCATTACTTATTGTTATTAAATCGACTACCAGGAGTTTCAGCCAGTTTAAGTAGAAGTCCAGATGTTGCTAATTCGGCGGCACAAACACTCACTTTTATTATAAAACAACGTCGTTTCGTCCCAAATGCTTTGCTGAATAATAACCAAAACCGTTATTTAGGTGGCCAAAATCTATTTTTAACGGCAAATATGTACTCTCTTTTGCAAGGTGGAGATTCGACAATAGTCACTGCAGCAACTGCACCATTTGATCCCAAAGTTTTACAATTCTATTACTTACTACATAATTTCCCTATTGGTGTTAATGGAAACCATTTGGATATTTATGCTGATTACACACAAATCAAACCTAGCATCAACCTTCCACCCGCTAGTGTTTCAGGTAAAGCGGGAGATTTAGGTGCTTACTTTTATCATCCATTTATTTTACAGACCAATGATAAGTTAGATGGTCGTTTAGCCTTCGGCTATTATCGAAGCAAAAGCTCTTCTTTTACTGGCGTGGTTAATACCCCTGATGCTATCGTACGACTTCCTTCATTGCGCGCTAAAGCCATCTATGAGCGTACCAGAAGCAAATATTTTGATAGAATGGAAGCCGAATTAAGCCAGGGCATACACGTATTCGGTGCTAATACCGCACCACCACCACCACCCGGCATTCCTAATCCTTATGTGGGATATACCAAATTTTATTATTATGTCACGCATATCCAAAATATAACCCAAACATTTTCTATACTCATAGATTCTATGGGCCAATATGCCTTCAATCCCTTAGCTGCAGTGGAAAAAATTCCCTACGGTGGTGGTTTACCTTATGGTCAAGCCTATGATCCAGGTGAAATTATTGGAGACCAGGGACTTATGGGTGGAATAGAGCTGCGTTATAATAGCTTTCCAAAATCGTTTAGTGCTATCCAATATTTTACCCGTTATGATATAGGTAAAGTCTGGAACAAAAACGTAGCACCTACGTTCTTTTTAAATAGCGTTTACAGCGATGCTTCTTTATCCGCTGGTTTAAGGCTATTATTAAGTAAAGATTTTCGGCTGCAATTGAGTGTGGCAAGACCGATGACCAATCCAGTTCTGGCACAAGTAGCAAGCGGCCATAATGGAAAAAGCCTACGTTTCTTCTTTACGTTTAGTTATACGCCATTTTAAAAGCATATTGAAAGATTACAAAACGACACGAGTTTAATGTTGAATCAAAAATTTTTTTACTACATAAAACTCGTGACGCAAGACATTTATTCTTTTATTACTTAAAGCCCAAGAATTCCTACTCTAGGTATGCCTGCTGGTAAGGCCGGCAGAGTTAAGGGGCTGCCACCACCGATCCCTGGCAAAGTGACTCCACTAGTAGGTATAGCAAATGCTCCTGCGGGTGTGTTTATTCCTATTATCTCTCCAGCTCTATCAATAACCTCAACATTTGTAAGGCCTGTAATTCCTGCTGCCGTTAAGCCGGCTATTTCATTAGGAGTGAGTGCACGTAGATCAAGGCCTTCTAACCCAAACGCATTTGCATCGAGTCTAAGCCCGCCAGAAGTACCTAGTAAGCCTACTAAATCTCCAACGGTGCCTCCGGCACCCGTAGCTCCTGTACCACCAGCAGCACCCGTGGCTCCAGTAGCTCCTAGACCACTCATTCCACCCCCACTGCCGCCGCCACAACCCGTTAATAATATGGAAGTAGCCAAAATCCCGGCAATTAAGCAAGCGTTTGTTTCTGATTTCTTCATAATAACTCCCTTTAATAGCTATTAAAGTACAAAATAATGCACTTTATCGTAGAAGTTAAACCAAATAGTGTCAAATTAGCTTAAATGTTGTCAATTTTATATTCAAAATAAGCAAAAATTATTAGATTTTAGAAAGTATCTTCAATTGTGCTAGGCTGAGAAAAAAATCATTGTTTATTGAGTATCGTAACGGAGCATACACGTAGTATATGAGTAACGAAACGCAAATAAACAATGATTTTTGGCCAGCATCGTGAAATTGAAGATACTTTTAAATAAAATTTGCGTTTTTAAACATTACATTCTATTAAGTAAAGCTTTAAACAATATGCGCTTATAAGTTGGTAATATTTAAGACTTACGCTTGGTTTTAGATTTGAGACTAAATTCGGTATAATGTTTCACTCTAAACCAAATAAGGAGAAAGGCACTATGACTATGCAAACAGTGGATAATACGCTCAATGATATTTTGCAAAGTAATTACATGCAACAACTTGATAGACAACTTAATGAAAACCATTTATTGAAACATCCGTTTTATCAAGCGTGGTCTGCTGGAAAGTTGTCGCTCGATAATCTTCGTGATTATGCTCGTCAGTATTATCACCATGTGGATGCTTTCCCGCGCTATATTAGTGCCACGCATAGCAATTGTCAGCATTCCGAGGCACGTAAAGTATTATTAGACAATTTGAACGATGAAGAAGGGATGAATGGTCTGGATAGTCATCCAGTTTTATGGTTACAATTTACCAAAGGCCTTGGTTTATCGGAAGCTGCAGTCACTAGCAGTGCACTTTTTCCTGAAACTAAACAATTTATTGATGAGTTTATGGCACTTTCACGTTCATCGTATGCAGAAGGCTTAGGTGCTTTATATGCTTATGAACGTCAGATTCCGCAAACCGCTGCCAGCAAAATCACCGGACTAAAACAATTTTATGATATTGTCGATGAGGCTACTTTAAAATTTTTCTTAGTCCATCTTGAAGCCGATGTTGAACATGCTGAAGCCACTAAAACTTTAATAAAAAATTTACCCATGGAAGAAAAAATAGCAGCAGAAAAAGCAGCAAAAAAAATAGCCAAATCCATTTGGGATATGCTAAGCGGTATACAAGCACGAACGATGACGAGTGCTTGTGAAACAACCGTTGTTTAAGAATAATCGATCGTAAAGTTTAATTAGAAAGTTTATTGGGTGCTTATACTGATAAACTTTCTAGTTTACTAAGTTCCATCAGACACAGACACACGACGAATCTTTCCACCCAACTGCGATAGTTTTTCTTCTATGCATTCATAACCGCGGTCTATATGGTAAATTCTATTCACTGTCGTTTCTCCCTCAGCAGTTAAACCTGCCAATACCAAACTTGCTGAAGCACGTAAATCGGTGGCCATAACCTCTGCGCCGGTTAACTTATCTACGCCTTTGCAAATAGCTACATTACCTTTTAAGGTAATGTTGGCGCCCATCCGACGCATTTCTTGGACATGCATAAAACGATTTTCAAACACCGTTTCGGTAATAATCCCGGTCCCTTCAGCGATAATATTAAGCGCCATAATTTGTGCTTGTGCATCGGTTGGGAAAGCAGGATAGGGTGCGGTACTGACCGTAACGGCTTTGGGTCGTTTATTCCGCATATCAAGCTCAATCCAGTGATCGCCAATAGCAATTTCTGCCCCGGCTTGGCGCAAAGTATAAATAACTGCATCTAACGTGTTGGCCTGGATATCTTTTAAGCGAATAAAACCTCGTGTACATGCGACTGCAATTAGATAAGTCGCCGCTTCAATTCGATCCGGTAAAATTCGATAATAGCCTCCGGTTAATTGCTCTACGCCTTCAATAGTAATCGTATCGCTTCCTGCATCACTTATGTTCGCACCAATGCTATTTAAAAAATTAGCCAAATCGACCACTTCTGGTTCACGCGCGGCATTTTTTATAACGGTTTTGCCTTTGGCTAATGTCGCGGCCATCATTAAATTTTCAGTCCCAGTGACGGTAATAGTATCTAACTCAATAAATGCACCCTGCAAACGGCCTTTAGTTTTAGCTTTGATATAACCATTTTCTATTTCAATTTTGGCTCCCATGGCCTCAAGTCCTTGTATATGTAAATTGACTGGACGGGTACCAATCGCACAACCGCCAGGAAGAGAGACTATCGCTTCTCCACAACGCGCGAGTAAAGCGCCTAAAACTAAAATAGAAGCACGCATTTTTCGTACTAATGCATAAGGTGCATAGGAATCAATCAAATCACGAGAGCGCACTTCTAAACTCATGCGTTCACCTATGGTAAATTGTGCACCCATACCACTTAAAAGTTCTACCATGGTGGTAACATCTTGTAAGTGGGGAACATTAAATAAAGTAATAGGTTCCTCGGATAATAAGCAGGCTGCTAAAATAGGTAAGGTGGCATTCTTCGCGCCAGAAATTCGAACTTCGCCTTGTAATGGGATGCCACCGCGAATGATTAGTTTATCCACCATTTTATCTCTTTATCTCTATTTTTATACCTAGTAAAAAGTAATTTTGCTCAGCCATTCTCTAAATCTATAATTTTTTGCATTTGCATTAGAAATTTCCAAGAAAAGCAAGAAACCTGTCTAAGATACTAACACTTAAGCTTTTTTTACTTTAGATGCGTCTATCATTAGGAGTGATTTATAGGTAATATTTTTTCCAAATCTGACACTCGAATAATAGCGAGCATTTGTGCAGGCAAAGCCACAAAATGAACATTTTGATCACGTTGTTTTAGCATTCGTGTCCAAGCGATCAATAATGCAACGCCACTACTATCACTCTGAGTGACATGTTCTAAATTAAAAGTGAGTGATAAAGCCTTATCTTTTTTTAAGATATTCTGACTGAGTTCCCATATACCCGGAACGGTATAACTATTTAAAACACCGGATAAGACATAATGATCTTTCTTAAACTGTAAGGATGGCTTGTTCATCAAAAGCTAATAACTTTCATTATTATGTTGAGCCAGTTTACTAATTAGGCCATCGATACCGCTATGTTGCAACTCTTCAACAAATTGCGAACGAAAGCTTTCTATGATACTCACACCATCCACGCTAAAATCATAAAGCATCCATTGCCCATCTACTTGCATCATGCGATAACTAAGGTTAATGGAAGGGCCTGATTCTCGAACAATGACACTTTTAACTTGCACGCGTGATTGATTATTATAATCGCCTCGCAGTGGTAAAAAATTTACTCTTTCATTGTTATATTGGGCCAAGGCGCTCGAATAAGTACGAATCAGCAACGTAACAAATTGCTGAGCAAAAGCTTGTCTTTGCGCCGGCGTAGCTCTTAACCAAGCATCGCGGCCTAAAGCTTTACTCGACATACTCATGACATCAACATGCGGCAACAAAATTTGATTAACTATTCCGTAAACAATCTGAGGTTTTGTTTTAAGCGTTGCTTGATTTCGTTGCAGAGCTGAGATCAATTGGTTGGAAGTATTCTGTAGCAAGTCTACAGGCGAAGAAATAGCCCATGCCATTGTACAAATTAATAACCCAAAAAATGTAAATATTATCTTTTTCATTTCTTTCCCCCTGAATTCTTTAAGCTAAATATTAATTGGCCGATAAGATCTTCTAAAATTAATGCGGGATGTGTATCTTGTACGATACCATTGTTATTTAAAAAAGTATGGGCAAATCCTGGAGTTAAGCTAATATAATTCGCTCCTAATAAACCTTGAGTTAGAATACTTGCAGAAGTATCTACTGGCAATTGTTTATATTTAGGATCAATTTTCATCGTCACGATAGCTTTAAATAGAACATTATCTAGTTTTATTGCACTGACTTCCCCAATGTGCACACCTGCTAAAGACACCGGTGATCGAATTTTTAACCCACCCACATTGTCAAAAGCAGCGGTTATATTATATCCATTTTCGCCTATGGAGTTACTTAACCCACTTACCTTAAAAGCCAACACTAATAAAGCAAGTATTCCAAATAACATAAACAAGCCAACCCAAATTTCTATTATTCTCTCACGCACTTACCAACCTCCCATCATCACTGCGGTTAATACAAAATCCAAGCCTAATACAGCCAGGGAAGAATAAACAACGGTACGTGTTGTCGCTCGCCCAATTCCTTGAGCAGTAGGGACCGCATCATATCCTTGAAACACCGCTATCCATGAAACAACACCGCCAAAAACAACACTTTTTATAATTCCATTCACTATATCATCATGAAAATTAACAGCCGATTGCATAGCACTCCAAAACATTCCACTATCAACGCCTAACCAAACAACACCGACTAAATATCCACCCCAAACGGCAACTGCACTAAAAATGATCATTAATATGGGCATACTGATGAAACCGCCCCAAAAACGAGGTGATATCACTCGCCATAGCGGATCGACTCCCATCATTTCCATGCTTGCCAGTTGTTCCGTCGATTTCATTAAACCAATCTCTGCGGTCAATGCCGAACCCGCTCGTCCCGCAAACAATAATGCAGTAACTACTGGTCCTAATTCACGTATCACACTTAAAGCCACTAATTGACCTAATTGTTGACTCGCGCCAAATTTATTTAAAGTATTATAGCCTTGCAATCCCACCACCAAACCTATAAATAATCCTGACAAGACAATAATGACTAACGATAGTACGCCAATAAAATATAGTTGTTCGATTAATAAAGGAAAACTTTTTTTAAAACGCGGTTTGCGTATTAATAAATATGCTAAAAAAAGGCCTGAACGACTTAAGCTGGTTAACAGCTGTAAACCAAATTGCCCCAATAATCGTAATTTCTCTAATATCAACATAGCCATTAATGCAGCAAATCTTGGTTGTAGTCGATGGCTGGGTAATGAAAAGGAACTACGCCATCAGGTAATCCTTGTAAAAATTGTTGAACCTCTGGATCTTTGTCAATATGTACTTTTTCGGGAGTACCGTGACCAATAATTTTCCCGTTGGCTATCACATAAATATAGTCTGCTATACTTAGCGCTTCTTCTACATCATGAGAAACTAAAATCGTAGTGATACTTAAGGCTTTGTTTAGATCGGAAATCAGTTTTACAATTACTCCCAGAGCAATAGGATCTAGGCCTGTAAAAGGTTCATCATACATAATGAGCTCTGGATCTAAAGCAATTGCTCGAGCTAAAGCGACACGTCTAGCCATACCACCTGAAAGTTGATTAGGCATAAGATTTTTAGCTCCACGTAAACCGACGGATTGTAATTTCATCAGTACAATATCACGAATCATAAAGCCAGGTAGCTCAGTGTGTTCTCTTAAAGGAAAAGCAACATTTTCAAAAACACTTAGATTGGTAAATAAAGCTCCGCTCTGAAATAAAATACTCATTTTACGACGTAATTCATAAAGTTGAGCCCGAGATAGTTTATTTATTAATTTACCATCGACATGGATATAACCACGCTCAGGTTTTAATTGACCACCTATTAAACGCAGTAGCGTAGTCTTCCCACATCCACTAGGACCCATGATGGCCGTTATTTTACCCCGTGGGATATTTAATTCGATATCCGAAAAAATGGTACGTCCGTTACGATTAAAATATAAGCCTCGGATGTTGACGAAGTCACTCAAGTTATTCGTCCCCTTTTCTCACTTTTTCTATCAGATAATCAGCAACCTGCAGAAAGCGTGTGGGATCCCCACCTATCATGCTGGGATCAACTTTATATCGATTATCAATAACTAATGTAGGCGCGGCAAGAATTTTATCTTCTTGCATCAAGGTATCGCTTCTCAATAATTGCGCATCAATACCTGGTGAAAAACTAGCTATACTTTCAAACTCATGTTGTTTAACGCCATGCTTTATAAAGAACTCTTCTTGAAGCTTAGGGTTTGATAAATCTTGTCCTTCAACATGGATAGCTTTAAATATAGCGGGCGTCAATTCTTTTTCGACTCCCAACATCTGCGCAATGTAATAGGCGCGAGCTAAACTGCGCCAACTTGGTTGAAATACTATCGGTACGCGCTCAAATTTTACATAATTTGGCTTGTTAGCAAGCCACTTGTCCAATGTTGGCTCAAAATGATAACAAGCTGGGCAAGCGTAACTAAAAAACTCAACCACTCGCACTTGAGTTTTTGGTGTTAATTTTGGAATAATCTCTGTTGTAGAGATAACTTCATAATCTTTCCCAGCTTTAAAACTTGGCGGATGGGAAGTTTTAGAATTATTCATTTTTCCGCAAGAGGTTAAAATAATAGATAATGTTAAAAACAACAGGCTACGTAATCCTAATCTAAGCATACAGCCCCTCTTTATTAATGAAATACTAAAGCAATTCAACCTCTCCAAAACTATCATTTTGCCTTTTCCAGTTAAATGGCCTTTAAGGTATAGCATGCAAATTCCTTTTTCTTAAGGACCATCGAGACAATAACGAAACAAAATCCAAATTTTGTAGTAGGTCTTATAAAAATGGCCAAGCATAACACAGCTTATCGAAAAACGTTAAGTGGGGAATAGTGTCTTTTAGAAAGAAAAACCTATTTTGGGATGTAGTTTACCAAGTAGGTAAAAAATCTGACTCTTCTAATCAATTTTAAAGTTTTTTGCACATTGAATTAATAGGTAGGCACATAGTATAGTCTTAAAAAGATAATATTTTGTCATTTTTTAGATAAAAAATCGAATCTAAAAGTCGATAAGCGAAGACAAATATTTTCTTCATAGAATACGATAAGGATTTTAACAACATGAATAGTTCTTATTAACTATTTTTTTATGGAGATACGCTATGTGGAATATATCCGAACAAATACGTTACCAAATAATTGCCCAATATCGAGATAATACCATTTTGGTCAATATTCTTGGGCAAGGCTTATATTTTATGCGCAAAGCCCATCAAATTTTTACTGCTCCGACACTAATAAATGGATTCTCACAAGAAGAGGCGGCGTTGATAGGCTATATTGTAGGTTCAGAAAGTAATAACACTTAAGTTTTTATTGAAATATGGAAATCTAAACCTTTGCAGCTTTTTTTAATCAGAAATTGCATGCGATTTTTCCTTATGTCAAAGTAGCTACCAACGTCTGAATCCAAGGAGATCGCGTGTTAACACAAAATCAGGAACTATTAAAAAGCAAAGTGGCTCTGGCTGCATTAGATTATATTAAAGCTGGTTCTATTTTGGGAATAGGAAGCGGTAGCACTATCAATTATCTTATTACCGCATTAGCTGGTATTAAGCATAAAATTGAAGGCATAGTCGCAGCGTCTATCGAAACTGAAAAACGTTTAAAACAACTTAATATCCCGGTTTTAGAACTGAATACCGCAGGCGAGTTAGCGCTTTATATAGATGGAGCTGATGAAGTCAACCCACAATTGCAACTTATAAAAGGCGGCGGGGGAGCATTAACTCGTGAGAAAATTATTGCTGCTGCAAGCAAAAAATTTATTTGTATCATTGATGAAAGTAAATATGTCGGGGTATTAGGTCAGAAAAGCCTTCCTCTGGAAGTTATTCCTATGGCACGAAGTTATGCTGCTAGAGAATTAGTAAAGTTGGGCGGTTTTCCTATTTATAGAGAAAAATTTGTTACCGACAACGGTAATATTATACTGGATACTCAACATTGGGATTTTACTGATCCCATTAAACTTGAGCGTTTACTTAATAATATTCCAGGGGTTATTTGTAATGGATTATTTGCCCAGCGCCCCGCAAATATATTACTTTTGGCTAACAAAGAGAGTATTAAGGTCTTCGAAAAATAATGTGCATTAATAACGGTAATAATCAGATTTATAAGGTCCTTGTGGTTTTACTCCGATGTAATCGGCTTGTTCGGAAGTCAGTTCTGTTAATTTTGCACCCACTTTCTCTAAATGTAAACGAGCTACTTGCTCGTCCAGCGCTTTAGGCAGCATATAAACTTTACCTTTTTCATAACGATCAGTATATTGCCATAATTCGATTTGCGCTAAAACTTGATTGGTAAATGAATTAGACATGACAAAACTTGGATGTCCTGTCGCACAGCCTAAATTAACTAAACGACCTTCAGCTAGTAATAGTAAACGTTTTTTATCAGGAAAATTAATCTGATCAACTTGCGGTTTAATATTTAACCAATTGAATTGACGTAATCCAGCCACATCTATCTCAGAATCAAAATGACCAATATTACAAACGATAGCCAGATCTTTCATCTGTTGCATATGTGATAAAGTGATAACATCTTTATTTCCAGTGGCAGTTACAAATATGTCTCCTAGTTTTGCTACATCATCCATAGTTACCACACGATAACCTTCCATAGCAGCTTGCAAGGCACAAATAGGATCAACTTCGGTAATCCAAACCGTCGCACCATAGGAACGGAGACTCTGCGCACATCCTTTTCCTACATCACCATAACCACAAACCACAGCAATTTTACCGGCGATCATAACATCCGTCGCGCGTTTTAATGCGTCAATTAAAGATTCTCTGCAACCATAGAGATTATCAAATTTAGATTTTGTTACCGAATCATTCACATTAATCGCTGGAACTAATAAGGTTTTTTCCTTTTGCATTTGATAAAGTCTATGTACACCCGTCGTAGTTTCCTCGGATACCCCTTTAATACCATGTAAAATTTTAGGATGTTTATCATGTAATAATAAAGTAAGATCGCCACCATCATCCAATACTAAGTTGGGCATCCAGCCATCGGGCCCTACTAAAGTCTGCTCAATGCACCACCAAAATTCTTCTTCGGTTTCACCTTTCCAAGCAAAAACTGGAATTTTTCGAACAGCCATAGCCGCAGCAGCGTGGTCTTGTGTGGAAAAAATATTACACGAGGACCAACGCACTTCTGCCCCCAAATCAAGCAGCGTTTCAATTAACACAGCTGTTTGTATGGTCATATGTAAACATCCAGCAATACGCGCACCTTTTAACGGTTTTTCGTGTCGGTATTTTTTGCGTAAAGCCATTAAACCTGGCATTTCTGTCTCAGCAATAGTGATTTCTCTTCGTCCCCATTCTGCTAAACTTAAATCTGCAACTTTATAGTCAGCAATGTTAGTCTTTAACTTTTCTGTGATCATAAATACCTTAATAACTTAAATAAATAATAATTTTTTAATACTGTTTTTAAACTTACAGTAGTTGAATTTTTGGCAAATGCCCCGAAGAAGATTATGAGTTGAGCGGCAACACAGACAAAAATTCAAGTGCAAAGTGTATATTTAAAATTCTGTTACTTGTTTGATTTCATGGTTTAATAAAGCTTCGCGCAATAACTCCGTTTTATCGGTTTTCTCCCAGGGAAAATCTACATTTTCACGGCCAAAATGACCATAAGCCGCGGTGGGTTTATAAATAGGTCTTAATAAATCAAGCATCTCAATCAAGCCTCTTGGTCTTAAATCAAAATGCTGTTGAATTAACTCAATGATACGCTTATCAGGTAATTTAGCTGTACCAAATGTATTAATATTTATGGATGTGGGCTCAGCAATACCAATAGCATAAGAAATTTGTATTTCGCAACGATCAACTAAACCTGCAGCAACGATATTTTTAGCAACATAACGTGCGGCATAAGCGGCAGAGCGATCGACTTTGCTTGGGTCTTTACCAGAAAAACAACCTCCACCATGACGTGCCATACCACCATAAGTATCCACAATAATTTTACGCCCCGTTAAACCCGTATCACCTAAAGGCCCACCAATAACAAAACGTCCAGTAGGATTTACATAATATTTCGTCGTTTTCGTTAACCACGTCGCTGGAAAAATAGGCTTGATAATTTCTTCCATGACCGCTTCTTTTAGATCGTCATAAGCAATATCAGGAGCATGTTGCGTAGAAAGTACGATTGCTTCGACACCAATAGGTTTAGCATTATGATAACGTAAACTTACTTGGCTTTTGGCGTCAGGACGCAACCAACTCAAACTGTTATTTTTACGTAACTTCGCCTGGCGTTCCATCAAACGGTGTGCATAAGTAATAGGCGCGGGCATCAGCACATCGGTTTCATTAGTTGCATATCCAAACATTAAACCCTGATCACCTGCACCTTGTTCAAGTTTATTAACCTTATCAACTCCCTGAGCAATATCAGGAGATTGCTTACCAATAGCAGTCATAACAGCACAGGATTCCCAGTCGAACCCCATCGATGAGCTATTGTAGCCAATATCTTTTACCGTTTCTCTGACAATTTGCTCTACATCGACCCAAGCAGTTGTCGTTACCTCACCTGCCACTAGCACCATACCGGTCTTAACTAGCGTTTCACAAGCAACTCGGGCATTTTTATCCTGAAGTAAAATTGCGTCCAAAACTGCATCGGAAATTTGATCAGCAATCTTATCTGGATGTCCTTCCGATACAGATTCCGAAGTAAATGTCGTGTAATTATCCATTCTTTATTCTCAAACTTAAAGTAGAAGTATGTTTAAAAAATAAGCTTTAAAGCTAAAAAGAACTATATACTAGCGAAACTTTTTTAAAATAGCTAATTAAGATAATCTTTGAATTAATCTAGCGCATTCTTTTACTAGGGCCGCGGTTCGCGCATTAGAAATGTAGCGATAAACGCAATACAAAAACCTATCGGGATAATGAGTAAGGCGCGATGATAATCACTGGAAGAATAAATTCTAATTTGATTTAATACGGTCCCTTGAAAATTAGTATCCATCAGCCAGCCAAATAAAGGTTGGAATACTGCATAACCTCCTATTGCCATAAAGGATACGACACTCACTGAGGTGGCGGTTATGCTCTTTGGATTACTGGCTGCCACTAAGGGGTAACACAAAACCTGACTACTGGTAAAAAACCCTAAAGCAAAAAATAATAAAGCGATGGTTGCTATAGAAAAACCTGGTACGCAGATAATCGTAATCACTAATAGTTGAGAAATAATGACCCCTAACATCATCAGTGTTACACGCTTTTGAATTTTATCAGAAACCCATCCTACAACTGGACCACCAATGATTGTTCCTACAAAAAGTAAGCTTGGTGCAAATGAAGCTTCTGTTGCAGAGAAATGATCCGCTTGCTGCAAAAATAAACTTCCCCAAATTGCACCTAAAAGGGCAACGGGTAAATTGAGTAAGGAAACATAAAGTCCGCATAAACTATTTTGTGGATTTAAATAAGCAAGTTTCCAACTTTTAAAAAGTCCTAGTTTAGAGAGTTCTTGATGGGAATTTTTTTGTTCCTGACGTAAATTAGCAGGGTAATCTTGAACAAAACTAAAAATTATTAAGAAAATAAAGACACCTAAACCTGCATCAAAGAATAAAGCATGACGCCAACCTACTAATTCCACTAATAAAGTCAAAGGCGTTTGCGCTACCATACCACCCATCATAGCCATCGTGACGATTAAGCCACTGACTAAGGCCATATTTTTTGCGGGAAACCAACGTGATGCGAGTCGAATACTACTTAGGAAACAAAAAGCGCTGCCAATACCACTCATGAAACGGAATACAGATGCCCATAAAAACGAACTTGTCATAGCGAAAGCAGCAATGCCCACAATACAAAGAAACAAAGAGGAAAGAATAATTTTGCGTGTCGAAAATCGGTCTAACAAAGCCCCTGCAATCGGTAAGAATAATAAATTGGCATAAAAATAATAAGCCGATAACTTTCCCAATCCCGTTGCATTAAGAGAAAAAGTGTGCATCAGATCTGAACTGATAGCGTTGAACATATTCATTTGAATAAATTCATAGAAAAAAAACAGCGCTGCAGAAAAGCATACTATCCACGGCAGTTTTTTATCCATTATAGTAACATCCTCATGAACAGCTGAAGTCAGCATAAATTATTCTCACGAATAAAAGGTTGGCAATAAGTCTCCCGTAAACAACACGCAGCGATTAAACTCACTATAAAAGCTATCGGCATAATAGCCATGCCATAACGATAATTACTGGCTGAATAGTAAGGTACTCCTTGTAAAAAAGTTTGATCCCAATGCAGATCGATTAACCATCCAAATAAAGGTTGGAACACTGCCCCACCACCCATAATTAGAATTGAAGCTAAACTGGTAGATGTGCCTGTCAAATGCCTAGGATTACTTTCTGCAATCAGCGGATAGCTAATAATTTGTGTGCTCGTAAAAAAGCCTAATAATAAAAATAAAATAAGCAAGGTATAGAAATGTAATACGGGTATAAACATAATAGCGAGTAAAACCAGCAAAGAAAGCATGGCGCCGATAATCATCAACAATCTTCGTCTGCTAATAAAGTCAGAGAGCCAACCTACTAAAGGTGACCCTATAATAGTTCCCAAAAAAATCATTGTAGCGACCAACGAGGCTTGGGTCTTCTCAAGATGGTGCACTTGGGTTAAATATAAGGTACCCCACAATGCACCCAGCAAAATAATCGGTAAATTTAAAAGACAAGTATAGACTCCGGCTAAGCTGTTCTGCTTATTTCGCAAGGATAAACCGATACTTTTCAGTACGGGGATAGGCTTATTAGCAGGTACAACATCTGCCATTTGCTGAGAAAGTTGCTGTTTGGGGTAGTCATAGACAAAGAAATAAACCAATAAGGTGATAAACGTGCCTAATCCAGCATTAATCAACACAGCAGTTCGCCATCCTAACGCATGGACTACCAACGCAAAAGGAGTTTGTGCCACTATGCCTCCAGCCATGGCAATGGTAATGATGATACCGATGACGAAAGCTAACCGTTGAGTAGGAAACCAGCGCGTTGCTAATTTAATACAACTTAAAAAACAAAACGCATTACCAATACCGGCTATAAAATGGCTAAAAGCCGCAATTTTAAAGGACTGACTAAAAGCAAACGTGATAGTGGAGAAGACAACCATAACCATCGCACTGAGTATAATAATGCGGATAGAAAAACGATCGACCAAGATTCCAGCAAATAATAAAAAAATGACATCTGCATAGAAGTAAGTCGCAGATAAAAAGCCTAATTGGCCAGCATTAATTGAAAAATCATGCATTAACTCTTGGCTAATCGAGTTAAACATGCCCATTTGGATGAATTCGTAAAAGAAAAAAAGTGCGGCAGAAAGGCAAACTAGCCACGGCTGAATATTAGAAAAATTTAGATAGTCACGTGGTTGTTTTAAGGTAGTTATGGCCATTAATGCCTCAAATAGAGAGTAGACTTACAAACTTCCGTCTTTTATTTTTAGGGACTATTTGGGAAGCGTAGTTTATAGCAAGCCCGACCTATTGTCCAAACGAAATCAAATTATCCTTAGCATTGTAATGCACTTAATGATGAGCCTGAACCGTTTTCATATAAGTGATTTCATCATTAATGGCTACTTTTGATACTTGAGGGACTTCAAGAGAAGGTTTAAAAAAAGTACATTTTAATGAAGATAGGGATTTCTCAGTTGCCATTACTCTTGCTTGAACTAATTTATTATCATCCTCCTGGATACGATTACTGGCATAAGAATTCATGAAAGCAGCAATACTAGCGATCCGTGATACAAACGATTCCGTAAATACCAACGCTGCATTACCAAAAGCATTTATTATTAATGCAAAAAACTCTACTATTCTGTACAAATAATAGATTCTATTTTTCGGTTCACCAGAGTTTGGGTTAGAGTTTTTTTTGAATAGGTTATTACACCAAGCAACTGCAGTTATTAAGGTAAATGGTAAATCCCCAATAATTGCTGCTAAAGTTATTATATCGGCAGCAACCCAACCTAATAAGCCAGCTAAAGTAGCCGTGCCAGTAAGATCGAGATAACCCAAACCAAACAAAGCGGCACCCATAACAAATACTTTGAAAATATAGCCTAAACCCTTAATAAAATTTAGCTTTTGCCATTTTTCTATAATACTTTGCTTAATTTTTTCAAATGAAAATTGTGATTGTAGTACTCCAATAAAGGTTCTTAGCATAACGATGGTTAAACCGATTAATAACGCACTCGCTAATATACCCAATATAGCAATAGTTAAATGCGGACATGTTGCTAACAACATCGGGCAAATAATGGCTAGCATTTTTGTGCCCTCAAGATAGGCAATAGCCGCCGCTGCAATTCCTACTGATAGAGAAAGCAACCCAGCAGGTAAAAGTAAAAATTTCTTTTTTCCTGATAATTGAAGACGCTGTCCTTGTTGATCGATAAATTCAGTCATACGCCCACTTCTGCAAAGATCTTGAAAAAAATGCGGAATGTGCTGTGAGAAAAGCTGAAAATTAGCCCGGGTACCGGCGAGAAAAATTAGCACACTTAGAGGAATCACCAATCCTAGCGGCAAACTCAAACCTGCTAACAATACAAAGATAGCGCCACCCGTACTTAAACCACAGGTCAGCGCTGCAATTACTCCTAGGACAATACCACACACATAGAAAAATTTATCCTGCCAATGAGAGAAAACAGAAATTAATTTCACTGCTTGGGTAAAATTCGCTTCAATATCCTCACATTTTTCAAATTCTTTATATTTTAGAAATTGAATAATAACTTCTTTTAAAATTTTTTTTGAAGAACTGTGTTTCAATTTCTCAAGTAATTCATTAATAAAAGCTATCTCTACATCATTTTTAGCAGCTTCTGCAGCCTTCTTAAATCTCCATAAAGACTCATAAACTGCTTTGAATAAGGCCAGATGTATAAGTTTTCTAAGCGACTTATCAATATCTTTTTTGAATTTCATTTCCTGACGGTGCTTTTTGTAATCAGCATCGTCAGGGTCGTTAATCCAATTTTCGTCAAAATCAGACCAAGCTTGAATAAAACATAAAAGCTTAAATAAATTTAATAATTCTGATCCGGCATTAAACTTACTATCGTTAAAATTATTCTTTTCGATACCCGCAATTACCTTCTGGCGGATAGCCTTCTTATCACTGCCTATTTCATTTAGAGCATTATTGTCAACGAATAATTTATAAAGTTCTCTTAATAGGGTATCGATATATTCATTAGGGTAAGGCGATGGAAGATTTTCAGTGGGCATAAAATTCACTTTTAAACAAAACAAACTTGTTACCTAGGGATTGCATCGCATTAAATTATTTATTTTAAGTAGCTAATATTAAGAGAATATTAAAAAGCTGTATCAAGTTATTTATAAATAGGACTAAATCATGATTTTAGAGTGGTTCCCTAGATAATAGGCACACAATTTGAATAGGGTCTAACTAAGCTTGAGACTATCTGTTAATTTAAAGTGCTTTCTGCAAACCGAAATATAGCGTTCATTCCCACCAATTTCTATTTGTTTACCTACTGTGACTTTGTGATTTTCAGCATCGAATCTGATATTCATGGTCGCCTTACGACCACAATAGCAGACGGTCTTTATCTCATTGATCTCATCAGCCCATATCAATAAATATAAACTGCCTTCAAAAGGCTCTGCGCGAAAATCACTCCGCAACCCATAGCATAGAACCGGAATATTTAAGCGATCAACAACAATTGTCAATTGCAATACTTGGTTTTTTGTCAAAAATTGGGCTTCATCGATTAATACACATTTTAATTCATTTTTTTGCTTTAGGATGATTTCTATCTGCTCCAGCAAATTGTCTTTTGGCGCAAATAAATTTGCCTCTGCGTTTAAACCTATCCGGGAGCTAATACAACCCAACTTATGGCGATCATCAACAGCTGGAGCAAACAATAATGTCTGCATACCACGTTCTTGATAATTATAACTGGCTTGTAACAAAGCTGTGCTCTTGCCTGCGTTCATAGCGGAGTAGTAAAAATAAAGCTTGGCCATAAATCGAATTTAATGAATAAGGTTTAGGTTATAATACCGTAACTAATGCAAATATGGAGAATCTTTATGGCGCTAACGTCTTCTAGCATGCTGGCTCTCGGGACCAAAGCACCTGATTTTAAACTAATGGATACGCTTACCAATAAATCATATAGTTTAAAAGATGCCAAAAGGTCGAAAGCTACTGTCATTATGTTTATTTGCAATCATTGCCCGTACGTCAAACATGTCATAGGTGAACTCGTTCAGCTCGCCAAGGATTATCAAGCTAAAGCCATCTCGTTTGTGGGCATCAGCGCGAATGATGCAATAGCCTACCCAGAAGATGCCCCAGAAAAAATGGCTCAGCTAGCTAAACAATTAACCTTTCCTTATCTTTACGATGAAACTCAATCGACTGCCAAGGCTTATCAAGCCGCTTGTACACCTGATTTTTTTATTTTCGATAAGGACCTTTTATGTGTATATCGAGGTCAATTAGATGGATCCAGACCAGGCAATAAAATTCCCGTAACAGGTAAGGATATACGTTCCGCTTTAGATAATATTCTCCAAGGAAAACCAGTTAATCCGCACCAGTTACCTAGTATGGGGTGTAATATAAAATGGAAGCCTTCTTTCTAATGAGAATGCATTGAACCGTTTATACATTATGCTGAGATATGAGAATTAAAGAAATATTATCTACTTGAAAAAGACAATCTTATTAAAAAATAATTTAGATAATGCTGAGCCGAGACGAATCTAAAAAATTAATTTTATCTTTAAAATTAATTTTATCTTTCTCTGGGTTGAAAAAAGTGGAAAGTTTTTTAATTATTTTTGCCTCATTCTTTAAAGTAATAACATTTTTTTGCAAATCTTTAGCTTTCTCCTCCACTAAATCTTCCTTTAGTTTAAAAATAAATATTAGCAATTTCTTAAATTCCTTATCTAAAGAATCAGTTCTTAACTGATTTATAAAAATATTTCTCAATAAGAATCGATTTTCATTTTCCATTTTCCATTGGTTTTCAAAAATAAGTAATTGCTGAATGAGAT
The DNA here is from genome assembly GCA_049797115.1 of Candidatus Aquirickettsiella sp. Classification (GTDB taxonomy): domain Bacteria; phylum Pseudomonadota; class Gammaproteobacteria; order Diplorickettsiales; family Diplorickettsiaceae; genus Aquirickettsiella. Next base: position 37,729 of record JBARFJ010000012.1, on the reverse strand, counting down.
CAATTAAATCACTCAAAATTTGTTGGGTATCATCCAAATTAGTTATTTGATTTTTTCTAATATTAATATTTTCTATTAATTCTTTAATCATATTAATACTAATTACATAAGCACTAGAAACAATATATGCAGTTATTTTTTCTTGAATATTTTTTTTAATTTGTCCAAACCAACAAATAATATGATATCTAAATAATAATTCCAACCACGATTTCTTTGCAAGAAAATCCTTAATTTGTTGGTTATAAGACAATTTAGTTTGAATTGTTTTTGAAAAAAAATCATCTTCTAACCATTGGATCGAATTTTTAGAAAATAAACCTTGTTTAATTCTATCAATAAAATTTAATGGTACAAATTCTTCAAATAAAAAAACATGCGAATCTAGAAAATTTAATTTTCCATTAATCTTGTTATAAATCGTTTCTAAAAATTCTGAAAATGAACTGATCACATAAAGCGGAGAGTTATTTTTAAGCTTCTTTAATGTTTCAATTGATTCAAAAATAACCTTAATGTTGGATTTTTTACAAAATTCATTCAAAAATTCACGAATTTCAATGTATCTATCAAATATGTAATATATAAATTCTAATTTTATAAGCTCAGGTAAAATCCCTCTTGAATCTAAAATTAATATGTCCTCTATTCTCTCGAAATTATAGGAATCAGCAATTAGAAAAAATTCTTTATTACTAGAAATCATTTTTTGTAGAAGTTTTAAAAAATAACTATAATTATTTAAGATATAATCGATCTGAAAATTGATATCCTCAAATTGATCATAAAAGTCTTTAAATAATTCTTTAATTTCTTTAAATCTCGATAATTCACTAGTTTTTTTCTTCAGGTGATAAAAAAAATCCTCTTTATCTATACATTGTTTAAAAGATTTAAAAAATATTTCTTTTAGTTCAGTTATAAAAATTTTCTTAGTAATTAAATGATCCACGCGATCTATAAAAAACCCATCCAAAAATGGTAAATATTCAAAAAAATTGAAATCACATACTAATTCTTGACTTTTTTGATTTTGAATTTCATGAGAATCTATTGGTAACACATCGTTCCGAAGTTTAGAATTGGTTTTCTCTAAACCACAGTTAGTTTCATCAGTAGCAAACAATCTTTTTATATCTAATAAAAAACTATCTTGTCGATAAGAATCATTTATTTTAGTATTTTTACGTGGTTTTGCCTTTCTATTCTTAGTTGGCTTAGTAAAGGGTATAATTTTCTCTACAGTTGGTGGGACAACTACAATTGGCTCCCTATAATTTATACCCGATTTAATTCCTAGATGACTAAAATTTTTGGAAATACTCTGTGCAATCTGTGCAAAATGAAAAAAAGAAGATTTAAACTCAGCAATTTTTTTTGGAATTTTTTCTGATTGAGTTTGAAAAGAAGATTTAAATTTGACAATTTTTGCAACATTTGAATTCACTGTCTTAACTAATTTATCAAACGAAGAAAAGTTATTTTCAAATCCTAATTGAGTATTAAATTCCTTCAAATCGTATTTAGCGTCCGCATTACCAGTTTTAATATAAGCTCTGAGATAAGAGGCATATGTTTGTAAGTCCTTATTTGATAGGTGGCCCATATTCTCTATGAGATTACACAAACAACTTTCTATCAAACTTTCATTTGATTCATTAGATTTCTTTTTTGAATAGCAATGTATCGTTTGTATTATACTTGCTAGAGACTGTATATCATCATTGTTCGAAAGTTCAGGATTAATTTGATTAATCCAAACCTCTATTTGTTGTAATTTTTCAGATGGGGCCTGATTTTTTATCTCATCAATAATTTCTTTATTTTGCTTTGTAATTTTCTCTATTAATATAGCATTAATGCCTGTCACTTCAGATTCAATTAACATTCGATTTCTCATTATTTATTCTTTTATTATAATTTAAACGTTATTTTTTTATTTTCAAACTGTTGAGAAGCTTTCTCAATATGAATATGAAATGAAAGAGAATTTTAAAAATTTAGTTCACATTCATTTTCAAGACATTTTAACAAATATTCACGCGAATTTTTATGTTTTTGAAGCTTTGATGTTATTTTGTAACTTTTCATTATTCATATTTTTTCCTGAAGTTATTTATATCTTTTGTAGTTTAACTTTATTTACAGGGAAAATGGAATAGATCTACATGCAACGAGTCGGTCTAGGCAATCCAGCTAACTTACTTGCTTGTTTAAGTATCCCTTTTGGAAATAGATTATTGAGATAGATGCTACAGGCTTTTTCAGAACCTAACTGCACCGCTAATTGATTAACCAAAATTCTGATTGGCGGAGTTTTATGGTATTGCTGATAGAAATTACGCAAAAAATAGATAACATGCCAATGATCTTTAATGAGTGTTAATGCCTCATCTTTGGCAATTTTAGTAGCTACTTCCTCATGCCAATCAGCAGAATGAACCAGATATCCAAATTGATCGGTTAAAATTTTCTCGCCATTAACTATTAGACCTGCCATGTACCACCTGTTGCTTCGACAATGCAACAAAATACTTTCTTAAAAGTTGAGATGAAACTATTTAAAGTAGCTTTTTTGTTCTCTACTTATGAGTTCCTTTAAAGGATAGTTGAGAAATTTTTTCTGATCCAGCCATATAGAACAAGGATTAAACGATGCATAAGACAAAGTCCGCTAACACATTAACAAATGTATACTCTTCCACACTTGAATTTTTGTCGGTATTGCTGCTCAACTCACAATCTTCATGTATATCTAATACATTTCGGTTGCTTCATTATCGTGGCATTTGACAAAAATCCATTGCTGTGAGCAAAGCTATCTAAAAAGTTTATTTTTATCTCAGTTAGCTGGGCTTTAGGTATAAAAGATCGCTATGAAATAAATTAATCACGGTTACCGCTGAATGCACCTAATAAGTTTAATAAACTTAAAAAGATGTTATACAGTGATACATAAAGTGTAACGGTTGCCATGATGTAGTTTGTTTCACCACCATGGATAATTTGACTGGTCTGTAACAAAATTATACCTGACGATAATAATATGAAAACCGCCGACAAGGTAAGCATTAAAGCAGGTATATGAAAGAATAATGTCCCGATGCTAGCCAGAAAAGCGACGATCATACCCACCATTAAAAAACTTGCCATGAAGCTAAAATCTTTTTTGGTGGTTAAAGCATAGGCAGATAAGGCAAAAAAGATAAGGCCTGTAGCACCTAATGACATCATGATTAATTCATGCCCATTGGTAAATCCATGGATATAGTGATTTAAAATAGGGCCTAGCGTATATCCCATAAATCCCGTTAAGGCAAATACAGACAATAAGCCCCAAGCACTATTGCGGGTAAAATTGGTTAAAAATAAAAGTCCAAAATACCCAATTAGGGTAACAAATGGATTTAAGGGTGGGGCATTAGTAAACATGGCAATACCAGCAGTTATTGCACTAAAAATCAGCGTTAACCCTAATAGGATGTAAGTTTGACGTAATACCGTATTGGTAACTAAAACGGATTCAAGGCCTGGATTTAAACGTATTTGACTAGAAGCCATATCACTTCCCTCGTAAGTCTAAAAATTTATCTATTCTACCATAAGCAGTTTTACGCTAAAAGACAGAAAGAGATTAATTTTTTAGGTATATTCATTCCCATAAAGGGTATTTTTCCAAGGTAATTGGCATTTTAAAAAAAATATGGGCTAGAGCAGAAAATGCAGATGTATAATCTGAAACATAGAACTTCTTTTTAGGAGAACTCGATGCGTCAGCCAATAACCTATGTCCTTTAAGTATTTTTTTTACCATTTCTGCAACGATGTCAGTTGAATCGATAATAACGGTAGTATCGCTATAAAACCGCCTGATCTGCTGTTTAATTAAGGGATAATGCGTGCATCCTAGCACTAGGGCATCAAGTTTATGAAAAGCCGATTCACTCAGATAAGACTGAATAGCGTCGCTCATAATAGTTTGATCCTTAAACCCCTCCTCAATTAGCGGCACTAGCAAAGGGGTGGCGAGTGTATTTAATCGAATATTAACTCCCAATTCATCCAATTTTTTTCTATAGATGTTTGAATTAACAGTTTGTTTAGTACCAATTAAGCCGATGGTTTTGTCGATGTAATTTTCAGCTAAGTACTCGATCATCGGATCAATCACATCGACCACTATTGACTTGCGACCCACATACTCTTTAACGAGCTCATAAGCAACAGCTGAAGCTGAATTACAAGCAATCAATATGAGTTTGCAATCTTGCTTAAGTAACATATCACAAATTTTAATGGAATAAGCTTGAATGGCTGCAGCAGATTTATCACCCCAAGGGGCATGGGCTGTATCCCCAAAATAGATGATAGATTCATCGGGTAACAGCTTAGTTACAGCATGAGCGACAGTTAAGCCACCAATACCGCTATCAAATATACCAATAGGTTGTGAATAATTTGTCATATGATACTTTAATGGATTAATAAGGTAATACCTAATATAAAAAGAAATAAAGCAAAAAATCTTCGCAAAATATTCCCTGCAATGCGCTTGCCAAGTCCTGTTCCTATAGGAACAAAAAACACACTCCCTATTGATATTCCTAATACTGCAGGCCAATAGACAAATCCAATACTACCGGAGGGTAAATTACTAGCATGCAAACCTGTTAATGTGAACGTGATTGCTCCTAAAACGGCTAATAACAATACACATGCTGAAGATGTTGCAATAGCATGATGCGTAGATAACCCCAAACGTAAAAAAACCGGAACTGAAATAGCTCCTCCGCCAAGACCTAACATCCCTGAAATAATACCAATAAAAAACCCTATAGACCATTTCTTGAAAATATTTAAGACAATGATTTCTTTTTTAATAGTTGGACTTCTATGGAAATATAGTTTGAATGCAACCGCAAAAAGAAATAAGCTAAATAATAATTTTAATGTTTGTGTAGATAAGAATAATGCTAATAAAGCCCCTGTTATTATTCCAACAACCATTCCTGGAACTAACTGTCGAAATAAAAGCCAATTAATAGAAAAACTACGCTGCTGATGATAAACAGCAATCAGTGAAGTAAAAATTATAGATGTCAATGCTGTACTCGTTGCCATATGCATTTGCAGATGTTCAGGAATATTTGCATGTGAAAAAATGGCAAGCAAACCGGGAACTAAAACTGTTCCACCGCCAATACCCAATAATCCCGCTAAAAATCCAGCTAACAATCCTATTGCTACATATAATATAAAAAACATTTAATGGCCAAAAAAATAGTTAGTAAATTTACTGTGAAAAAGATAAGCCAATGGGGTACTAAAGTTAACAAACTAAAGATTGCTCACAAGGATATTTTTTTTGCCCTTGTTCAACTTGTAAAGTAATATGTTGGATATGAAATTCCTTAGCCAAAACTCGATTAATCTTTAAATGATCTTTATCTGATAAGCCACCCTCTGGCATAATCAAATGCGCAGTCAATGCTGTTTCCTGTGTACTGAGCCCCCAAATATGCAAATCATGAACCTCCTGAACTCCAGGTAATTCTTTTAAATAATTATAGACTGCTTTCTGATTTACTCCATAAGGCACTGCTCCTAATATTAGTTCTACCGAACGACGTAGTAAATTCCAACTTCCCCAAGTGATAATACCAACTATCAACAATCCTACTATCGGATCGACCCATAACCATCCGGTAAAATAAATGGCAGCGCCTGCTAATACAACACCTAAAGCAATCAGCGCATCATAAGCTAAATGTAAAAACGCACCTTTAATATTAAGGTCAGATGAGCTTTTCCTCATAAATAATAAAGCCGTTCCTCCGTTAATTAGCATCCCTATAAAGGCAACTATCATCACAATAACTTCATTAATTTCTTTTGGGTGATTAAGTCGGTTAATAGATTCATAAACGATTAAAGCTGATGTTAAAACAAGTAATAAAGCATTGGCTAGTGCAGCTAGAATAGTTAATTTTTTATAACCGTAGCTATAACGTTGCGTCGCGCGTCGTTTGACTAAAACGCTTGCTCCCCAAGACATCAACAAACCTAAAACATCTCCAAAATTATGAACGGCATCTGATAATAAGCTAACCGAATGGGCAATAAATCCATAAACAACTTCTGTTAATAAAAAACCTGAATTTAACAAAATTGCAACAGCAAAACTAACATTTAAAGTAACAAAGGTAGAATGATTGTGATGGGTATGTGACATAAGATTTAGTCTTTAACAATATCGATATTTTTATCTGTCGGCATAATAAAATGAAATGTCTGTGCTGGCAGATGTGGATTTAACTCAATTTGGGAAAAATTAATCACTGTTTGCTGATCTAATTTGTCAGCCAAACGCATCTCTCGTAAGCGATCTTCTTCAAAAATCAAAGTAATAGATTGAAATAAGGCATTTTTATTTTTTGGAAATAAAGTAAAACCTTGAACATCCATTAAAGGGTGGACAACAAACTGTTGTGTTAAATTTTTAGAGGAACCACTTAATAATGCTGCAGGGGAATCTGTATCGGCAGTTTTTTGTGTTTGAATAGTTACTTGCTGTAAATCAATGTCATAAAACCAAATGTGCTGACCATCTGCAATTAATAACTGTCTATTAGGTTGCATGACTTCCCAACGAAATCGACCAGGCCGCTGTATAGCCATCTTGCCACTTAGTTGTTGCAGAATCTGACCTCTAGAATTCATGACTGTTTGAGTAAAATTAGCTTTGAAGGTTTGTAAATTATTTAATAATTGACTTAGTTGATCTTCAGCTAGCACTTGTCTAAAGGGTAATAAAAGCAAAAGACCTAAAAAAATAAGCTTGTAGGGATTTAAAAATTTCATAAGTAAAAATATGGAAAAAGAGTATGAAAATTCATTATTATTCTATCTTAATTAGGGGCATTATATATCTATTATGCTATTAGACGCGAATTGGCAAAAAGCTTTTCTATGCCAAGAGAGTTTTTTTGCTTAGCTGAATTACTTAATCATGCTTAGGCAAACAGGAAAAATCTTCTAATTTGATTAAATTCGACCACTCAATGCCTATATCGGTCATTGAAGCATTTAGCTTCTGGTAGCGAACAAAACTGAAAAAAGGCACATCTATAGATTGCTTTAAATATAGCCCATTCTCTTCATGAAATAACATTTCAGGATCAATTTGGTTACATATACATGCCACAATCGAAATATTTCTTTTTCTCAAAATTTCATAGGTTAAAAGGGCATGGTTCAAGCAGCCTAAACTCAGCCCCACGACAAAAATGACGGGCAAATTTAAAGCTTGCAATACGTCAAGCATCGTTTCAGTTTTATTTAAAGGAACAGCAACCCCTCCTAACCCTTCAATAACACAATAATCAGCTTCATAATTTAATAAAGGATGGAATGACTGCATAATCTTAGCAAGATTTAGTTGGAAACCTTGTTGTTCCGCTGCAATATGTGGTGCTATTGCTAAGCTAAAACAAAAAGGATTAACATGCTCATAAGGGAGATGAATAGTTGCTGCTTCTTGCAGAGCAATTGCATCGGAATTTCGCAATCCAACTTTGCTTAATTGCGCTCCGCTGGAAATCGGTTTTAAGCCAATAGTAGAATAGCCATAAGCCTTTAAAAAAGATAATAAGCTAACAGCGATAGTTGTTTTACCAACATTAGTATCTGTCCCTAAAATAAAAAAACCTTTGCTTTGCATCATTTTATATTTGATTAATTTAAGCTATTTTTACAAAGAGGGTTTAGAAAATGTTATCCGCGAATAATACTACTTAAAGGTATTTTAATCTCGCTAAAATCATTCTGTTTTTCAAGTTTTTTTTTCGCTGCCCATGCATGTCCATAAATAATCTCCCATGTTGCTGGCAATTTTCCTTCTGGGCTTCGAAAATATTCATAGGATTGAATCAATTTTTTTAAGGTCCCCTTGGAAGTTAATCCTCGTTGACGATTCTTGGCAATATTTTGCACCCCAAGTTTTTTAAGTTCCTTCATCAAATCTAAGGCTTCTGAATACAATAAAGTAAAATATTCAACATCCATCACTGGATCGACAAAAGGCGTATGCAGTAAGTTATCGCCTAAATCATGCATATCAACAAATACATGCACATGCGGTTGATTGTCGATAGCTCTCCAACAATTTCGCAATTCTTGTAAAGAATCAGGTCCCACCATGGAAAAAAGTAGCAATCCTTCAGGTTTCAATATACGCCGAATTTCTTTGAGACTCTTGGTAAAATCGTTGCTCCAATGCAACATCAAATTGGAATAAACTAATTCGAAGCTATGATCACTAAATGGTAAATTCTCGGCACATCCACCTACCCAATTGATATTTGTAAGTTGATGCTTTTCTTTAGCTTGAGCCAACATTCCATTCGACTTATCTAGACCTATAATTTTAGCCGTGGGATATAATTTTTTTAAAAATGCCTCGCAATAACCCGTACCACAACCCAGATCCAATATGGTTTGCGGTTGACAGCGAATACCTTGCAAACGTTCTAATAAAGATTTTCCTACCCGCTGTTGTAATACAGCAACGGGATCATAAGTATTTGCCGCTTTATTAAAACGACGAGCAATTTGTGTTTCATCTAATTGGGTTATCATTTATTTATATCAATTTTAGCCCCATAGCTATTTGTTCTAATACTTTATCAATTTCCTTTTCTGAATGTAAAACACTTAAACTAATTCGTAGTCGCGAGGTATTTTCAGGAACGGTCGGGGGTCGAATAGCATTCACTAAAAAGCCATTTTGCAATAAATACGCTGAAAGTGCCATGGTTTGCTCAGTATTCTTTATTAAAATTGGTTGAATGGGGGTTTGGGAAGGCAATATCGGTAACTCTAACTGTTGCGCGATCTGTTTAAAATATGTAATTAAACTCTGTAATTTTTCTCTACGCCAGCTTTCTGTTTGTATTAATAATAAACTGGTATGAACAGCTTTAGCTAAAGCCGGCGGCAATGCTGTGGTATACATATAGGGTCGCGCGAATTGAATCAGATTCTCGATAATGACCTCATTCGAGGCCACAAAACCGCCAAAACATCCAAAAGCCTTACCGAAACCGCCCGATAAAATATCTGGTTTGTATCCAAAATGCTCGCAAATGCCTGCTCCATTTTTTCCTAATATGCCTATGCCATGTGCATCATCCACTAACAATGTGGATGAAAAGTTTTGGGCGATTTCAACTAATGAGGGCAATAGCGCTATATCACCATCCATACTAAACACACCATCGGTCATGATAAATTTTTGTCTAGAAGTAGACTGCATTAAATGCTTCTTTAGGCTAGCAAGTTTATTATGTGGATAACGTTTAAATGAGGCACCCGTTAATTTTGCCCCATCGATTAAAGAAGCATGGCTTAGTTTGTCTGCAAATACCGCAGCGCTTTTTTGCAATAAACTCCCTAAAATTCCCAAATTAGCCATATATCCTGTAGAAAATACCAATACTTTAGGAAAATTAAGAAATTTGGCTAAGGCGAGCTCGAGTTCATGGTGAAATTGATTATAAGCTCCAAGAAAATGCGAAGAACCACTACCCACACCATAATCATCAACTGCCTGCTTAAAAGATTTTATAACCGCAGGGTGTTTGGATAGACCTAAATAATCGTTTGAAGAAAAACAACAAAAATTTTTATCATTATAACGCCGCTGCATACCGGCCAAACTTTGCAAGACTTTACGTTCTCTATATAGGCCTTTTTGTTTATGTAAGCTTAATACCTGCTCAAAAGTTAATGACATGCATGCAATTCGGTATCAAATAATACTGCTTTTAAACCCAATTTTTTTAATAAAGCATTATCTTGTTCGGGAGAAATGTTATCTGTGGTTAATAATTTTTCGCCATAATGTATAGAATTAGCACCTGCAAAAAAACATAATGCTTGCGCTTCATCGCTCAAACTATCCCGCCCAGCAGATAAACGAATCATACTCATCGGTAACATAATACGCGCTACGGCAACGACACGAGTAAATTCAAAAGCATCAACTGGGGGCTTATCTGCTAATGGTGTCCCTGGGATAGGAATTAATTTATTCAATGTCACACTTCTAGGATGCTCGGGCAGATTAGCCAGTTGTCTTAAGAGTCCCGCTCGATCCGCTTGTGTCTCTCCCATACCAATAATTCCCCCACAACAAACTTTTACACCTGCCGCTCGAACCCAGGCTAAAGTTTCCAAGCGTTCTTGATAAGTTCGGGTTGAAATAATGGTTTGATAATATTCTGGTGATGTATCTAAATTATGGTTGTAATAATCTAAACCCGCATCAGATAATTGTAGAGCTTGTTCTTGCGAGAGCATGCCTAATGTAGCACAAGCCTCCAAGTCCAATGCTTTGATAGCTGATATCATTTCTAATATATTATCGAACTCTTTTTTAGGAGGGCTGCGCCAGGCGGCTGCGATACAAAATCTACCTGCACCTTTTTCTTTTGCCTTTTTAGCTGCAGTTTTTACTTGCTCTATCGTCATTAAAGGCTCTTTTTTTAACCCTGTATTGTAATGACCACTCTGAGGACAATACGAACAATCCTCAGGACATAAACCTGTTTTTACATTAAGTAAACTACTAATCTGGACTGAATTAGCTTGAAAATATTGGCGATGAACGGAATGTGCGCAATAAATTAAATCATTAAAAGGATATTGGAAAAGCACATGAATTTGTTCAAGTGTCCAATCATGACGGATTTCAGCATTCGACATAATAATTTCTTAAAATCACAAAATTGCCAACATAAAATGAATAGCAGGTATTGTCAACTTCCTGAATAAAGGCTTATAAGTTGCCAAATGGCAGCCTGATCTCCGTGGCTAGTACACTAAAAATTATTATTAAGATCAAAAAAATCCAACTGAGCCTATTCTTGACTGTAAATACCACTGGGTCATCGTGAATTCTTCCTTCCTGTGCAAACTGCCACATGTGATTGAGCCAAATAAATAAACAGGGACAAATTAACCATAATAACAAAGGGGTTCGATAAAATAATTGTGCTTTTGCGGAATAAATATAGAAAATAAAGACTAAAATAGATAAGTAACCACTCATATATCCTAGTAAGGCCAATTTAATTTTATCTTTTATTCGATAAGCGCGCCCTAATATAGAGAAATTATTTTCTGTTTGCATAAACGTAAGTTCGGCATAACGCTTTAGTAAAGACAAGCTAAAAAAAAGACATAAAACAAAAAAAATCAGCCAAAATGAAAATCCATTTTTAATCAAAGTCATTCCTGCAAATACTCGCGTTGAATATAAAAAAGCGAGTAAAATTGCATCTAACCATTTTATTTGTTTAATATAAAATGTATAGAGCAAAGTTAAACAATAATAACTTACTGCAATTATTAAGAAATTTAATGGTAATAATGTTGAAAGACTTAAAGCAGTTATCGCTAACAATGGTGCAAATATATAACCGGTTTTGGATGATAATTCTCCTGAAGCAAAAGATCTATTTTGTTTTTTAATATGCTGTTTATCGTTTTCTAAATCAACTAGATCATTAATTAAGTAAGCACTTGAAGCCAATAAACAAAAAACAAAAAAACCTAAAAAACTATTTTTTATTGCAATACTATTAAAATATTGGTGTCCTACAAAAAGAGGTATAAATAATAAAATATTTTTTATGGCATGGTAAGGCCGTATCGCTTTGAAACAGGCTTTTATTTTTATTTTATTCTTTTTATTTAGCACAAAGCTTTTACTCAAAAGGTTTTTATTTTTCAGATTGAGCCATATTCCTGGTCATAAATATTAGCAATTTCAGTCAATTTTATGTTTAACTTGCTTCTTTTTTACCCTATTTTATGGATCTTATCAATCGCGACCGACAACATATTTGGCATCCTTGCTCACAAATGAAGGATTATGAAGCTTTTCCCCCTTTAGTAATAAAAAAAGCTTATGGCTCTTATATAGAACTGACGGATGGTAGGAGAATAATAGATGCTATCTCTAGCTGGTGGTGTAAGTCATTGGGTCATAATCACCCACGCTTAAAAGCCGCACTTCAAGCCCAATTAGAATGCTTTGAGCATGTGATATTTGCCAATAGCACCTATGAAATTATCATCCAGCTTTCAGAAAAATTAGGTCAACTTTGCATAGGTTTAGACAAGATATTTTATGCCAGTGAAGGCTCTTCAGCGGTTGAAATTGCTCTAAAAATGAGTTTACACGCTCAGCAATTACTTGGTCAAAATCAGCGTACTCAGTTTACTTCACTGCAAAATAGCTATCATGGTGAGACCTTTATGGCTTTAGGTCTGAGCGATTTAGGCCTTTACCGCCAAGCCTATGAAGCCCATTTAATAAAACCGAACTTTATTCAAAATATCCCTTATGTTCATTCTAGTTCCGATCCCCTATGGGATGATTGCTCAGAGATTTGGCCCGACATCGAAAACCAACTTGAAAAACAAGCAGTCAATTTAGCAGCGATTATTGTTGAACCCATAGTCCAAGGAGCAGGAGGCATGAAAATCTTTAGCCAAGATTTTCTCCGTCGTTTACGCAAATGGACACAAACTCATGGTATTTATTTAATTGCCGATGAAATCATGACTGGATTAGGTAGAACGGGGCATGCTTTGGCGTGTGAACACGCACAAGTAAGGCCTGACTTTATCTGTTTAAGTAAAGGCTTAACCTCAGGTTGGTTACCTATGAGCGCAGTATTAACACACGCCGAAATTTATGATTTGTTTTATGATGATTATTCCTCTGGAAAAAGTTTTTTACATTCGCATACTTTTAGTGGTAATGCTTTAGCAGCAGCAGTAGCCTTAGAATGTTTAAATGTTTTAGAAGATGAAAAAATATTCCAACAAGTACGAGAAAAAGAAATTATTTTAAGAAAATTTATGCAGGAAGTTAATGATAAAACGAAAAGATTAACTAATATTCGAGGCATCGGGGCAATCATTGCAGCAGATTTACAATTAACCGAAAAAGAAAAAAATCAGCGTATTGGTTACCAAATATTTCAGCAAGCGCTTCAATTAGGAGCATGGTTACGTCCGTTAGGAAATACAATTTACTGGTTACCACCCTTAAATACGCCCGTATCCCTATTGGAAGAGTTAAGAGACATTAACATAAGAGCAATCAAACTAGTCTTATAGATAAATTTTTTATTTTTATAAAAAATTGAAAAAATAGCTAATTGCGATTAGCAGTCAGGATATTTAAACGATTTGTTATTGTGCGTCGTCTTTCACGGCTACGCCAACCATACCAAACAAAAAATACACCTACAATTTTGGCAAGCGATAAAACCAACACTGCTAACCAATTTAATTGATGAATAATCCATAAAAAAACACTGCTATCTATCGGTGCACTCAGACTAGCAGACCAAAGTATACGCTGAGACAAAGGTCGTTTCGTAAAAGTATAAACCGACCAATCGATAAATTCCGCAATTAAAAACGCACTCATACTTGCAATCGCTAAATCTTTACCTGCTAAAACATAGCTGATTAAACTACCGATGAACATAGCAAAAATAACTTTATGTTCTAATTCACGTTGAGCGAAATCACGTAAAACATAAACGATTCCCACCGTCCAATCCATAGGAGAAATTTCGGTGCTAAATATTTGCATTAAAGGGATATAAGCAAATAAAGTATTGAGTAAAACAATTAAAATAATATAAGTGATACTGTATTTATAATTAAATAACCATTTCATATTTTTAATAACACTTCGCACTTGAATTTTTTTCTGTTACCTTCCTCAACTCGCAATCCTCATATATGTTAATATACTCCGGTTGCTCACTAAGCGCTCCACTCTCAAAAAACTCAATTGCTATAAATATAGTTTATTTTTATTTTAAAAAAGGTTAATCATACAATAAATTAGAAAAAAAGCCTTGTTTTTCCATTATTTTTCGTAAGGTCTTTAAACCTTCAACCTGAATTTGGCGTACCCTTTCCCGTGTTAAGCCAATAACTTCTCCTACTTCTTCTAGCGTCATACGATCACAACCTAATAAACCATAGCGCCGGGCAATAACCTCGCGTTGATTAGTTGATAATTGTTTAAGCCATCCTTCTAAGCGCTTACGTAAATTTTCACCTTCTAAAATATGCTCAGGATCGTTTTCGCGATTATCTGATAAGGTTTCAAGTAAAGGTTTATCTGCCTCACTACTAGCCGGGGCATCAACAGAAGTAATATGTTCATTCAATCCGAGCATGCGTTCAACTTCTTCAAAAGGCCTATCTAGCCATTTAGCAATTTCATCTGAAGTAGGCTTATGATCTAATTTCTGCGTAAGTTCTCTTGCAGCTTGTAAATAAACATTGAGTTCTTTAACCACATGGATAGGTAAGCGAACTGTTCGAGCTTGATTCATTATTGCTCGCTCAATGGCTTGACGCACCCACCATGTCGCATAGGTGGAAAAACGAAAACCTCTTTCAGGATCAAATTTTTCTACGGCATGCATTAAACCTAAATTTCCTTCCTCTATAAGATCCAAAAATTGTAAACCCCGATTGTTGTAATGTCTGGCTATTTTAACCACTAAGCGCAAATTACTTTCTATCATTCGTTTGCGGGCATCTTGGTCGCCTTTTGCAATAAGTCGTGCGTAATAAACTTCTTCTTCGGCTGTTAATAAAGGAGAAAAACCTATTTCATTTAAATATAATTGAGTTGCACCGAGTGTTTCATCACGTCGCACGTATTTATGTGGTGTTGTCTCTGTCTCACCAACTTCACGGTTTACTAAAAATTTCTCTGGTTTGTTTTCGAATACTTGTTCAGACACTACTGGATTTTGCTGTTTTCCACCCCCTCTTTTTTTAAATGCACTCCCTTTGTTACCCATATTAACTCTCCCTGAATAAAGTAACCTAGATAGAAGATAGTAATTAAGTAGCTATTTTGATTATTAACGTTTCAATAAAGCTTAAAAACGTTCTTAGAGATGAATAAAATTGATTTTTTCATCAAAAATATACATGCATCAGCGCTTATGCACAAACTGAGCGCTTTAAATACACACATTATAATTATATAATCTAACTAAGTAGAAAATTTATAATCCATTTTGCATAGTATATTCTCTTAACCCCAGATTTTAAGAGAAGCAAAAACAGCTACCACTAGTAATAGAACAAACCAAGATAATCGATCAATGTAATGCCGCAATAACTTATCTATATGGACACCACCCCAACGCATTAAAAAAGCTACTAAAAAAAATCTTCCGCCACGGCCGACCAATGATCCCAAGATAAAGGGTAATAGGGCAACATGCAAGGCCCCAGCCGCGATGGTAAACAGCTTATAAGGGATAGGAGTAAATCCAGCCAAAAAAAGAATCCAAAAATTCCATTGGTTAAATCCATGCTCGATCTGTTGATATGTCTTTTCATATCCAAACTGAAGAATATAAGGGTGTACCCAATCAAACGCTATACTCCCTATCCAATAACCAAATAATCCACCTAACACAGAAGCCACAGTGGTCAAAAATGCATAACGCCACGCACACTCGGGCTTAGCTAAAGACATGGGGGCTAACATTACATCAGGCGGGATAGGAAAAAAAGAAGACTCTGCAAAACTTAGCACAAATAAGTAGTAAGGAGCATGTCCATGCTTAGCCAACATAAGCATTTTGTCATAAAGTTTTGAAAAATACTTCATTGCATATTATACCGCTATATAAAAAATATAGTAAATTCTTTAAAATTTTTTATATCAAAAATAATTTATAGTTGATCCATATTGACAATCCAATCTTCTATTTGGTCTCTCGCAGTATGATGTGTTAAATCGAGTTGTAAAGGTGTAATACTAACTTGTTGGTGATTCAGAGCATAAAAATCTGTGCCTTTTCCAGCATCATTTTCCTTACCGGAACTACCTATCCAGTAAATAGTATGTCCTCTTGGGTCTTTACTAGGCATCATTCTATCGGCATTATGACGTGTTCCCAAGCGTGTCACTTCATAACCTTTTAAATCATCAAATGCAACATCAGGAATATTTACGTTTAAAATAGTTTTTGCTGGAATCGGTTTTTCATATAAGAGGGTTACCAATCTTTTCGCAACTTCTGCTGCTGTAGAATAATACATGGGTTCATTTCCAACTATCGAAAATGCAATCGCTGGAATTCCTAAAAAACGTCCTTCCATTGCGGCTGCCACAGTTCCTGAATAGAAAACATCTTCGCCTAAATTCGAACCTGCGTTAATACCTGATACAACCATATCGGGAAGTTTATCTTCGCTTAACAGTCCTGTTAAAGCCAGATGAACACAATCTGTAGGTGTCCCTTGAACACTAATAATACCTTCATCAAAGTATCTTAGTCTTAAAGGATGCTGCAAAGTAAGCGAATTACTGGCCCCGCTGCGATCTCTATCTGGAGCTACAATAGTAACCTCTGCGATTTGGGCTAAAGCTTTAGCCAGAATAGACAATCCTGGTGCATGTACACCATCGTCATTACTGATAAGAATCTTCATTTTTAAGATACTCTAGAAACTAAAAGCGCGCTTTCAGAAAATTTGGTAAGTAGTGGTAATACGACTAAAATTACACCAAAAACCAATAATGTAATAGGTCTGCTTAAAGGAACTTGCGAAGGGTTATTTCGATAGTTTTTATATTGTATAAGAGAGCCAAAAAGTAAAGCTATCCCAATAACTAAACTCATATTATAAAGCCCGGCAGTCAATAGGGACATAGGTAATAAAAGTTTATCGGATAAATCGCCTAGTGAACCGGGAGTAGCATAGGCATTTATTGAAGCCATAAGTAGAATAAAAAGAAAATTTTTTTTCATAACAAAATTTTTTTAATCGATTAGAACATATAGAGATGTACCTGTTAGTACATGAAGATACGAATTTTTTGAATTCATTGCAAGCGCTATAGCAGATGACCATTCAAAAAACTGATATTAAAACCCAGTGAATAGGCTTTTTTAAGCATTACAATCCAGATTTTTGGTATTTTTCCTATCAATTCTTATCCTTCCAGTTTGACTTATTTTAATTAACCAGACCATTTTCTTTGATAATTCATGGACGCAGACGATAAAACTACCATTTTGACTAGAGCCATCTGGATACAACTGTAGAAAGTCGTCTGAACGCAATCCATGCCATTCTAAAAAATCCGAGTGACTCAAAGTAGGATAAATACGTAGTAATTCCCCATTTTTAAATGAAGGAGTTGAATTTTTATTTACTATAACAATCCAACCCTTCTTCCAACTTCCTAAGCTACTTAAGCCATCTTTACTCTTGCATATTGTTATTACTCTCTGACGTCTAATCGCTTCACTTTGAGCATAATGTAACGTTGAATTAACACGTTCAGTTAAAATAAATAAACGAAGCTCAAGGATGAAATGTCTATAAACGGGAAACGTTAAGGTTAATAGAATACTGCTTAGAGTAATGGTAAATAATAATTCGATCAAGCTAAAACCTAATTCGAATAACCCTTTTTTATATGGCTTAATTATCCATTTTGTTCGATAACTTCTAGGCCTAATTGTTTTTTTACACATTGCATATCCTGCCAAGCCTTGCGCTTTTCTCGTGGAGAGCGAAGTAAATAAGCCGGATGGTAGGTAACTAATAACGGAATTTTGTTTACGCCAAAATGAAACAAATTTCCGCGTAAACTCGCCATAGACACATTAGTTGATAATAAATAATGTGCGGCAATTCGCCCCACCGCTAAAATTAGCTTTGGCTTAATTAAGCTAATTTGTCTTAATAAATAAGGTGTGCACTTCTTTACTTCTTCCAAAGAAGGATCTCGATTATTGGGTGGGCGCGATTTTAAAATATTTGCAATATAGTAATCTTCCCGTTTAAAACCAATCGCAGACAGCATGTTTGTTAATAATTGTCCGCCGCGACCTACAAAAGGTTCTCCTTGTTTATCTTCATTCGCTCCCGGTGCTTCTCCAATTACAAATAAATCAGCGTCTGGGTTTCCCACACCAAATACAGGATTACTACGTGTTTTATATAAATCACAGGCTTTACAATTGTTTACTGCTAATTTCAATTCTTGCCAATTCAGTGTCGAAATTTTTTGCTCACGAGTCATTATCGATTTTCTGAGCATATGATCATCCTTAACTGCTTCTTTGGATAGTTTATTACTATTCTCTCGCAAGATCCAAAGAGGAATTTCCATTTTTTTTAAATACTTTAGACGTCTTTCTTTATTTATCATTGGAATTTAAGCTTTACATAAATAAATAATTAAATTTTTATTTGGTAATTGCGTCAGACAATATTTTGTGCCCCATCTTCTTTCAGGCAGATAAAATTGGCTAGGTTTACATATTCCTCTTATGTAACTCCATTCTTCACAATAACTTTTATCGCGAAATATACAAACTCCCGTTACACCAGATGGCTCATTAATCATTTCCAGTCGCCCACCGTGATGAATACAGTAAACCGAGGCTGGGTTAGGGATCGGAAAAGCTGAGACACTTATTAATAAGAAAGGAAGTATAATTAGCCATTTTTTCATAATAAATCCTAATTCATGAGAACAGTAAATATTTTAGCAGAAATTAAGCTAATAAATCTGCTATTTAACTTAATAATTACAATTAAAAACAGAATTTTCATAACTTTTGCATTCATCTATTCAACTACTTTTTTAGATCCAGTATACTTTCTGAACCATGATAGATCAGCAATTACTCATACGACCTTTAGAACAGGGGGACTATAATACAGTCGCCCAAGCTATGCGTGTTTTTACCGATATGCGTACTTCAGAAACCCCTGATGAAATTTGGTTCATTGAACATAAGCCTGTTTATACACTAGGACAGGCGGGTAAGCTGGAGCATATCCTCAATCCTGGGAATATCCCTATAGAAAAAACTGATCGGGGTGGACAAGTAACCTATCACGGTCCTGGGCAGTTGGTCATATACCCACTTTTAAACCTTCGCCGTCTTAAGCTTGGTGTGCGTGAGTTGGTCTCTCTATTAGAAAATACAATTATTAATTTACTAGCAACTTACCATATTAATGCCGAAGCAAAAAAAGAAGCCCCGGGTGTTTATGTCAATTCAGCTAAAATTGCTTCTATCGGCCTGCGTATTCGACGTGGTTATTGTTATCATGGTATAGCATTCAATATAGCCATGAATCTTAGCCCTTTTGCTGGAATTAATCCATGTGGCATAAGCCAACTAACTATCACTCAACTTGCTGATTTAGGAGGACCTACTGATCTTAATCTAGTAGCTCAAGATTTTATTAGACAGTTTCAAAAAGAAATAGTGATCTGTAATACTTAAGTTTCATTAACTGTATGTTAAAATACCTTCATTTATTGCAATATTCAAAAAGGTTATGGAAATAAAAACACTCGATCCTAGGCAAAAACAACGCGGAGCTGAAAAAATGGCTCGCATTCCAATAAAAATTGAACCTACTGCCCCTTTACGTAAACCAGATTGGATCCGTATTAAATTACCAGTAACGGCTGCCGTAGACCAACTTAAAACCATGTTACGGGAAAATCGTCTTCATACGGTATGTGAAGAAGCTTCTTGTCCCAATTTAAGTGAATGCTTTAGCCATGGCACGGCTACCTTTATGATTATGGGAGACAAATGTACTCGTCGATGTACATTTTGTGATGTAGGGCATGGAAGGCCTGATCCATTGGATCTTGATGAACCTGAAAATCTCGCTAAGACAGTTAAGCAGATGGGTCTACGCTATGTTGTTATTACCTCAGTCGATCGAGATGATTTGCGTGATGGTGGGGCTGCTCACTTTACTGCATGCCTACAAGCGTTACGTCAAAGTTGTCCTATGCTAACCATAGAAGTGCTTGTACCTGACTTTCGGGGTCGTATGGACGTTGCTCTAAATGCTATTGCACCTGAATTACCTGATGTGTTTAATCATAATATTGAAACGATACCCCGTTTGTATAAGCAAGCACGTCCTGGCTCAGATTATAAATGGTCATTACAATTATTACTCGAATTTAAACGGCGTTTTCCGGGAATACCTACAAAATCGGGTCTTATGTTAGGACTAGGAGAAACACTGAAAGAGGTTAGACAGGTCATGCAAGATCTACGTAAACATCAGGTTGATATGATTACGCTCGGCCAATATCTTGCCCCTAGTCGCCATCACTTTCCTGTCGCACGTTATGTGACTCCC
Source organism: Candidatus Aquirickettsiella sp. (assembly GCA_049797115.1). GTDB lineage: Bacteria > Pseudomonadota > Gammaproteobacteria > Diplorickettsiales > Diplorickettsiaceae > Aquirickettsiella. The sequence goes on along the minus strand of JBARFJ010000012.1, from coordinate 17,464 downwards.
CAAGAATTCAAAGATCTCGGTCACTTAGCAAAAGAAATGGGATTTATTCGCGTAGCAAGTGGACCACTAGTCCGTTCTTCCTATCATGCTGATAAACAAGCGGCTGGAGAGAATGTAGCCTAATGACGCTTCCGGATCTCAAACCTTTTTTTGATTGGTTACAAATTCATCCTTATTTTGCAGGTTTAATTACTTATTTTGTTTCCTTTCTTGAATGTTTAGTCATGATAGGTTTCTTAGTACCTGGTACTGTTTTCATGACAGCTATCGGTACCCTAATTGGGATAGGGATTTTACCATTTACACCCATTGTTTTATGGGCCATCGCAGGAGCGATCACAGGTGATGTACTTAGTTTTTGGATAGGTAAACATTACCATCAACATACTAATGATTTTTGGCTATTCCGCCGCTATCCCCAACTTTTACAAAAAGGAGAAGCTTTTTTTAACAAACATGGTGGAAAAAGTATTTTTTTTGGTCGTTTTATTGGACCTATTCGTGCTATTTTACCTTTTATCGCAGGCATGGTACGCATGCCATGGCGCCAATTTTTGATTGCTGACATCATTTCTGCGATTGCCTGGGCACCCATTTACATGTTACCAGGTATACTTCTCGGCCAAGCATCCCAGCAATTACCTCCCGAAGTAGCAAGTAAACTAATCATCTTTGTGGTTTTACTATTATTGTTTATTTGGCTAGTTTACGCTTTTATTAAATCCCTTTATGCATGGTTTAGTAGATTATTAGATAAACAGGTGGCTTATCTTTGGCGATTCACCCGTAATCATCCAAAACTCAGAACTATCACCTCTCTTTTAACAGATTATCGACGTCCTCAATCTCATGCTCAATTAGCCTTAGCTTTAATTTGCATTTTTTGTGCACTGGGCTTTGCAGTAATAGCCTTAAGCGTTACTCATAATGGTATTGCCACATTTTTAAATGAGCCCACTTATCATTTAATGCGTAGTTTACGACAACAAAATTTAGACAAATTCTTGGTTATTATGACTGAACTGAGCCCGAGATTACTCGGTGTATTCTGGGCACTTATGTTAGGATTTTTTTTAATAAAAAGAAATTTTTGGCTGAGTCTACATTGGGGTTTAGCTGGATTATTAAGTTATGGTTTTGCAGATGTATTTAAACATATCCTTCATATCTCGCGCCCCATAGGTTTAGTGCAAACGCCACTCGGATCGTCTTTTCCTAGTGGGCATACTGTCAGCAGTATTTCTATACTAGGTTTTTTTGCTGTGTTAATTGCAATAGAAAAACCTAAATCACAACGGGTGTTAATTTATACATTGACTAGTTTCGTTATTTTTTTAATCATTTTTTCGCGTATTTATTTAACTGCACATTGGTTAAGCGATATTTTTGGAGGTGCATTACTAGGAATTAGTATCCTCACTGGCCTGACGCTTTCCTATCGTAGAAAAATAGATCATACGACTATTTCATCTGGCAAGATTGCTACGTTGGGTATTGTGATTTTATTGCTTTGTTGGGGAGCTAATCTAGCTTATGGTTATAGAAAATTACTTTCAAACTCCCAGCTTCTTTTTTCTGAACAAACTATCAATTTTAATACATGGTGGAACGGTGCTAAATTCCAAATTCCAATTTATCGGATAGGGCATTTTGGCCAGAAAATTGAAGTATTAAATATTCAATGGGCAGGAAAACTTTCGGAAATTCAAAATCATTTAGAAAAACAAGCTTGGCATACGCTACCAAAAGAAAAAATTTTTACCACACTTTATAAATTAAGTTTACATGCCAATGATCCAAACATCCCTTTATTTATTTCTTCTAATGCTGGTCAAGTACCTGCATTAACCATGACAAAGTATTTTCCTACTACGCATAATTTATTAGTTTTAAATCTATGGAATTCACATAAAATATTAAGTAATGGCATCCCTTTATGGCTAGGTTTAGTTCATTATCATAAAACCTGGCATTTACAATTTCAGCCCCTAAAAAAACAAACAATCATGCAACATTTTATACCTGCTGATCAGTTATTATTACATGACCTCAAATCATATACTGTAAAAAATGTAAAGTATCCTGCCTCTCATTCTAGTGTACTTTTTATTAAATAATTAGATTAATGAAAGAATTTTATAAGCAAGTTTTGCAACTAAAAAATCACAGCTATGTAAATGAGGAATAGGGGCAAGCTCATTAATATCAGCTCCTACGATAGTCCCAACTTGACTTGCTGCAGTTATAATTTCTATGGCATCCTCCCAGAATAAACCACCTGGTTCCGGTGTTCCTGTTGAGGGCATGACACTTGAATCAAATCCATCTACATCGAATGTTAAATAAATTGGACGACCTTTTAGATGAGATACTATTTCCTTCGTGTCCCAATTTTTTTTATCTTTCCCCCAATAAATATGAATTCTATGACGATTTTCTTCAATGAAGGGAATTTCTTCTCTTGAAACATTACGAATACCTACCGAAACTACCTTAAGTTTCTCATGATCTAAACAACGTCTTATTGCCGAAGCATGAGAGTAGTGTTGTCCCTGATATCCATTACGTAAATCAGCATGGGCGTCAAAATGCAACAAAATTACATTCTCGTATTTTTTCAGAAACGGACGAATAGCGCCTATAGTAATAGAATGTTCACCGCCAAAAATAAATGGAAATTTTTTATCCTCCAAAACTCGTTGAACTATATTCTCAAGTTGTTGTAAAGCATCTGGGATATTTAATTCAATCTTTGGTTCATCCAACGTTACTATGCCAATTTGACGAAAAGGTTCGTACCATAAATGTTCATCAAATAATTCAACTTCGTGTGATGCTCGAATAATAGCTGCTGGCCCTTTAGCGGTACCTCCACCATAAGTGACAGAATTTTCAAGGCCAAAAGGAATAATCACTGCTTTAGCGTCTTCGTAGGCAACAGCATCGTTAGGATCTAATCCTAAAAAAGCTTTTTCTGGGGTCATACACTGCATATCATAACCTTTTATTTATCGAATAATTCGGCATATCGTCGACGATTGCGCACTTTCCAATAACCACGATGGTAAGCATCACTAGCTAAAAGTGGTAATACCGAACCTGCTTCTGCAAAAACCATTTGTTCATAAGCTCTATCTACCTTGCCCCATGAACAGGCTTCTTTTAACGTTGAACTAGAACAAGCTCCATCACGCACGTCTGCAACAGTGATTTGAATCGCATACTTATGCATATCTACAGACTTCCCAAGGATCTCTGCACACACTACGGTATCTTGGACGAAATTTTTTGGTACACCGCCACCGATCATTAATAACCCTGTCGTGTCGGCTTTGATTTTGATGTCAGTAAGCTCCCTAAAATCACGAATAGAATCAATCGTCATATGTTGATTTGGGTTTTTTACCTGATGCAGCACCAAGCCAAATCCTGCTGAAGAATCCGTAAAAGCCGGGCAGAAAATTGGAACACGATGCTCATAAGCGAGTTGCACTAAAGAATCTTGTTTTATTGCATGCCCATTCGCTAAATAAGCACCCATTGCATGAATGAACTCTCTGGAGCTATAAGCTTGTGGTTTAAGATTATTAGCAATTTCTAAAATAACATGATCACAACGTTGCAGTTGCTCTTCATCAATGTAAGTATCGTAGATCCGATCGATCTGTAAATCACGTAATTTTCCGTCATCAATTGAAGAGCTACCTTGATAATGTCGAAAACCTAAAGCTTCAAAAAAATCCATATCAACGATGCTTGCTCCAGTAGCCACTATGGCATCCACCATATTGTATTTTATTAAATCTGCATAGAGCTTCATGCAGCCACCAGCTGAGGTCGATCCTGCGATTGATAAGATTATGCTACAACGTTTATCATGAAGCATAGCGTTAAAAATCTGCGTAGCCCGTGCCAAATCCCGTGAGGTAAAGGACATAGCGGCCATTGAGTCAATTATAGGGCGTGCATCAAAAAGCGTAATATCAATATGTTCAACAAATTTATTTAATAACTTTTCTTTTAATGAATTTTTACAAACTTGTGTTTCCATTAGTTTTCCTTATAAGTTTATATTCTTTGCACTTGATTTTTTTATTTGTGTTATCGCTCAACTCACAATATCGTTTATGTTAATATCAGAGTTACTTTTTTTGGATTTGCCAAAAACCCATTGCTGTGAGTATATTATTTTGTTACCAATTCTCGGGATTTCCAGTGATTAATTGCAGAAAACATACTCATTATAGGTTTATCCGAAACCACAACAACCCCCTCCTCTTGTTTAAAACCATTAAACCCTGTTGAAAGGGTTCTACCATAAGCTCCCACTTGACCAATTTCAATATAATTTCCTTCTTTTACATCGCTAGGCAAATAAAAAGGCCCCTCCATGTAATCTAAAGAATCACAGGTAGGACCATAAAAACTAAATGGAATAAGATCTTTATTTTTATTATAAGATGTTTGTATTAAACGTACTGGGAAAATAAAATGCGGAATACCTGCATCAAAAAGACTTCCGTAGGTTCCAACATTAATATATAGCTGATTTTTTTTTCTTGATTCTACACGTACAATAACGGATGTACTTTCTGCTACTAAACATCGACCGGGTTCACAAAGTAATTCAATTTGAGGAAATTTACTGGCAATTTCCTCAAATTCTTCGTGAATAACATTGAAATAAATATCTAAAGCTGGTGGTGTCATGCCAGGATAAATAGATGGAAATCCTCCACCCACATCAAAATACTCAATCTCAATTTTTGATTGGTTAATTAACTTATTAGCCAAGCGTATAGCAATTCGATAAGCATCCGGATGCATACATTGTGAACCAACATGAAAAGTAATACCAAGCTTATAAGCCACTTTTCGTATTTTTTTTAAAAGTTCAGGAGCCTCATCCAAATTAATTCCAAATTTGGCTGATAGATTAAATTCAGCAAACGTATTCGGAATTGCTAAACGCAAATACAAACACAAATCTTTCGCATTATCTGTGTGGCGCATAATCTTTTTAAGCTCGTCTAAACTATCTAATGCAAAATGTCTTACTTTATAATTAAAATAAGCTTCGCGAATGGAAAATGAAGATTTTATCGGATGCATAAAATACAATTCCGCATCAGATATAAGTGATTTAATCATACGAATTTCTTCATATGAAGCTACATCAAAAGCATTGATACCCTGATGATGCAAAAGACTTATGACTTGGTTTTCAGGGTTAGTTTTAACTGCATATAAAATTCGCCCCTGAAATCGAGTGCGAAAGTAATTAATTGCACACTCCATAACACTTGGTCTAAAAACAAAAACTGGCTGTGAGGGTCTGGTATCGACAATAGACGCAATTGTTTGTAAATTCATATTCATATTCCTCTTCTCAAAATATATTTTTTAAAAGCTAGTACGGGCTTTTAAAATCTTCAAAGAGGTATTATTTTTAGTCTTGCCAGCCAGCCAACAAGAAATGAATGCGTTGGAATTTATAGTCACAAGGTAATATTTCATATTGAAAAACCAACCTTTTGTAAGGTTATTTTAACGATACTATCGAATGGACGGCCTGATACCGATACCTGTTGCAACTTAGATATAGATTATTTATTAATTTTAAAATCATTATGTCTCTGTTTTTGTCCTAATGAATTAAGGGCCTTCGTTTAAAAATTAGGTAATAATTTTTAAATTAAAATAACTCGCATTATCTAACATGCATGAACTAAAGTTGTTCAAAGCAATTGATACTAATTCGTGCTTTATCTTCTAAACGCATTGCAGTTAGACATCTCCCCCATACACAACCTGTATCTAAAGCGTATACATTAAGTTCATTTGTTTGACCCTGCAATGCTGCCCAGTGACCAAACAAAATATTTAAATCTTTACTACGTCGATTAGGTAACTTAAACCAAGGAAAATAATTGTCCGATGTTGCATTAACTCCCTTAGCCGTTAATTCTAAATTTCCCTTGATATCACAAAACCTTATACGCGTCAAACAATTTGTAATGCATCGTAATCTCTCCCAACCTACGAGACTATCGCTCCATCGAGAAGGCTCATTTCCATACATATTTTTTAAAAATTCTATGTAATGTTTACCTCTCAATATAGTTTCCACTTCTTCTGCACATGAAATTGCTTTATTTAAATCCCATTGGGGTGGAAAACCAGCATGCACCAAGGTATAGCCTAAACTAGCATCATGATGTAATAAAGATCTATTTCGTAACCAAATGCACAACTCTTCTCTATCTGGTGCATTTAAAATAGCCTGTAAATTATTTTTTGGATCAAAATTCACATTAGTATAGACGACTGATAAAAGATGTAAATCATGATTACCTAATACGACTTGAACGTTATTTAATTTTTTAATAAAACGAAGAACTTCTAATGACTTAGGTCCTCTATTTACTAGATCACCCGTAAACCACAAAATATCATGATGGGAGTTAAAGTTAATTTTATCTAACAATCGAATCAATGAATCAAAACAACCTTGAATATCGCCAATTGCATAGGTTGCCATATTTAAATTATCTACTTAAATTAGGTGTAGTAATAGGATTTTTCGGTGAAGGTAAAATAAGAGTTATCAAAAGCTCATCTCCTTGTAAAACCCGTGGTAATAAATTTTTTTGATTTTCCTGAGTAGTAGATATTCCACCTACTGCTCGATATCTTTTACTTAAATCTCCCAGTCCAGACAAACCACCGAGTGATCTATAACGTTGATCTAATTCACTGATAGAAATTTGATATAGTTTAGCCACATCAATAAATTGTTTTTCTATCACTTCAGGATGTTTATAATTTGGATTTACGTTAGCAAATTCTTGAAAAAGAGCGGTAGATATAAATATTTTTCCATCAGATATTCTTATTTTAGCATCCTTTTCATTAATAAAAATTTTCCCATCGACCAGCTCTTTACGTAACCATTGTAAAAAAGCCTCGCCACTGGGAACTGTTTCAGCTATTTGTGCATTGATTCGAGAGTTTTCAATAATTTCAATTTCTGCGCGTGGAACCATAGACATAAAGGATGTCATAGGAATGCGATCCTCTTCCCCAGATAATAAGTTTAACCAGGTTTCTAATACCCTTAAATCACTGGCGATCCAATTAAAACCTTTTGCTTCTAAAGTAACATTTGTAACACTATCTAAAATCTGGCGTGCTAATATATGCGTGGTTGAGTTTTCTAAGTTATCAAAATTTTCTTTGTTATAATCTATTTCATAGTAATATCCGTGGCCTAACATGCTACCTCTATAGAGTTCCCATATTTTCAGAGGATAAGCTTCCTTATGATATAGCGTAATGGAATATTTAACGAAGAGTTTCCCAATATCTAAAAATAATGCAGCAGTGAATGCCGCATAAACCCATAATGCCTCCTTATCAGAAATATTACTAAAATTAATCTCCTCAGGAAAAAAATATTTCAAACATAAAGTCAATGTTCTTGTGCTCCTTTCCAAACCTCTTTCTAAAAAATTAATTTCCTGATTAAAAAATCCATGCTGCATTAAAGGGATATCCTGGACAAATTCAGCAAATTTCTTAATAATAAGTAGATAATAATTAAACCGGCCGGATGGTTTAATAAGTGATTTTATAGTTTCAATTAAAGCTAAATTATTTTCTGAATTTAATAGATCATCAGCTGCTTTAATCGTATATAAATCAGCTTGTGTCTTCTTAAGTTTATTTATTTTTTTAAAAGAGGCTTTGGGGCCCCGGAACATTACCATTTTTCCATACCTAATATTTACATATGCCAAATTTAAATAAGTTAATAACCAGTAATAGATAAAATCTATTAATTTATTATAAACGATTAAAATATCTAATTTTAATCGTTGGTTAAAGATTAGCCTTTCAGGAGCGAATTGAATACATTTCCGTAAACTAAACCTTAAATCTTATTTTAACCGATCTAAAAAAGATAAATTTCTATACAGTTTAGCATGGAACTGGCAAAATAATAGTGCAATAATCTTGAGGTTTTCTATGTCATTACCATTAAAACGCAGCCAAACTAAACATTATTATGAAATTAGCCGCCAAAATCTCCCTCTTTCATGCCCTTTAAAAAACAGCTCTCTATGGGACTCGCACCCTAGAGTTTATTTGCCTATTGCCAAAACAGGTCATGTCACTTGTCCTTATTGCGGAACCGAATATACTCTTCGCACTTGAATTTTTGCCTGTATTGTCGCTCAACTCGCAATCCTCAAGTATCTTAAATACATTCCGGCTGCTTCATTCTCGCGACGCCTTGGCAAAAATCCAATTACTGTGAGTATATTTTGAAAAATGAAATTAATTAGCACTCTACTTGTATGAACGACCATCCTAAAAAAATTCTTATTATCAGCCCTGCGTGGATAGGCGATATAGTCATTGCCCAGGCTTTACTTAAATATATAAAACACCGTGACCCTGAGATAATAATCGATGTGTTAGCTCCAGCTTGGAGCCATGAATTATATTCTGTAATGCCTGAAATTAACGAAATATTCACGACGCATTTTGACCATGGCCAGTTTCAATTAAAAAAACGCTGGCAGCTTGGAAGTGAATTACGATATAAAAAATATCAACAGGCAATTATTCTTCCAAATTCATGGAAGTCTGCCATTATTCCTTTTGCGGCACGTATTCCTATAAGAACGGGTTGGCTTGGCGAAATGCGTTTTGGTTTACTAAATGATTGGCGTATTTTAAATAAAAAAAAATACCCTATGCTGGTCCACCGTTATCTATTATTAGGAAGTACTAAAGCTTTAGCTACTAAAATTTTGGATTGGCAAACTTTTCAACCTCATCTCGAAATTAATTATCCTCACAAAGGTAAAAAACTTAAAAACTTATTCCTAATTGAAGATAAACCTTTACTTATACTTTGCCCCGGTGCAGCTTATGGCCCTGCAAAATGTTGGCCTGCAGAGTATTTCGCAGAAATCGTAAATTATAAAAAATCAAAAGCTTGGCAAATTGTATTACTCGGCTCTAAATCTGATGCGTCAATGGGCAATACAATACAGAAGTTAACTAAAAATGCTTGTATTAATCTCATTGGTAAAACATCCATACTAGAAGCTTTAACTATTTTATCTTTTGCTACTTTGGTTATTAGTAATGACTCTGGGTTGATGCATATAACCGCTGCGTTAGATCGGCCTTTAATTGCACTCTATGGTTCAAGTAGCCCTGAATTTACGCCACCTTTATCTCTAAATGCTAAAATAATCTACTTAAAGCTTAGCTGTAGCCCTTGCTTTGAAAGAGAATGTCCACTTATTCATTTTAATTGTTTGAAACAATTGACACCAAAAATTGTTTTAAACGCTATCGATTTAATAAATAATAAAAAATTATTTACCGATACAAAAATTTGAAAAAATTTTTCCTAGCAAATCATTCGTCGTAAACTGCCCAGTAATTTCTCCTAAGCAATTTTGTGCTATAAATAAATCCTCAGCGAGCAACTCAGGGAAATGATTTTCTTTTAACTTTATTAATCCATTACATAAAGCAATTTCGGTATTCTTTAAAGCTTCTAAATGCCTACGTCTAGCACTAAAATTACTTTCAGATGAAATTGTATAGTCTGCAAATTTTTTTAAATAATCAAAAAGCAATGTTAAACCTTCACCTGTTTTTGCGGATAATTTAATAACATCAAAACCCATTTCTTTTTCTATACTGGGTTTTTCTTGTTCTAAATCAATTTTATTTCTAACAATAAATATTCGTTTATCGTTTAAAATATCCCTTAAAAAAATCTGCTGTTCTTTCCAAAATTTTAAATCTCCCATTGAAGTTGTCGCATGATCAACTACCCATAAAATTAAATCTGCCTTAACTATTTCGGCTAGTGTCCTTTTAATACCTTCTTTTTCAATCTCATCTGCGGTAATTCTTAATCCGGCAGTATCAACGACATTAAGTAACAAACTTTCAATTTGAATCTTTTCTCTAATCACATCACGAGTAGTCCCAGCAAAAGGGGTCACAATTGAAGATTCTTGTGCACATAATTTATTTAATAAACTTGATTTTCCCGCATTGGGTGAGCCAACGATTGCCACGCTTAGCCCTTCTTGCAATAAAGTACCTTGTTTAGCTAATTGCTTTATCTCTCTAATATCAGATAAAATAAATTGTAATTTATTTATAACTTCATTATCGTTTAAAAAATCTATATTTTCATCATCAAAGTCTATCGCAGCTTCTAACCATGTTCTTAAACTTATTAAGGTGTCTCTCATCAGATTTATACGCTGTGAAAAATCTCCCTGTAAGGAACGCATAGCTGCACGCGCAGCTTGTTCGGATTCGGCATCAATTAAATCAGAAATGGCTTCCGCTTGTACAAGATCAAGTTTTGAGTTTAAAAATGCCCGTTCTGTAAATTCTCCCGGGCGTGCCAATCGAGCGCCTAGTTGCATTACTCGCTTCAATAGACAATCTACAATAACAGGTCCTCCGTGACCTTGGAGCTCGAGAACATCTTCACCTGTGAAAGAATTCGGGGCAGGAAAATATAAAGCAAGACCTTCGTCGATAGTGCTTCCATCTTCTGACAAAAATGAAAGATATTCCGCATATCTCTTTTTGGGCACGCGACCCAGTAATTGAGTGGCGATATGTTGAATATTTGAACCTGAAACACGAATGACGGCTATTCCCCCTCTACCATGTGGAGTAGCAAGGGCTGCAATAGTTTCACTATTCTTGTCTAAAGTTACTTCAAAATTATTCAATCATTTCAACCATTGTCATTGTTTTTTTTTGGATAAATCAATGCTTACACGACGCATAATAAACCATTGCTGTAAGATTGAGAGGGTATTATTTACTACCCAATACAATACTAATCCCGAAGGGAAATTCAAAAATAAAGCAGTAAAGAAAATAGGTAAAAACTGCATCACTTTAGCTTGGGTTGGGTCCGGCGGCGGTGGATTGAGGCGTTGTTGAACGAACATCGTGATACCCATTAAAATAGGTAAAATATAGTAAGGATCTTTAGTCGATAAATCATGAATCCAAAGTATGAATGGTGCTTGGCGTAACTCGACACTCTCTAAAAGCATCCAATATAGTGCAATAAACACTGGTATCTGCACCAATATCGGCAAACACCCCCCTAAAGGATTCACTTTCTCGGCCTTATAAAGCTCCATGGTAGCTTGAGTTAACTTTTGCTTATCATCGCCATAGCGTTCTCTTAAAGCTTGTAAACGCGGCTGTAAGTTACGCATACTAGCCATAGAACGATAACTTTTAGCCGACAAGTGATAAAAAGCTAATTTGATTAATATTGTTACGATAACTATCGACCATCCCCAGTTTCCAACATATTGATGGATATGTTTTAATAACCAAAATAGTGCCATCGAAATGAACCACAAAATCCCATAATCGACGGTCAAATCCAAATGAGGGGCAGCTGCTTTTAATTGATCCATAATTTCAGGACCTAGGTAAAGCTTGCTCTGACTAGTAAATTTCATACCTGGCTGAACCTGAAAAGGCACACCTACCATACCCAAAGTGTAAACATCCCCTTTTGCATAACTGTAGAAGTGAAATTCCTGGCCAACTGGAGGGATCCAAGCGCTTAAAAAATAATGCTGTAACATAGCTACCCAACCATTTTGAGTAGCTAAAGAAATATTCCCTTGTCCCATTTTATCGAAACTAATCTTTTGATACGGCTTATCTTGTGTAGAAATTGCTCCACCCGTATAAGAGCTAATATTAAATAAACTATGGGCTTGTAGAATTTTCTTTTGTTGCAATTGGATATAAAGACGTCCTTCCCAAATAGAAGATGAATGATTCGATATTTGATAACTAATTGGGATTAAATAATCATTTCTTTTAAATGTAAATTCCTTTTGAACCTGTGCCTTGCCACAAGTATTACATATTAAATTAACTTTCAGCTCAGCCTGCCCTGGATCTAAACTATAGTTATTTTTAGGGCTAGAATATTGAAATACATGCTTTTTATCAGAGAATACTAATCCACTTTGAGCAACGTAATAGTTAGTTGATTCTGGACTTAATAATTGAAAGGGAGGAGAACTAACCTGATTAGGATGTTGTGGATATCGTAAAAGATTCGCTTTGACAATATTTCCCCCCAGCGTATCTATCCAAATATCAAGTACATCCGTTTTTACATGGATGAAACGATGTTGTTGAACGTTTTTAATTGGAACAGCTACTTCAGTCAGTGATGTTGGTAATTTTATTTCTTTATTATTCACCAACTGTTTTTTTATAAAATTTGCAGATCCTATTACTTGACTATTAGGTGGGTATTCATTTTGCCATGCATTCCATAACATAAATGCAATTAAAAACAAGACGCCTAATAGAAAAACACGAGCCAGTTCCATATAAATTAACTCATTTTAGTTGGTAGTTTAGAAACAGGAAGTGGTGGGACAGGATCATATCCACCGGCATGTAAAGGGTGGCAACATAAAAGTCGACGTATAGTCAGATATGAGCCCTTAAAGGCACCATAACGTCTAATCGCTATTTGGGCATATTTTGAGCAGCTTGGATAAAAACGACAGTAATGTCCTATTAAGGGACTAATAAGATAACGGTAAACCTGCAATAAAAAGATCAGGCTCTTTTGTAAAAAACTGCTAACCTTGACCATTGTTTATCTAAATCACACAACAAAACTTGATTATTATATAAAGACCGACTTGTGACCACAATAACAATATCTACTCCAGGTAATCTTTGCTGATTAAGCCGAAAACTCTCGCGTATGAGACGCTTAAGGCGATTTCTAGACGTTGCGCTTGGAATTACCTTTTTCGCAACAGCTAAACCCAATCTAGCGTAACTTAAGCCATTCAGCTTAGTATAAACAACTAAACCACCTTGTTTTTGTTTATTCCCTAGTCGAAAAGTCTGTTGAAAATCTTCCGCTCGTTGAAGCCGTAATGACTTAACAAAGCCTTGGTTAGTCTTTATCAAATGAAGAAATAACCCAAAATTAGGCAGTTAAGCGCAAGCGGCCCTTTGCACGACGTCGTTTGAGAATTAAACGGCCTTTTTTCGTGGCCATCCGAGCTCTAAATCCGTGTGTTCTTTTACGTTTAAGATTACTGGGTTGATATGTTCTTTTCATAATTATACCCCTAAAAGGGTCTTTTGACTTGTAAAGATGATGTATCTTAGGTGACCCTATTTAGATTGTCAATTCATTCATCGTGAAGCTCTGAATATGGATGCTTTAAAATGATTTTCATATAAAAAAGCTTTCCAATCGAATTCGTGCATATATTTAAAATAATATGATGGCAATCTCCTTATTTGGCTAGGAATTTTTCCTTTATAGCCTACCTAATAGATTATAAATTATCTTTTAAGATACTATTAGGCCAAAGTAGAACTAAATCTCTCTTTTTATTCTTACCATTACTTTTAACCCTATTATTATAATAAATTATTTTAAATAGATAGATGTGATGATAAGACAAGGATATTTCTGTTATTAACTATAATTTTATTAGATTTTTCATCAAGTTAGCTACAAAATTAGCCAAGGATAAGCTGGGAATAAATGTGAGGGACTAAGTGTAGTTTTTACAGTAAGGCAATAATCATTTTTTTTCCACATTTATGCACACAGGCTTGTTAGTAATTATTAACAGATTTTAAAATATTAAATTTGTACAAAAAAGTATACTAAGAAAGGACGAAATTTTAGAAATTGAATTGTTTATATAACTGGCAATTTTTGTAATCTAGGATGTATTTTTGTTTCTAACGCATGAAGCTCGTTTTTTACTATAGATTAGTAAGTTGTAACAAAAAACTCTAAGTTTTACCCTAATAAAAATTTTATTAGGAATTACTGCTAATAGCACCATCTCTTTTTTAATGAGTTTAGGCTAGATAAGCTATAAGAATTATGATATGAACTTAGGTCGGTTAAACCTTTTATTTTGTGATAGAGGAATTATTGTGGCAACCGCTTTAGCAACGTTCGTTTGGCAAAAATGTTTAGATCGACTTCAAGATCATATATCTCTCCAAGATTTTAATACTTGGATACGGCCGTTGCAGGCAGAACAAAAAGAAGATCAGCTTGTCCTATGGGCGCCTAATCAATTTGTATTGCATTGTGTGAATGAGAGGTTTTTGGTTCATATCAATCAGATTTTGACTCAATTGGATGAAACACCTCCAGAAGTTATACTAAGAGTCGGTAGCCGTAATAATCAAGCATCTCAAATATCCCCCATATTAAGAAATACACAGGACCTTAAAGGAAAATCTAAGGTTGTTAAGGTTTCAGCAACGCATATAAATTCAAATTTTACATTTATTAATTTTGTCGAAGGAAAATCTAATCAGTTAGCGCGTGCTGCTTCTGTACAAGTCGCAGAAAACCCTGGTGGTGCATACAATCCTTTATTACTTTATGGTGGGGTCGGATTAGGTAAAACTCATTTAATGCATGCAATAGGTAACTCTATTTTATTAAAAAATCCACATGCCAAAGTGTTATATTTACATTCTGAACGTTTTGTTGCTGATATGATTAGAGCTTTGCAAACTAATACAATTAATGATTTTAAAACTTATTACCGTTCATTAGATGCGTTATTAATTGATGATATTCAATTTTTTGCAGGAAAAGATCGTTCACAAGAGGAATTCTTTCATACATTTAATACTTTACTAGAAAGTCAACAACAAATTGTATTAACCTGTGATCGATACCCTAAAGAAATGTCAGGAGTAGAAGAGCGATTAAAATCACGTTTAGGTTGGGGCCTTACGGTTGCTATTGAACCCCCCGATCTTGAAACTCGAGTCGCTATTTTAATTAGTAAAGCTGAGCAAACAAAAATAAGTTTACCTCAGGAAGTCGCTTTTTTTATTGCGAAACGAATTCATTCCAATGTAAGAGAGCTGGAAGGTGTATTAAAAAGAGTGGTAGCTTATGCACAATTTACAGGATTACAGATTACACTTGAGTTAGTACGCGAAGCTATAAAAGATGTGCTCGCTTTGCAAGATAAATTAGTAACCGTAGATAATATTATTAAAACCGTCGCTGAATATTACAAAATTAAAGTTTCTGATTTACTTTCTAAACGCCGTACATCTTCTTTAGCTCGGGCACGTCAGATTGCTATGGCACTTGCAAAAGAATTAACAAATCATAGTTTACCTGAGCTTGGTCGTGCTTTTGGTGGGCGCGATCATACGACGGTATTGCATGCATTCCGAAAAATACAAGAATTGAAAAAAACAAATACCGGAGTTGCTGAAGATTTTATAAATTTACTGCGCACTTTATCGAATTGAGGAAGAAAAAAATGCAATTTACAATTAATCGCGAAACATTATTGAAACCTTTACAATTGGTAACAGCGGTGATCGAGCGCCGCCAGACTTTGCCTATACTTTCCCATCTTTTAATAAAATTGGATGATAAAAATTTATCCTTACTGGGTACTGATATGGAAGTAGAATTAGCGGGCCGTGTTACTTTAGAAAAATCAGGTAAATCTGGGACAACTACTGCACCGGCTAGAAAACTAATGGATATTTGTCGAAGTTTACCTGAAGATAGTGAACTAAAATTTCAACAAAAAGGCGATAAATTATACCTTCAATGTGGCCGTAGTCGATTTAATTTATCTACTTTACCAGCAACAGATTTTCCAATGAGTGAAGCCTTAGACCATTCTGAACAGTTAGAGTTTGTTTTATCGCAGAAAGGTTTACGATCTTTGATCGAATCGACTAATTTTGCTATGGCTCAACAGGATGTACGTTACTATTTAAATGGAATGCTATGGGAATTAGGTCAGGGAAGTTTAAGGGCTGTAGCAACGGATGGCCATCGGTTAGCATTGAACGTAAAAGAAGCAAATATAACGATAGATAATAATCAAATTATAGTGCCTAGAAAAGCTATTTATGAGCTTTCGCGTTTATTAAGTGACGAAGAAAACGATAGCTTAACTATTTTCCTAACTAAGAACCAGTTAAGAGTCCATATGCAGGATTATACATTTACATCTAAACTGATCGATGGCACTTTTCCTGATTATGATAGGGTTATTCCACAAAGTGGTGACAAAATTCTAGAAATTGACCGAGATTTGTTCAAAGCTTCTCTATCACGAGTGGGTGTTTTGTCGAATGATAAACATAAAAGTGTTTGTTTAGAGTTAAAAAATGATCTATTGCGCATTTTTGCTAATAATCTTGAGCAAGAGGAAGCCGAAGATCACCTTGATGTATCTTATCGAGGTGAGGATATAAGCATAGCCTTTAATATTAGCTATCTTATGGATGTATTAAATAGTTTACCACCTGGGTTGGTTAAAATTACATTAACATCTACAGAAACGAGTGTAAGACTTGAGGCTAAAGAAAAAGACGCTAGTGTGTATGTCATTATGCCTATGCGTTTGTAATGTCCTATGCAATTGGTGCGTTTGAAAGCAAATTCTTTTCGAAATCTTGCTGAATTAGATCTTGAGTTTTCTCCCTGTTTTAACTTTATTTATGGACCTAATGGGAGCGGTAAGTCTAGTTTACTTGAAGCCATTTATTTTTTAAGCCTAGGTCGTTCTTTTCGAAGTAGTTTGGCTAGTCGAGCAATTCAATATGATGCAAAAAGTTTCAATTTATTTTCAGTTATCTTAGGGCAACGTTCCACAACTTTGGGCCTTGAAAAAATACGTCAAGGAAAAACAAAGATTAAAATTGGCAATAATATTAATTCTGTTAGCGAATTGGCTAAATTATTACCATTACAACTGATTAATCCTAACAGTTATCAATTATTAAGTGGAGGACCTAGGGCGCGTAGACAGTTTATCGATTGGGGTGTGTTTCACGTGGAACCTCAATTTTTTCAGATTTGGCAACGATTTCAGCAAGTGTTAAAACAACGTAATGCAGCTTTACAACAACAAGTTCCAATCAATCAAATTAAGGTGTGGGACGTAGAATTAATAGAGGCTGCTAACGAAATAACACTATTACGAGAAAACTACATACAACAATTAAATCCTTTAATAACTGAGTTAATGAGAAAATTACTTACTTTACAAGGATTAAGCATAGATTTTTATCAGGGTTGGGAAAAAAAAATTAGTTTAGGTTCAATTTTAACCAGTTCAATAAGTCGAGATTACAAACTAGCTTATACACAATTTGGTCCACACAGTGCGGATTTATTAATAAAGTTAAATGGACATCCTGTCCATGAAGTGTTATCACGGGGCGAACAAAAACTATTAACATGTGCATTGCAGTTGGCGCAAGGCATATTATTAAAAAACGTAACGACAAAATCGTGTATTTATTTATTTGATGATTTATTTGCAGAGCTGGATCTGACTAAACAAAATATGCTTATGCATTTACTCCATAC
>JBARFJ010000011.1:0-33407 GCA_049797115.1 Candidatus Aquirickettsiella sp. | reverse complement strand
GTTTATTGACTTGATAACGCATCACATCCATTTGATAGGATGTATCCATCATATACGGCTGCATCGCCAATACAGGACCGCTAAGCCCCAATGTTACGAGTGAAGCAACAATCGCTTTGAGTTTCATACTCATCCATCTCCTTAATAGGTTGTTAACTCAACATTAGATTGTTTGAAAGCTAGATTTTTTGCTCTCTCATCGGCAAACTAGTTTACCGACTCAAACAAAAAAATTAGTTTTACAAAAATCTATTACTTCTTTAATTTCATGTCCGTAACACACCGATAAAAGTTGGAATATGCTACGTTCATAAAAATAATTCAAAAAACAATTTATTTATATTTATCCCTTGTTATTTCCTACCAAGGCTGTTTAATTTCCATTCCTGCTTTATATAAGCGATATCGGCGAAAATTAAACAACCCTGGTCTTGGCACCGCTGTAAATTTACTTACTTACAGTTTCGCAAACTCTAAACGGAGACTTGCTTAGCGGTTTACCAGAACCGTTTTACAGATATTATATTTATTTTTTTAAATTTCAGCGATTTGGAAGGTACAAGACTTTGTTATTAGTGCTGAAAATAGCTTTTCTTGAAAAGACTCGATAGCTATTGCATTTTATACCTAACACCATGACTTATGTCAATGGTTTCATTATAAAATAAGCCATACTACCCTAGCCTATAAAGAAAACTTACCAATTAAAGGAAAATAGATGCTAAATCAATTTAAATCAAGTTTCTGATAATTTTTTTTGTAGCTCGCCAGTTTTGTAAAGCTGTTCAACTATATCGCATCCACCTATTAATTCCCCTTTATAATAAAGTTGTGGAAAAGTTGGCCAATTAGAAAATTTTGGTAGATCTCGACGTATATCACTCTTTTCCAGCACGTTAACATGTGCAAATTTTACGCGGCATGCTTTTAGTACTTGTACCACTCGAGCCGAAAAACCGCAACAGGGCTTTTCCGGAGTTCCTTTCATATAGAGAATCAAAGGATATTTCGCAATTTGTTGCTTGATTGTTTCTAGTGTATTCATTTCAATAATAGACATTTATTTTCCTCACTTATATACTCCTCACAACTTGAATTTTTTGTTGTTTAGCTGCTTAGATTTCTTTATAAACTACGAACAAAAAAAATTTACCATATACTGCATTTGAACTTGCCTTATCTTTTTCTGGATTTTAAACTGGTACAAGCAATTTTAGCAAATCGATAAAAATAGGACACTTCCATGAAACATGAGTTACCCCCATTACCCTATGCCTTAGATGCTCTGGCACCCATTATTTCAAAGGAAACCTTAGAATATCATTATGGGAAACACCATAAAGCTTATGTCGACAAACTTAATGAATTAATTCCAGGCACGGAGTTTGAAGCTTTATCCTTGGAAAATATTATTAAAAAAGCTCCAGAAGGCCCCATTTTTAATAACGCCGCCCAAGTCTGGAATCATACCTTTTATTGGCATTGTATGACAGCAGAAGTATCTAAAAACAAGTTAAAAGCGCCTTTATTAGAAAAGGCAATTAACCAATCCTTTGGATCTGTCGACAAATTTAAGGAGAATTTTGTTAAGGCTGCTATTGCTCAATTCGGTTCAGGATGGGCCTGGTTAATAAAAGATGCTCAAGACTTGAAGATAGTAACCACCCGTAATGCTGAAACCCCGATGCGTGATGGGAAATCATGCTTATTTACCTGTGATGTATGGGAGCATGCTTACTATATTGACTATCGTAACGCTCGCCCAAAATATCTTGAAAAATTTTGGGAAGTAGTAAATTGGGATTTTATTGCAAAGAATTTTGAAGAATAATAACTCAATAGAGAAAATAACTATGACTGCCTTGATGCCTATTTACCCAAATCGACTACCTGTTGCCTTTGAAAAAGGTTCAGGAGTTTGGCTTACCGACATTCAAGGAGAAAAATATTTAGACGCTTTAGCGGGTATCGCGGTATGCGGCTTAGGCCATGCCCATCCAGCCATCACCGAAACGATTTGCAATCAAGCAGCAAAATTAATTCACACTTCCAATACTTATCATATTCCAGAACAAGAAATATTAGCCTCAGCTTTGGTACGTGTATCAGGAATGGATCAAGTTTTTTTTTCTAATTCAGGTGCAGAATCTAACGAAGCAGCTATCAAAATGACGCGACTTTATGCGCGCAAAAAAGGAATCGAACAACCCATCATTATTGCCATGAGAAACGCCTTTCATGGCAGAACTATGGCAACTCTCAGCCTCTCTGGCAGTGAACGCTTACAAATTGGATTTGAACCTTTATTAAAGCGTTTTATTCACATCCCATTTAATGACATT
Organism: Candidatus Aquirickettsiella sp.; assembly: GCA_049797115.1. Classification (GTDB taxonomy): domain Bacteria; phylum Pseudomonadota; class Gammaproteobacteria; order Diplorickettsiales; family Diplorickettsiaceae; genus Aquirickettsiella. The sequence continues at coordinate 31,065 of JBARFJ010000011.1, read as the reverse complement.
GCTGCATTGGAAAATGCCATAAAACAACATAAAAAAAATGTAGTTGCTATTATGTTAGAACCCATTCAAGGAGATGGTGGAATTAAAATAGCTACGGCTAGTTTTTTAAAAGCTATCCGCAATTATTGCGATCAATACGATTGGCTAATGATACTCGATGAGATACAAACCGGTCTTTGTCGTACTGGACCTTGGTTTGCTTATCAAACCTATAATATTTTACCTGATATCATTACTATCGCAAAAACCTTAGGTAATGGTTTTCCTATTGGAGCCTATTGTTCTCGCGGCAAAGCTAACAATATTTTTCCTATTGGCAAACACGGCTCTACTTTTGCTGGCAGTGCGTTAGCTTGTGCTGTCGCAATCACGGTTATTAATACTTTAGAAAAAGAAAATTTGTCTGCGCATGTAAAAAAAATTGGGGCTTATTTGTTAGCAAAATTACAAGATATTTTTGTTAAGCATCCACATATCGTTGCTATAAAGGGACAAGGACTTATGATAGGTATTGAACTCGATGCTGAATGTCGTAGTATCCCAAAAATTGGATTAAAACACCGTTTACTTTTTAATGTTGTTTCTAATAATACCATCCGGCTTTTACCTGCTTTAATTTTACAAGAAGCTGAAGCGGATGAAATTTGTCAACGTTTAGTTAAAACGATAGATGAATTTTATAATTCATCATTTTCCATATGAAAAATATATAGAAAAAATTAGATTTTGCTACGCGCTATACAAGTACCAAAGGTGTATTAATGGACCAAAGTAAATTTTTATTACTTTTTTTTTCATTACTTTTTTCGGCTTGTGATTCAAATTTAGACCCCGATAAGTTAATATCGTTTAATAGCGAACCATTTTCTTTTAAAATTATTCCGGGAAAAGCTAAGACTCCTGCGAGTATAATGCCCGCCGGATTTGGTCCCATTCGGGGCCCTTCCACGACCTCAGCAGGCGTTGAAAATTCGATTAACAAGGATTTAAGTAAATGTCGAGATAACTTACTGAATCAACAAGTTCATTTTGAATTTAATTTTTAAATAGCTCATATGAAAAAAGCAGTTGCTCTTATTTCTGGTGGCTTAGATTCTATGCTTGCCGTCCGTGTTATCCAAGAACAAGGGATTTATGTCGAGGGTATTAATTTTTATACTGGATTCTGTATTGAAGGTCATACACAAGCCATTCGTAATTCTAATCCTCAACAAACAAAACCCAAACGTAACAATGCTTTATGGGCTGCCGAACAATTAGGAATTAAATTACATATCATCGATATTATTCAAGAATATAAACAAATAGTTTTAAATCCAAAGCACGGTTATGGCGCCCACCTCAATCCTTGTCTCGATTGTAAAATTTTCATGATTAGTAAAGCTAAACAATGGATGGAGCAATATCAATTTGATTTCATCATTACCGGTGAAGTCATTGGTCAACGCCCAAAATCTCAACTTAAAAAAAATATGCCTATAGTGACAGTTGAATCTAAAACGGAGGATATTTTATTACGACCACTTTGTGCTAAATTATTAGCTCCCACTTTAGTAGAACGTGAAGGGTGGGTAGATCGTGAGAAACTTCATGGATTTTCAGGTCGTAGTCGTGGTCCACAATTCGATTTAGCGAAAACATTGGGTTTTCAAGAATATGCGCAACCAGCCGGAGGTTGTTGTTTTTTAACAAATGGTCATTACACACAAAAACTTAAAGATCTTTGGCAACACCGCGGGGAAAAAGACTATGAATTTGATGATATTATCCTACTTAAGGTAGGTCGACATATACGTCCCCATCCTGATTTTAAGCTCATTATTGGCCGAGATGAAGGTGAAAATCATTTTCTTGAAACCTATCAACATCAATATACGGCCATAAAGCCTATTAGCCATTTAGGCCCTTTAAGCTTAATTGATGGTAAAATTACTGCTGAATATATCCATTATGCCGCACAAATCGCCGCTCGCTTTAGCGATGCTAAGTCCAATGATAAGGTGACTATGGAAATTAACTCATTAAGTGGTTCAATACAAACTGTACAAGTTAACCCATTTACTGCAGATCAAATCCCTAAAGAATGGTATATTTCTGGCTAATCGGTATTTTCTGGATTGCCACACGCAGCAAATAAACTATGACTTTAGACTATCTATAAAAAGCTAATCATTATGACTCATCAATTAGATGCTCGACGTCTACTCTGTCCTTTACCCGTTATTAAAGTACAAGAGTGCGTAAAAACATTAAAACCCGGCGATATTTTAGAAATTGTATGTACTGATAAAGGGAGTCTCTCTGATATTTCAGCCTGGTGTCGTATCCATGGTCATCATTTACTATCCAGTAGCGCACAATGTCGAGAGATTTTCATGGCGATACAAATAGGTATTTGTTAAGTGAAAACTTCTCGCTATCAGCAAACCCGCTTTATTGCTTTATGCGGCGGATTAAAAAACATCTTATTAGCCGGATTGAAAATAATTTTTGGGATTATTGGTCATTCTCATGGCTTACTAGCCGATGGAATTCACTCTCTATCTGATTTAATTGTTGATAGCGTCGTTATTATTGCGGCAAAATTTGGCAATAAAGCAGCTGATGAAGATCATCCTTATGGACATGGCCGGATCGAAACAGCCGCTACTGTTTTTTTAGCATTAATTTTAGCTTTGGCCGCTTTTGCTATTATTATTAATGCTTTTATTACTATTGCTGCTGTTCATGTCAATATTGTGCCTTCTCAAATTGTTTTATGGATTGCGCTTAGCTCAGTTGTGCTCAATGAGCTACTGTATTTTTGGACTAAGCACATTGCAAACAGAATTAAATCTAGGCTCTTAATGACTAATGCCTGGCATCATCGTAGTGATTCTTTCTCTTCTATTGCTGTTGCTTTAGGTGTGATTGGCGCTTGGCTAGGTTTTCCTAAATTGGATGCGGTTGCGGCTATTGTTGTTGGGTTAATGATTTTAAAAATAGCCTGGGATTTTGGCTGGCATAGTATTCGTGAGTTAGTTGATACCGCTCTTAGTATAGAAGAAACTGAAAAAATTAAATTATTTATAAAAGAAATCCCTGGCGTAAAAGCCATTCATCAACTACGTACACGCTCAATTGCGGGATCCATCTTTTGCGATGTTCACGTTTTAGTTGATCCATTCATTAGTGTTTCAGAAGGACATTATATCGGTCAAGAAGTCGATAACCGTTTAATTGCATCATTTCCAGATATTACAGATGTTACCGTTCATATTGACACCGAAGATGATGAATTAATTAACCCCTCTTATAATTTACCGAATCGAGTTACATTACAAAATATTCTAAAGAAACATTGGCATGATTTACTTCCCGAAATAGCCATTAAAACCGCTGCCTTTCATTATTTAGACGGTAAAATCACTATTGAATTGAAATTACCCATTGTTTTCTGCAATCAAAGTGATTTAGAAACCAAGTTAAAAAAAATTATAGCATCAGAAAGCTTCATCACAGAGATTAAAATTTTCTATTATAAATGAACAAAACTATATACTCACAGCAATTGGATTTTTGTCAAGGCGCAGCGAAAACGAAGCAACCGGAGTGTATTGAGATACATGAGGATTGCGAGCTGAGCGGCAACACAGAGAAAAATTTAAGTGCGCAGAGTATATTTAAAATTGCGACTTGGAATGTTAATTCACTACGCGTCCGTTTAGAACATGTTTTAGCTTGGTTAACCTCACATCAACCTCACTTACTTGCAGTGCAGGAGACAAAAGTCGAAAATCAACATTTTCCTGAAGAACCATTCAAAAAAGCGGGTTACCATGTCTTATATAGTGGACAAAAAACCTATAATGGGGTTGCTTTCATTAGTCGTATTCCCATGCAAAATGAAGTGACTTTTCTACCGGATTTTGATGACACTCAACGGCGCATATTAGTTGTCAATATAGGATTTTTGCGTATAGTGAATATTTATGTGCCTAATGGTTCAAATTTAGATTCTGAAAAATTTATTTATAAATTACGATGGTTAAAGCAATTAAAAATCTATTTACAACAAGAATTAAGCCGCCATCCTCATTTAATCGTACTTGGAGACTTTAATATCGCCCCGGAAGATAAAGATGTTCATGATCCACAAATTTGGCAAGGTAAAGTATTAGTTAGTCCCGAGGAACGTCAAGCTTTGAAAGAAATATTGGCTTTAGGATTTAAAGACAATTTTCGATTATTTAATAAAGAATCTGGCCATTTTACTTGGTGGGATTACCGAGCCGGAGCTTTTCGGCGAAATCAGGGTTTACGTATTGATCACATATTGAGTAGCGATGCCTTAATTTCCCAATGTATTGCTTGTGAAATTGATAAAGAGATACGACTGTGGGAAAAACCATCGGATCACGTCCCCGTCATAGCAACTTATCAAAATATCAGCTAGGATTTAAGCAATGATGGAACCTATAAAAGCACGTTTCGGGATAGGAGAAATTGTCCAGCATAGTTTATTTGGCTACCGTGGTGTCATTGTTGACGCTGATGCTGGCTTTCAAGGAGATGATGCTTGGTATAGCAAAAACGCCCCAGGAAATCCACCTAAAAACCAACCCTGGTACCATATTTTAGTTCATGGTTCTGTTCATCATGCTTATGCAGCCGAAATAAATCTAGTTAAGGATGATACACTGGATCCCGTTGAACACCCTGAATTAGATTACTTTTTTGATAATTTTAAAGATGGCGTCTATCATCGTCGTCGATATAGCAATTAAAATGGTTAACTATCGCTACCTAATAAAAATCAGACCTCTTGCATAACTCAGTGATGGACTTGATTCGAGGCAAACGTATAGTCGAGGACCGGAGTTTACATGGGTAAATAAGAGCCGTAGACTAGCGTTTAACGATGAAATCAAGCCTATCACGCAGGTTGAACAAGTAGTCTATTGAATCTATGAAAAATTTGACGCTGATTCGACATGCCGAAACAAATCCACAACAAATTTTTGAAAGTGATAAAGATCGTATTCTTACTCAAAGAGGTCTTCATCAAATTGAGAATATCGCAAAGCAATTAAAAGAAAAAAAATGCATACCAGATTTTTTACTCTGTAGTTCAGCTAGGCGAGCCATACAAACAGCTCAACTTCTTTGTGAAAAATTAGAAATAAACCCAAAACTCATTAAAATTAATCCAATACTCTACTCAAGCAATATCGAAGATATTTTAAAATCATTTTTATCACTGAATTTATCTCAGCATGCTTTCATAGTTGGCCATAACCCTACATTGACTAGCTTGGCCCATAGGCTGTGCCCTACCACAAAATCAATCATTTTGCCTACAGCAGGTGTAATTTCGTTAGCATTTGATACCTTAACCTGGGATGATTTATTGATTAAGCAAGGAAAGCTGCTCTTTTTTATTGAGCCTAAGTCATGAATGATGACAATACGGCTTCTATTTTCGAAAACCAGCGGAACGTACAAATCAGCCATGAATCCGAGCAATTACCTCATGCTGAAAACCCATCCATTGAGGTTTTTTTTCAGCAAGCTTTGCATGCCCATCAAACAGGCGATATAAAATATGCTAAAGATGTCTATGAGTATATATTAAACTTACAACCCGATCATATAGAAGCTATTCATGCTTTAGGGATGCTTGCCACTGAACTACAACAATGGGACACCGCTATTGCATGGATACAAAAAGCTTTATCTATCCAACCTAATTCAGCACGTTTTCATCTGCATTTAGCAAACGTCTTTAAAAGAATTAATCAATTTGAATTCGCATTAACACACTATCAAGCTGCTTTGCGCTTGAGTCCACATTACGCTGAAGTTCATAATAATTTAGCTGGTTTATATTATAAACTAAATCAATTAAATTCAGCTCGGCAACATTTTGTAAAAGCCATTGATTTAAAACCAGACTATCTTGATGCACATTTTAATTTAGGTTTAGTATTTTTAGCGCAACAAGAAAAAAATGCTGCAATAATGCAATTCAGAAATGTATTAAGCTTGCATCCAAATTCTATTCAAGGACATTGGCAACTTGCCAATATTTATTGGCAAGATCAAGCTTTAGAAAAAGTTCATTATCACTATCAAAAAATTCTTGATCTGAATCCAAATTCAGTAGAGTTATTAAATAATTTTGCTGCCTTAATGTTAAAAAAAGAACAGTTGGATGTAGCTATTGATTTTTTTAAACGTGCCCTAACTATTGATCCTAAACATAAAACGACAAGAAATAATCTCGCTAACATTTTACTGCAAACAAATCAATTTAAAGAAGCTATATGGCATTATTCTTTATATCTTAACTTAGAACCATTAGATGTTGACGCGCTTTTTAATCGTGCACATAGCCTAATGTTGACGGGGCATTTAAATGAAGCTATACATGATCTAAAAAAGATTTTGACTATTGACGCTAAAAAAATAGATGCTCATTGTAATCTTGCTGCCATTTATCTAAAATTAAAAGACATTAATTCCGCTTTAACTCATTATCAGATCATTTTAAATTTAAACGACAAACACGCTATCGCTAATTATATGATCAGTGCACTTACTCAACAATTTATACCTGAGCGTGCCCCCTTAGAGTATATTAAGAATTTATTCGATAACTATGCTTGTCAGTTTGATAAGCATTTACAAAACGTTTTACAGTATAAAACACCAGAGTTATTGCTTGAACAATTAAAACCTTTGTTGAAGAAAAAAAAATATAATTTACTTGATCTTGGGTGTGGTACTGGTCTTAGTGGCCAATGTTTTACTGATATCGCAAAAAAAATAACGGGTATAGATATTTCAGGTAATATGCTTATTAAAGCAAAAGAAAAAGCCTGTTATGATACCTTAATAGAAAAAGATATCTTAAGAAGTTTAGTTGAATTAAAAAAACTTTATGACCTTATTTTGTGTATAGATACCTTAGTCTATTTTGGAGATCTTAGTGAATTTTTTACTAACATCATATTTTGTTTAACTAAAAATGGTCTATTAGCCTTGTCGGTTGAACTTGGTGATGAAAGCATTTCTTCATATACTTTACAAACCAATGGCCGATATCAACATTCGGAAGTTTATATAAAAGAATTAGCAAGAAAAAACCACTTACAACTATTAAGCTATGCCAGAGTAGTAGGCCGGTTTCAAGACAACCAACCGATTAAAACAGGTCTATTTATTTTCAAAAAAAACTTTAAAATAACATAGAAAAAAATTAATGAAAAATTTTTACGTTATTGGTCTTTTTTTCTTGTAATCTTTGTATAATCAATGAGTAAATAGAGTACTTGAAATTGTTCTAAAAAATATCTGAATTTTGTTATATAAGGAAGTAATCAATTTCATGGACGTTAAAATTGTTAATGTATTCTCAATAAACAATAAGGGTGGGAATCCCTGCGCGATAATAGATAATGCTAATAATTTAACTGCTGAAAAAATGCAAATTAAAGCAACTTTTTTGGATCTACCTGAAACTGTTTTTATCATTCCGGATAAAAATCAATACTTACTCCGATTTTTTGCTACCAAAGGAGAGCTTCCTCTTTGTTGTCATGGTGCTTTAGGCGCAGCGTATTATCTTTTTAAATCAGATTATGGGAAATCTTTTAATATAAAAACTTATCAAACAAAAATCAATCTTAATATAGCGTGTGATGATAATTTAATCTCAATATCTATTGTAAATAACGGAAAAATAATAGATACCAAAATTGAGCTTGATATTATTAGTAAACTGTTAGTTATCGATAAAACGTCTTTAAACGCCCATTTACCCTGTGCAGTTGCCTCTATAGGAAGCCCAAAGCTATTAGTTCCTATTACTAATAGAAATATTTTATTTGATATGGTACCCAATCTGGATTTAATTACTTGCTGGTGCAAAAATCATTCTGTTAATGGGATTTATGCTTATTCTAAAGACACAGAAAACACAAACTCTAGTTATGTCGGGCGTAGCTTTAATCCATTATTTAGCCATCAAGAAGATATTGCTACTGGTGTTGCAGCAGCAACCTTATGTCAACTGATAAGCAAAAGCCAAGGAGAATTAGAATCTAATTATATTATAGAACAAGGTTCGAATTTACAGAAACCAAGTAAAATTTATGTTTCGATAACAAAAAAAAACATTGAGATTAAGGGCGAAGCCTACTTCTCAAATTAGCCTGAGATAAAAGACTTTCCGTATCCTCTTCTATGCTGCCATAAAAAGCTTGAGTACTAGTATTAACACTGGCAGCAATCGTAGGCAGGCGGGTTGACCTAAAAAACCTATGATTTGAAATATTTGTGGTCGCCTCTTTACCTAAGCTCCACATGAATTTACAATATTGAAAAGAAGCAAATGCGCCGAATAGCAAGCCAAAGCACCCAAAAATAGTATCCTTAATGTCATAGTTATTTTCGGGATTTTCTATAGGTCCTGTATATAATACGGGTGTGGAAAATGTTCTTAATAAAAATGTCATTCCAATTAAGCCAGCCAATACTACTAGCAGCAACCCTCTACATTTATTTACGGCCTCATCAGTATCTAAAATTTGCAGTTGGGGGCCATTATTTTCCTTAAAAGTATCTCTATAATCCTTAAGTGATTGTGTCGTTAACACTCTATAAACCACTGATACCGGAGCAATTATCGAATAAAATGTTCTAAATTCGCTGTCACCAAATAAAAATTTATTAGTAAATAAACTAATACCATGAAAGCGTAATCCCATCGTTACTGCATTAGATAAACTCCGTAAAGAAAAACTAAATCCCTTTTTAGTACAAAAAATATTATGAAATACGTTTTTTTTATCTTCTTGCGATAAGCTTAAAAAATCTACCATAGTCTTAGGTGTAGCAAAGATATAACCAGCATATTGCAATAAAACTACCGTCATTTGCCCCAAAAACATACTTATACCAGCCGGAAAAGAAAAATCATCATTAAAATTTTTCATTTTAAGCCCGGTCCATGGAGATAAAGATATAATGACAAAGGAAGAAGTAAATACTAACGAATTTAATAAGAAAGGGATTTTTTTAATTTCTCCATATTTAATCTGATTAAATCCTTTCTTTATTTCTTCTATAAATTTTTCTCTTTTTGATCTTATATCAAGTATTGTTGCAATAGTTAGGCTAGCATCCGTAAAGCTAAGTGCTCCAGATGTTATATTTAAATATTTAGTTACCGTATTAGATGCCTCAGGAGCTAATAAAGGGTATAAATATCTTTTAAGCGGATCCAAAACAGACTCAGAAACAGAAGAGCCAGTAAAAACTGCATATCCAAGTTCAGACCATGAGGCTAGTAAAAATAAAAATATATCTAAAGCTATTTCAAATTTAGGGTAAACATCTACATTATTATCATTTCTTTCAATTAATCTATCATTTTCCATATTAACACCCCTAAATTTATTCTTTTACTATTCGATTGTTAAACTTATAACCTAGGACCCTTGCTCCTAAAAAGAAGTCGGGGTGTGGTATCTAAATCTAATGTGCATAATTCTTTAACGGCATTTATTGCTTCTCTAGCATGCAATACTTTAGTGTTCGATAAAATTACAAAATTACCTACTTCTGATTCGGCTCTTAAAGCATTATCCGATGTTAGAAATGTTTTTATTTTTCTCAATATAGCTAAATCCTGCTCGTCTTCGACTCGCATACGATCTCCTTTATTTTCATCAACCCTATAATCGAATGCCATAAAAAAACTATTGTTTTTACATGACAAGACGGGACGTTTTTTTTCTATAACTATATCCTTGACATTTTTTCCAGAAGAAAATAAAGGTATCATCTTGGTTAATCTATCCATTTCACTGTCAGATAAATTTTTAAATATTTGATCCGCCATAAAAAGTAACGTTGAAACTTTTAATTTATCCCTGCAGATTGTTAACGATAATAAATCTGTGTCAGTATCCTCATATAAATCATCACAATGTGGGCTAATAGCACCTGCTCCATTTCCCCAATCGTCTATTTTAAAACCTTCTGGCTTTATAAATATTTTTTTATGATCTTCATATAGATACTTTATATCATTTATTTGTGATAGATCAGATAGAGCTTCATGAACGATATAGGCTAGATCTGGATCATCTTTTGAAAACAAACCCACCATAAATATGGCAGATATATAATATTCTTTTACACCTATCCTGCTTAATTTAAGTTGCTCTTCATTTTTGAATTTGTCTATCAATAAATCTTTTAACTGTTCTTTAGTTTCTATATTTTTTATGTCACGATTTGATTTATTCCACCATTCTTCTATCAACGGTTTCATATATGAACAGTCTAGCGTTATAACTTTCTCTTTTTTAGCTTCTTCTCGAATTTTTTTTATGATCCTATAATCTGGCTTTTCTTCACTCAATGATTTAACTTTAATAGCTTTACCGACTCGACTACATAAACTGTTAAGTAAGCCTTTTAATCTATCAGGATCTTTATGCTTAGCAATAATATAGCCTAAAAAATCTGCATTATCTCTAGGATTAGCATAAACAGTCTCATTTAATTTTTTTGATATATTTATCTCAATAATTTCATTGAAGCCGACTTTAATTGCATTAATATCTTCGCTATTTATTTCTATGATATCTCCATCAGCAGAAGCTTGTATCATTCTAATACCAACATACTGTTGTGCTTCTAAAACTTCAGAATCAACAGGTTGCTTTCCGATAGCCCAATTTATCCAAATTTCAAATGGTTTAAAATTAGCAAAAGCATGCTCAGCCATATCCCATATATGCATACCAGCAGGCCTCCTATTAGGTTCTACCGTCATAATTGTAGCATCAGAAAATAAAAATAATTCGTTATGCGCAGCACCTCCTTTTGATCCGCTTATATCTGCTACTAACCTACCTGCTTCAATTAATTTGTCATATTCCTTTTGTGTCAAGGGAGCCGGTAGTATCTGTTGTATCTCTGCCTTATAGTGACCTATGGTAGTTTCTTTTTCTGTTATCCAACATTTCCCTGCAATTGTATCGAAACTAAACTCGCGTGCATCTATAGCGCATTCCTCTACAATTGCACCATCACTTACGTAGGGTTCTACATTTTGAAAAGCATTCTCTATATCATCAGCAGATTTAACTAAAAATCCACCTCTGCTATTTCCTTCTTGAGTGGGCTTAACATATACGGGTGCTGCCAACAGGCTATAAAATCTAATGATGTCAGTAATTTGTTTGACTTCTTGAAATTTTGGTTTTTTATACCAAACTGGCGTAGATGCAGTAACTTCCATTGTTCTAAATTTAAATTTATCTAAGCCCGTAACCGCTGTGATATAATCATCAGAAATTAAATCTAATTTTTCTGCTACATAAGATGCTAATAATACACCTTTGTCAGAAAAAGGTAATATTCCAACTATTTGAATGTCTTGTGAAGCAACCCAACTTTCTAAACAAGAGTAAGCTTGCTTAATTTCTTCAGGAGTTCCATGTAATTTTGTATCAAAACAATATTGAGATACTGCTTTATCTTCACTCGTAATTCCTTCTTTACAAAGCATAACATCGATTTGTTGCTTTTTAAGGATATTTTTTATCTTTTTTACATCATATAACCTAGTGTTATTGTAACCAAAAATTGCGACAATCCTTTTCATATTTATTCTCCTTTTTATGATAAAACTAAACTAATCATTTGTACTATTTAAATTTTTAAAAAAACATTTAATTTCTATAAATAAAATAAAAATTAGTCTGGCCAATAGTTTTAAAAAATAAAAAAGGAGGGTCACTAGATATGCTTTTAACATAAAATTCCATTTATTATTTTATTCATATTTTTACTTAGATTATAATTTATTTTTTTAGAATTTAATAGATATAATTTAGAGAAAATTAAATTTTATTAAGTTAATTTTTAACTAAGTGAATTTAATCATTTTACCTTCTAATGGCTCATAATTACCTTCACTAGCGTAGTACGTTCAACTATTTGTTAAAGATCCCGCTCAATCTCTTTCTGACGAGATTTAAACTTAACTAAGGCTTCTAATTTAGTAGCTAAGTTTGGAGCCAATTTTTTAAGGTTTTCCTATCTTGATTTGAACTATTGCTGAATTGTTTTTAATAGAGTAGATGGCACAAGGTACTTTAGGGACAGGACCTAAGAATATAAACCTGAAATATAATTCGATACTGCGATAATTTCTGTATCATCCATTTTTTTGCTAATTATTGGCATCATCTGGTGCTTATCATTATTGCGCTTCCCATCACGAAATGCTTTTAATTGTGCAGCAATATATCGAGCATGTTGCCCGCTTAACCGAGGAAATCCGGCCGGCGGATTTCCTAAGCCCGCAGGGCCATGACAGGCCAAGCAGGCTGGCACTCCTTTTACATCTCCACCACGATAAATTTTCTGCCCCAAAGAAAGTAAATTAGCCTGTGCGGTGTCAATAGTCCCTAATAAATTGGCATAATAATTTGCTATTTTGATTCTTTCTTTTTCCGACAATGCAACAATTAATGAATTCATTATTGGATTATCACGTCCATGTTGCATATTCGGTTGAAAATCCTGCATTTGCTTCATTAAATAATTAACATTCTGACCTGCCAATTTTGGGCAATTTTCATGGATCGTGGAATTTCCTTGGGTTCCATGACAACGCTCACACCCAACGATAATGTCATTGAATTTTTTTTCAACTATTTGAGCATCACTCGGAGAGAAACCTAGCAAAAAACAGAATATAAAAGCAGCCATTGTATTTTTTGAGAGTAGACCGCGTTGTGAAGTAACTGGAGTGTATATGTTATACATAAGAATTGTGAGTTAAACGACAACACAGACAAAATTTCAAATTCGAAGAGTATATAAAGAAAAATATTTTTTGTAATCAAGCATATGAAAACTTTTATGGTCCCTAGGGAAAAAATGTGATATTGCTAAACGATATTATTTAGTTTATAGTCTCGACAGGCTTTGATAAACTATAAAAATAACATAAAGGCCAGGGAATTTTTCTTTTTTTAATTAAGCGGAAGATAACCTTGAGCTCCCATATCTTTCCACTTACTGTCTTCTTAAAAAGCGTAGCTCAATTAGACCAACTGCCCGCAGACCAAGGCGCAGAAGTTGCATTTATCGGCCGTTCCAATTCTGGAAAATCTTCAGCCATTAACTCAATTACTGGAAAAAAAGGCTTAGCCAAAACCAGTAAAACTCCAGGACGCACTCAATTATTAAATTTTTTTCAAATCAATGAGCATCTACGTTTAGTCGATCTTCCGGGTTATGGCTTTGCAAACGTCCCTAATGATAAAAAATCAGACTGGGAGAAAACTATTGCCACTTATCTAAAAATAAGGAGATCTTTAAAAGGTCTCATCATCACCATGGATATCCGCCATCCACTCAAGGATAGAGATCAAGCTATGCTAGCGTGGGCCGCACATTATCACATACCAGCATATATTCTTCTGACTAAAGCAGATAAACTGACACGAAATCAAGCTGTAAACGCTTTGAAACTAACGACCCAACAATTGGCTATTCTTAATAAACCCTGTGAAATACAAATCTTTTCAGCAACTAAATCGATAGGCCTTGAAAATATCCGCCGTAGGATATTAAATTGGCTTAACTCATACTAAGTCAGAATTTTTTCCTATGATTACCGAAAACTTCCCATTTTCTTACATTATTTTTTGACCTCTATGACACAATGTGATAAATAAAATGATTACTAAAAAAAACTTCGGATTTCATGTCGTCACAACCCTCTGAAATAAGCTTTCGTGCCATTCTATTGGCAATTCTACTTGCTGTCATCCTGGCTGCTGCTAATGCCTATTTAGGCTTGAAAGTCGGCTTAACTATTTCCGCATCTATACCAGCAGCTATTCTTTCTATGGGTATCCTACGTTTTTTTAAAAACTCCTCGATACTTGAAAGTAATATTGTACAAACTGGAGCATCTGCGGGTGAAGCACTAGTCGCTGGAACCGCATTTATTCTCCCCGCCTTAATAATTCTTCACTACTGGCAACATTTTGATTATTGGCAAACTGTAATAATTTCTCTAACTGGTGGAATTTTAGGAATCTTATTTTCTATCCCTTTACGACGAGTTTTATTAGCCGATACTACATTACGCTTTCCAGAAGGTACCGCTATAGGTCAAGTTTTGAAAATCAGTCAAGAGGGCAAAGGAAATCTTAAGGAGCTAGTCCAAGGCGGAATTTTAGGTGCTTTTGTAGCACTTTTTCAATCGGGTTTCCAAATCATCGCAGATAATTTTCCATTATGGTTTAAAGCAGACAATAAATTTATTTTTGGGTTTACATTTGGTTTTGAGCCTGCATTATTAGCAGCTGGATATATAGTCGGTATTGGCGTAGCACTGAGTACATTACTCGGAGTAGCAATTGGATGGATAATTGGAATTCCTATTTTTAGTTATTTACATCCTCTAGCAATAGCTACTAGTCAATCGGCTAGCAGTTTAGCCACTAGCATTTGGCAATCCAGCATACGTCCAATTGGCGTAGGCACAATGTTAGTAGGTGGTTTATGGACGATGGTTCTACTTATTAAACCTATTATTAAGGGTGTACATTCATCTTTCCTCTCGTTAAAAACCATTAAAGAAAGCGGGTATACCTCCTTGCCTAAGCATGAACGTGATATACCCATTAACTATACTTTAGCTTTATTAGGTATTTTAATATTACCATTAGGGTATATTTTATTCAGTTTTATAGATCATCCTGCCTTAGGGTTAACCAGTACTATCCAAATAATAACTTTAGTTATCGGTATTGTTTTCATTCTAATCACTGGCTTCTTTTTTTCCTCACTATGTGGGTATTTTGCTGGGCTTGTAGGAAGTAGTCAAAGTCCCATTTCCGGGGTTTCTCTTTCGGTACTATTGTTTGCATCCCTTATGTTAATCGCTATTTTTAGTTGGGCTCCTGGCTTTACTCACGATACTAAGCATTTACTTGAGGGGGAGGGTCTAGCGATCATTATTGGGACGCTAGTAAGTAGTAGTTGTGCCATTACCAATGACACCATTCAAGACCTAAAAGCAGGTCAAATTGTAGGAGCAACACCTTGGAAGCAACAAGTCATATTAATATTAGGTGTTGTTGTTTCGGCTTTAATTTTAGCCCCTACCTTAGAGTTACTATTTAATGCTTATGGAATTGGCGGCATTTCTCCTCCTGGACGACATATGGATCCTGCCCAAATGTTATCTGCGCCTCAAGCGACGCTTATGGCAAGCTTAGTTGCTGGCGCATTTAAACATAATTTACCATGGAACTTAATTAGTATTGGTTTTGTTGTTGCTATTTTTTGTATTATCATCGACCGACTACTGCAAAAACGCGGTATGCGTTTGCCTGTATTGGCAGTTGGTATCGGTATTTATCTTCCTTTAGATACCTCATCTGGATTAATTTTGGGCGGACTCGCTTCCTATTTCGTAGAAAGAACATTGATTAAAAGACACCCTATACAAACAGAAAAATCGGCCGACAATATCGCTAGGCAACGCGGGCTCACTTTAGCCTGTGGTTTAGTTGCTGGAGCTTGCTTAATGGGGGTCGTATTAGCGATTCCTTTTACTTTAGCAGAATCTACCGATGTGTTACGTCTTATGCCTGAACATTTTACTTTGCTAGCTAATCTATTTGGTGCGCTATCAACACTAGGTATTTTGGGATGGATCTATCGTTCAGTCTGTAAAAATTAAATCCAATAAATTTACATATTGACAAATTAAAAAAATCGAACTAGGCTCCCGCTAAATTTCAGGGGGTAAATATATGCCTCCCTTAGCTTAACTTATTCACATGTGAATTTTTGATAAGACAAAAAATCGTGAAGAATATAAACTAGTGGGGTCAAATATCTACCTCCCCCAAACTTAATGGGGGTAGACCATGTCAATATTCTACAATCGATTTTCTTTTAGAAATTCATTTAAAATCCTTCCAAATGGCTGGGATTTAGTTGCCTTTATTATTGTGCTAGGGATGCTTGCAGCCTTTGTCTGGGCAGGTAAGCAAATGACTGCTCCCTATCAAATCGGACAAACCTTAGCGTTATCCTTAGATCCGCATCAGTTACCTAAGTATGCCTTATTTACAATATTGCGTTTATTTACTGCTATGGCATTCTCTTTATTATTTACCTTTACTGTTGGAACTTTAGCCGCTAAAAATAAGCGCGCTGCAAGTATTATTATCCCTTGTATTGATATCTTACAGTCTGTACCTGTTATTGGCTTGTTATCTATTACCATAGTGGGATTTATTGCTTTATTTCATGGAAGCCGGCTAGGCCCTGAGGCCGCAGCAATTTTTGCAGTTTTTACCGCTCAAGTATGGAATATAACCCTCAGCTTTTATCAAAGCCTACGTTCGGTACCTACCGAATTAAAAGAAGCTGCTGATATGTTTCATTTATCTGCCTGGCAACGCTTTTGGCGTCTTGACGTTCCTTTTAGTATGCCCGGATTGCTATGGAATATGATGATGTCAATGTCGGGCAGCTGGATTTTCCTAATTGCATCGGAAAGTATTTCTGTCAACAATCAAACCATAGTACTACCTGGTGTCGGCTCTTATCTAGGACTGGCTATTAGTCAGGCCAGCATTTCGGGTGTGGTTTACACTATTTTTACTATGCTCATTGTCATTTTACTTTATGATCAACTTCTTTTCAGACCTTTATTAAATTGGTCAAAAAAATTTACGTTTGAACAAGTGAGTCAAGAATATGTTTCTCGTTCCTGGGTTATAGTGCTATTACAACAAACCTATATTTTAAAATATTTAGGTCGGTTTTTTGGGAAATTAGGCGATGCCCTAGTCAATATTTCTTTTTCAAAAAATATAAAAAAGAAAGTAACAAAAAAATCGAGTCCTAATAAATTGATCGAAATTATTTGGTACAGCATGATTATGCTAATGGTAGCTGGATCACTTTGGCTATTATTGCATTTTATTCTAAAGCATATTTCGCCTCATGAATTGATCCATGTACTTTTTTTAGGATGCATAACCGCATTGAGAATCGTTACCATTATTTTAATAGCCAGTATTATTTGGATCCCTATTGGAGTTTTTATAGGATTAAATCGTCGTATTGCAGAGTGGGTGCAACCTATTGCACAATTTTTAGCAGCATTTCCAGCTAATGTATTATTTCCAGTCGCAGTTATTTTGATTTTAAGATACCACTTAAATACCAATATATGGTCTACGCCATTATTATTACTAGGTACTCAATGGTATATTTTATTTAATATTATCGCCGGAACAGCAGCCTTACCAGAAGATCTTAAAGAAGCAACCAGTAATTTTGGTGTTAGAGGTTGGCAATGGTGGCGTCGTTTAGTTTTACCTGGAATTTTTCCTCATTGGATCACAGGTACCATTACCGCGATTGGTGGTGGTTGGAACATGACTATTTTAACAGAAGTAATCACTTGGGGTTCGACTACACTCACTGCAACTGGACTAGGTGCTTATATTGCAAAATCGACTGATGCTGGAGATTTTCCACGCGTGGCACTTGGAATGGCTATGATGAGTGTGTTTGTATTAGTTATGAACCATTTAGTTTGGCGCCCACTATATAATTTAGCTCAATCACGTTACCGATTAGACTAGGGGGATATCATGAATAAGAAACCCATATTTACTGTTAAAGATATCAGCAAATCTTTTAAAAAAGCTGAACAACAAGAATTATTAGTCCTTGATAAAGTTAATTTTCAACTTTATGAAGATGAGATTGTTGCACTTCTAGGCAAATCCGGTTCAGGAAAATCTACGTTATTACGCATCATTTCTGGCCTTTCTGATCCTAGCAGCGGCACGGTCACTTATCGTGACCGCGTAGTAAATGGACCTGTACAGGGCATGGCAATGGTTTTTCAAAACTTTGCGCTCTTACCTTGGCTAACGGTTTTAGAAAATGTTGAATTAGGCCTTGAAGCATTACGTGTCCCTCGCGATGAACGTAGAACACGATCTTTAAAAGCTATCGATATTATCGGTCTTGATGGATTCGAATCTGCTTATCCCAAAGAATTATCCGGTGGTATGCGTCAACGTGTAGGTTTTGCACGCGCTCTTGTTATTAACCCCGATGTGCTACTAATGGATGAACCTTTTTCAGCCTTAGATGTACTCACTGCTGATAATCTTAAGAGTGATTTGCTTGATTTATGGGAAGCTAAACAAACAGGGACTCGTGGAATTTTATTTGTAACGCACAATATTGAAGAAGCTGTTTTGCTCGCTAATCGTGTCATTGTATTTGATAGCGATCCAGGCACTATCCGAGCAGAATTAACCATTGATTTATCTTATCCACGAACTGAGCAAAATCCTGAATTTCGAAAATATGTCGATCAAATATATTCCTTAATTACGCGTCAAATGGATGAGCGTAAGAAATTGTTGCTCAAAGAACAGCTACCTCGCATCACCGATATAGGTTATCGTCTTCCCGATGCTGATATTTCAGAGTTAACTGGTTTACTTGAAACTTTAGATCAATCTGAGTATCAAGGTCACGTGGGTTTACCTGAGCTTACTGAATCACTACATTTAGATGTCGATGATTTATTTCCATTAACCGAAGTATTGGATATTTTAGGTTTTGCGCACGTTAACAACGGGGAATTAATTCTAACCGAAGCTGGAAAATTATTTGCAAATGCCGATATTTTAGAGCGAAAAAAAATCTTTGCTGCCCATTTATTACGTTATGTACCTTTAGCAAAGCATATACGACAGGTTCTAGAAGAAAGACGTACAACCGGTCAACGTGCTTCTAGAGAACGTTTTTTGAATGAATTAGAAGATTATTTGAGCGAAAAAGAAGCTGAACGCGTGCTACGTACCGTGATTGATTGGGGTCGTTATGCAGAATTATTTGCTTATGCTAACAATACGGGCATGCTAAGTTTAGAAAATCCCAACTAAGCAAATAGACTCTTTAATTTTTGACTATGTTACCGCTCAATTCGCAATCCGATGTATTTTATTATATTCCGGTTTGCTTCTTTCGGGGTACCTTACCAAAAATTCAAATACTGTAAGTATAAAAATTTAGCATCAAGAATTTAAATGATAATTTATTTATTCCAGTTTTTTCTAGGGTTAAAAATATATATGCATATTAAAAAATTTTCTGAATCAGCTCGAAAAGTAATTGAGGCAGAAGGAAAAGCCATTTTGAGTTTATTAAAACAAATTGACTCAAATTTTGAACAGACCTGTGAATTACTTTTAAATTGCCAAGGCCATATCGTTGTCATTGGAATTGGTAAATCAGGCCATATTGGTAATAAAATCGCTGCTACTTTAGCTAGCACAGGAAGTCCCGCCTTTTTTATTCATGCTGCAGAAGCAAATCATGGTGATCTAGGAATGATTAACTCCAAAGATGTAGTGATTGCTATTTCACATTCTGGAGAAACAGATGAACTCATTAGTATTCTTCCCACACTCAAACTGCTTAATATCCCTTTTATACTGATAACTGGAAATCCCCTCTCTACTTTAGCGCAACAATCAACCATCACCATCCATATAAACATAGAGCAAGAAGCCTGCCCGTTAGGATTAGCCCCGACATGCAGTAGTACAGCAGCATTAGTCATAGGAGATGCCATCGCTATAGCTTTGCTTAATATGCGTGGTTTTAACAGTGATGATTTTGCTAAGGTTCATCCAAAAGGGCAATTGGGTCGACGTTTATTATTAAAAGTGGCCGATATTATGCATACTGGCGTAGCTATTCCCATCGTAAAATCTGGAACCTCTTTAGTTCAGACTTTATTTGAGGTTTCACAAAAAAGACTGGGAATGACCATAATCACAGACAAACACCAACGTCTCTTAGGAATTTTTACTGATGGTGATCTTAGACGAGCCATAGATCAAGGATTAAATCTTCAAACCACTCTGGTCGATGAAGTAATGACACCTACTTGCAAAACGATTAATAAAGATAGGCTGGCTGCTGAAGCATTACGAATAATGGAAGCTAGCAAAATAACTACTTTAATTATTGTAGACAAGGAAAAAAAACCTCTCGGTGTTGTGCATATTCATGATATCCTGAGTCAGGGGATCACTTAATATACTTTTCACACTTGAATTTTTGTCTACCGATCCGCAATTTTATGTATCTTGAATACACCGCGGTAGCTTCATTCTCGCACCGCCTTGCCAAAAATCCAACTGCTGTGAGTATACATTTATTTAATTCTGCTTATTTAGCTAGTATTCAATAATATGTTTTCTAAAACACTATTCATTAATCTTATTCTTATTTCACTTATTTTATTAGGTACATGGTACACATGGCTGCAGCTAACTAGACCGGCGAACTCTATCATTACAGGAAACCAACCTGACGCCTATGCAACTAAGGTCACAATCTATCATATTGATAAATCAGGTAATCTTTATGATCAATTAAACACGCCTTTATCAGTCCATTATCCTTCAGACGATAGCATTTCCCTTACCACACCAGTTTTTACTTTATTTTTGAAAAAAAAAGAATCATGGCAACTTTCATCTCGTTATGGCAAACTAAAAGAGAGTAAAGATCTTCTACAGCTTTGGGATAATGTCAAACTTGAACAAAAGCAAGGGCCAAATAATAAAGTTGTATCGACTCTAACAACGTCCACTTTAGATATTCATCTTAAAGAAAAAACAGCTGAAACATCCGCACCAGTCATAATAAATCAGATAAATCAAGAGATACATGCCGTAGGGTTACATGCTAATTTTAATACCCAAACAATTCAGCTTTTATCTCAAGTAAAGGGCCAACTCAAACCTGCAAAATAGTAAATGAGGTTTAAGATGTGGATGCAAATTCACTTGAAAAAAAAACCACTTAAAACAAATAAAGGCTATTTATTAAATCTAGTCCTGTTAATAACAAGTATTCATATTAATTCTATCTATGCTCATCCAAAAGATTTAGGACAAACTATCTACTTTGAATCTGATACCTTGTCATATAATAATGAGACAAAATTAGGAATCTATCAGGGGCATATTAAGTTGACTCAAGGGTCTGGTGTACTCACAGCGGACTATGCCACCAGTTATGCTGACCAAAATGGTCAAATCACCAAAATAATCGCTACTGGTAGTCCAGCACGTTATCGCGCAATTATATTTCCTAATCGACCTAAATTAATTGCCACCGGAAATACTATCTATTATTATCCACAAAAAGATTGGTTAGAAGCTTTGGGTAATGCCGAAATTGTGCAAGGACAAAATCACGTCAAAGGCCCTCAGATAAACTATGACTTTAAAAAGAAAACTGTCGGTTCCCCTATCTCAAAAGAAGGGCATACTCAAATATTAATAGCTCCATTGCAATCTGTAGGCTCATGAGTAAATTACATGCTATCAATTTGGCCAAACGTTACCACTCTCGGGTTGTTGTCAAAAATGTTTCTTTAGAACTAGAAACCGGAGAAGTTGTGGGTTTGTTAGGCCCTAATGGCGCTGGAAAAACCACAAGCTTTTACTTGATTGTGGGCTTAATTGAAAGTGCTCAAGGTAAAATTTTATTAGATAATCACAATATTACACATTTACCCATGCACGCTCGTGCTAAGGCAGGCATAGGTTATTTACCTCAAGAACCTTCAATATTTCGTAAATTATCTGTTTCAGATAATATTCTCGCTATACTCCAATTACGTAAAGATCTTTCGAAAGAGCAACGTAAACAACATCTCGAAAATCTACTTCATGAATTCCATATTACGCATATCCGCGATACATTAGGGATTAGTTTGTCGGGTGGTGAACGTCGTCGCGTAGAAATTGCGCGTGCTTTGGCTATGGAACCAAAGTTCATGCTATTAGATGAGCCTTTTGCAGGAATCGATCCAATTTCTGTCGTTGATATTAAGCGCATGATTATTCATCTGAGTCGACGTGGCATCGGAGTTTTAATTACTGATCATAATGTTCGAGAAACCCTTACGATTTGTAAGCGTGCTTATATAGTAAGCGAAGGAGAAACCATCTATGTGGGGACTCCAAAAGAAGTATTAAATAATCAACGTGTCAGGGAAGTCTATCTAGGTCATGAATTTGATCTATAGCCAGAGGGTGTCTTCAATTGCACGATGCTAGCCAACCAGGCATCTGTTTTTCTGCGTTTCGTTACTCCCATACTGCGTGTATGCTCCGTTACGATACTCAAAAAACAGCGCTTTTTGTCTCAGCCTAGCACAATTGAAGACATCCTCTCATAAGATTTTTGTAAATAAAGTAAAAATCGTTTAAATTTTACTCAAATCAATACAAAATCAATTTAAATTACACGTCCCACGCTCTACTTTACAGTTCAACCTAAGGTATAATCAATATGCCTTTTCAGAATAATATCAAAGACTATAGATTATAAAGATAGAGGGTCTAATGCAAATTACTATTACAGATGATGGCATTAAAGTTACGGACGCTTTAAAACAATACATACTTGATAAATTTAAAAGACTGGAACGTATAACTCATAAAACTACAGCCATACATATCACATTAAGCCTTGAAAACTTAGATCAAGTCGTTAAAGCTTTAGTTCATACCCATGGTACTGAATTTTATGCAAGTGCTAAAAATGAAAATCTGTACTCTGCTATTGATGATTTAATTGATAGAATAGAACAGCAAATCAATAAACATAAGCAAAAAATCAAAGAAAAACGACATGATCGATCAGAAAAATATGGTCCAGAGGAATCTGAAGAGTTGTAAATAAACTAATCGAGGCCTATGTGGAACTCAATCCCTTAACCGCAATTTCTCCTATTGACGGCCGTTACTCAGATAAAACCGATATTTTACGCCCTTTATGTAGCGAATATGGTTTATTTTATTTTAGAGTACTCATTGAAATTCGCTGGCTACAAACCCTTGCTGAACATGCTGGCATCAAGGAAATTCCTACATTTTCTTCAGCAACTCAGCAACAGTTGAATCATATTATTGAAAATTTTAATTTGGAAGATGCTAAAAGAATTAAGACTTTAGAAAAAATAACTCGACACGACATTAAAGCAGTTGAGTATTTTTTGAAAGAAAAACTAGCCGAAATACCAAAGTTAAAATCAATTCGCGAATTTATACACTTCGGCTGCACCTCTGACGATATTAATAACTTGGCTTATGCTTTAATGCTTAAAGAAGTAAGAACTCAACATTTACTACCTGCAATTCAACAATTCATAATTTATTTAAAAAAATATTCACATCAATATTCTACACATGCAATGCTTGGTCGTACGCACGGTCAAGCGGCTGTACCCACCACTATAGGTAAAGAATTTGCTAATTTTGCTCAACGTTTAGCAGAACAAGAAAAACTATTTGCTACGGTTAAAATATACGGTAAATTTAATGGTGCTATTGGTAATTACAATGCACATCGTTTTGCTTATCCCGATATCAATTGGCCTGCACTTAGCAAAAAATTTGTAACCAGCCTAGATTTAGACTGGAATGCTTATACCACACAGATTGAACCTCATGACTATATTGCAGAATATTGTGATAGTTTAAAGCGAATTAATACTATATTAATTAATTTGGCTGCCGATTGTTGGGGTTATATTTCTTTGGGTTATTTCAAACAAAAAACTAACATAGATGAAGTAGGTTCATCTACTATGCCGCATAAAATTAATCCTATTGATTTCGAAAATGCCGAAGGAAATTTCGGCTTTGCCAATAATCTATATCAACATTTTTCCAAAACCTTACCTATCTCTCGTTGGCAACGTGATTTAAGAGATTCAACGCTACTACGTAATCTTGGAACAGCATTTGCATATAATTTAGTTGCCTATAAAAGTTTATACTGTGGCTTAGCAAAAATTTCTATCGATGACAATAGATTACTGGAAGATCTCAATCAACATTGGGAAATATTGGCTGAAGCTATACAAACTATTTTAAGAAGATATGGAGCTGAAATGCCTTACGAACAATTAAAAGCCTTAACGCAAGGTAAAAAACTTAACCAAAAAACACTTCATCAATTTATTAACGGACTAAAAATACCTGACGATATTAAACAAAGATTACTCAAATTATCGCCTACTAATTATTTAGGTTATGCCACTGAATTGGCACAATCAATCTGATGTTTTAATCTTGGAATTTTAAGCGCCAATATAGTTAATTAAATAAGAATTTTTGAAAAAATCAAACCTAGGAACTATTATGCAAATGGATTTAACGAATAAGCTATTTAATTTTTTTTTTAAATGGCTTAATAAAGAAGTAGAACCTCCTCAATCTATTCCTTTAAGTGATTTTAATAAACTTCGCCATGAACTACGGCCTTGCGATATTTTGTTAATTGAAGGTCGCAATCGCATTAGTCAAATGATTAAAGTAATTACACGAAGTTCTTGGTCTCATGCTGGATTGTATATCGGTCGTTTATACGACATTGAAGATAAAAACATGCAAAGAAGAATTACTGAATTTTACTCTGGCGACCCCAGCGAACAATTAATATTTGAAAGTTTAATAGGAAAAGGAGCATTAATATCCCCATTAGAAAAATATGAAAAAGAACATATTCGCATTTGCCGCCCAAGAAATATTTCTTATCAAGAGGGACAAAAAGTCATTAACTTCGTAATAAAAAATTTAGGTATAGAATATGATTTTAGATTAGTTTTTGACTTAGGGCGTTTTTTAATGCCATGGCCACTTTTACCTCGTAAATGGCACTCCACAATATTTAATTACAAAGCAGGGGTGCGAACCAAAGAAAGTTGTTCTTCATTGTTAGGTGAAGCCTTTCAATCAATCAATTTTCCGATATTACCATTAATAAAAGCCGATGGAAAAATTCTTAAACTTTATAAAAACAATCCCAGGCTTTATTCACCACGCGATTTTGACTACTCTCCTTATTTTGATATTATCAAATACCCGATGTACTTATCTCCTACACAAGATAATAAGATAGAAGAAAAATAAAAAATTTACTTCTTAGTTTTAACTTTTGTTTTTTTTGCCGTTAATTTTATTTTTCCTTCGATATAATCTACCAAAATTTTGTCGCCAGGTAAAAATTTTTCTTCAATCATATCTTTAGCAATCGGATTCTCCAATTCTTGTTGAATAGTACGTTTTAAAGGTCGTGCACCATAAACAGGATCATAACCCATTTTAGCAATATGATTAATTGCAGCTTCACTGACTTCTAATTCTAAATCACGTTCACTAAGGCGTTCACGTAATCTTTCCAATTGAATTGAAGTAATAGCATGAATCTGTTTTTCAGATAACGCATGAAAAACAACTATCTCATCGACACGATTAATAAATTCCGGTCGGAAATGTTGCGCAATAATATCCATCAATGTACTTTTTAAAGCCGTATAATCTTTTTTGAATGTCAGCTCTTGAATGATTTGCGAGCCTAAATTTGATGTCATTACTATAACAGTGTTTCGAAAATCTACTGTGCGCCCCTGCCCATCCGTTAAACGACCATCCTCTAATACTTGCAACAAAATATTAAATACATCCGCATGTGCTTTTTCAATTTCATCCAGAAGAACTACAGAATAAGGTTTTCGACGAACTGCTTCGGTAAGGTAACCACCTTCTTCATAACCTACATAACCAGGTGGCGCACCAATTAAGCGTGCTACAGAATGTTTTTCCATAAATTCAGACATATCTAAACGCACCATAGCATCATCAGAATCAAATAAAAACCCAGCTAAAGCTTTACAAACTTCTGTTTTACCAACACCTGTAGGTCCTGAAAAAATAAATGATCCTATCGGACGCTTAGGATCTGATAAACCCGCGCGGGAACGTCGAATAGCATTCGCTACAACAGCAATCGCTTCATCTTGACCTACCACACGTTGATGCAATGCATCTTCCATATGTAATAATTTTTCTCGCTCGCCTTCTAACATTTTTGAGACGGGTATCCCCGTCCATTGCGAAACAATTTCTGCAATTTCTTTCTCACTAACTTTGTTGCGTACTAAATAAGTTTCTTTATGCTGCCTCTTCTGAGCAGCTAACAATTTTTTCTCTAGGGCAGGAATATGACCATATTGTAATTCGGACATTCGATTTAAATCCCCTGAGCGACGCGCTTTTTCTAGCTCAAATTGCGCCTTTTCAAGTTCACTTTTAATTTTTTGTTCGCCTTGTAATGTAGCCTTTTCAGCCTTCCAAATCTCATTAAGATCGGCATATTTTTTTGAAAGCTCGGTAATCTCATTTTCTAAATTTTCCAATCTAATCTTGGAAGATTCATCTGTTTCTTTTTTTAAGGCTTCTTTCTCTATTTTTAATTGAATTAATCGTCTATCTAAACGATCCAATTTTTCTGGCTTAGAATCGATTTCGATTCTAATTCGACTAGCAGCCTCATCGATGAGGTCGATGGCTTTATCGGGCAAATTTCTATCAGAAATATAACGATGAGATAACGTAGCCGCAGCAACAATAGCAGAATCCATAATTTCTACACCGTGGTGTATCTCGTAACGTTGTTTTAAGCCACGTAAAATAGCGATAGTATCTTCAACACTAGGCTCGTCTACTAGAATTTTTTGAAAACGACGTTCTAAAGCAGCATCTTTCTCTATATAGTTTCGATATTCATTTAAAGTCGTTGCTCCAATACAGTGTAACTGACCTCTTGCTAAAGCAGGTTTTAACATATTTCCTGCATCCATAGCGCCTTCTGCCTTTCCAGCACCCACCATGGTATGCAACTCATCAATGAATAAGATAATCTGTCCTTCTTGCTTTGCAAGCTCATTTAAAACCGCTTTTAATCGTTCCTCAAATTCTCCTCGATATTTGGCCCCCGCTATTAATGAACCCATATCTAATGCAAGTAAACGTTTGTTTCTTAACCCTTCTGGAACTTCGTGGTTAATAATCCGTTGTGCGAGTCCTTCTACTACAGCAGTTTTACCCACACCCGGCTCGCCAATAAGAACTGGATTATTTTTTGTTCTTCTTTGTAAGACTTGAATCGTCCGACGAATTACATCATCTCGACCAATAACTGGATCAAGTTTTCCTTGCGATGCCTGCGCCGTTAGATCAATTGTATATTTTTCCAAAGCACCACGACGACCTTCTGCCTCAGGATCATTAACAGCTTCTCCACCTCGTATATCTTTTATTGCTTGTTCAATCAATGCTTTGTTAACTCCTGCCTTCCTTAACAATTCACCCAAAATACTTTTATCATTAACGGCAGCGAGTACAAATAATTCACTAGATATATATTCATCGTTTCTTTGCTGAGCGAGTTTATCTGTTACATTCAATAAGCGGGAGAAATCCTTAGAAGGATAAATTTCTCCAGGAGTAGAAGACTGTACTTGAGGTAAACGAGCGATTGCTTCATCTAAATTTTTTGTTAATTGATTTAAATTAACATTCGTTTTACTCAACAAGGGTCTAACCGTCCCATTCTCTTGCTGCAACAAAGCAAACATCAAATGAATAGGCTCAATAAAGGCATTATCACGGCCTATAGCAATTGATTGAGCTTCCGCCAAGGCATTTTGAAACTGACTGGTCAATTTATTAAGACTCATATTACCCTCTAGTCATCACTCACCTAGATCTACGTCTTATAAAGAGTTTAGTCTAATTAAAAAAAATCAAGTCGATTTTG
Organism: Candidatus Aquirickettsiella sp.; assembly: GCA_049797115.1. Taxonomy (GTDB): domain Bacteria; phylum Pseudomonadota; class Gammaproteobacteria; order Diplorickettsiales; family Diplorickettsiaceae; genus Aquirickettsiella. The sequence continues at coordinate 3,300 of JBARFJ010000011.1, read as the reverse complement.
ATAAAAAATATATACATCGCTATTTTAGACAAATAAGAACAAGTGCCCATAACATGCTCATCATTCGTACCTGAAGTTGTAGAGGTAAACTTCAAGTTCCAAAATATATGTCAAGCTAATCAAAAAGAGGTAAACTAAGCATCTTTATATATTCTTATTTCAAGCTTAAATGGGGTTTATATGGCAGAAGAATTGTTAAGCGATCCAGCATGGCAACGCAAAACCCTAGAAAAATTACTTTTTGATAATTTAAAAGAACAACGCCGCAAAAGACGCTGGAACATTTTCTTTAAATTTCTATTTTTTATACTTCTTTTAGGTCTGTTGTTTTCTTTATGGCCAACAACAACGAATCTCCCCACGGCTTCAAAAGCAAAAACTCATATCAGCCTTATTGATATCAGAGGGATCATCGATGGCAATTCAACAGCAAGTGCTGATAACGTAATCGAAGGGCTGAAAAACGCTTTTGAAGATAAAAATACACTTACAGTCGTTTTGCGTATCGATAGTCCTGGCGGCAGCCCGGTTCAAGCGGCACAGATCTATAATGAGATCCGTTATTTACGTCATCAATATCCTAGGACTAAATTGTATACAGTATGTGATGATCTTTGCGCATCTGCTGCCTACTACATTGCCTCGGCTAGCGATAATATCTATGCTAATCCTGCTAGTCTGGTCGGTTCGATTGGCGTTTTAATGGATGGATTTGGTTTTGTTGATACCATGAAAAAAGTTGGCGTTGAACGCCGTTTATTAACAGCAGGAGACCATAAAGGCTTTTTAGATCCTTTTTCACCTGAAAAATTAGATGAGAAACTCATTGCGGAACGTATGCTAGCCAATGTTCATCAACAGTTCATTAATGCCGTTAAACAAGGCCGTGGAAATCGTATAAAAGATAACCCAGAGTTATTTTCTGGTTTAGCATGGACAGGTGAAGAAGCATTATCTTTGGGGCTTATAGATGGTTTTGAAGATTTAAATAGCTTATCTCAGAACTTAATTAAGAATAAAAATATCGTTGATTACACCGTTAAACCTGGTTTGTTGCAACAACTTTCTGATCGTATAGGTGCTGCGTTTGCACAACAAATAAGTACTAACCTCGGTATTTTACCTCATGGCTTTCGTTAGGGTGTATTGATAATTACACGATGATGGCTAAAAAATCAGGTATGAGTAATATATGGAAAATACTGAACATGGATTTAGTTTATTTGAGCTACTTATTGTCTTAGTTATAATTGGCATTTTAGCAAGAATTTCCTATCCAATTTACACTCATGCTCTGGTAAAAACCCACCGTACAGAAGCGAAAATTGCTTTAATGAACCTTGCTCAGCATATGGAAATTTATTATCTTGCAAATAATAATAGTTATGAGGATGCAACTTTTAACAAGTTACATCTAAAAGACATTACTGAAAAAGATTTTTATCAACTTACTTTAAAAAGCAGTGCCATTACATATCAGCTTTCTGCCAAGGCTAAATTTTCAGATTCTGAATGTTATCTATTCATGCTTAATCAATTAGGCGAAAAAACTAATGCTGGCAGCGGTTCGAATTTATGCTGGAATTAAGATTAAATTTTAAAGTTTTTAGCGTTTATTAATCCGACATTGTTGAAAAATGTTTTCTACTGCTATACTTCTTCTTGTTTTCAAGGAGATCTAATATGCTAAGGAAATTATTAGCAGAATTTTTAGGGACTTTTTGGCTAGTATTAGGCGGATGTGGTAGTGCTGTATTAGCGGCTAAATTTCCTCTAGTAGGTATAGGTTTTCTGGGTGTAGCTTTTGCCTTTGGTTTAAGTTTGCTAACCATGTGCTGTGTATTTGCTCCTATCTCCGGCTGTCATTTAAACCCTGCCGTTTCTATAGGCCTTTGGGCTGCGGGTAGATTTAATATTAGAGAAGTACCTAGCTACATTATTGCTCAAGTACTAGGAGGTATACTTGCTGCCACTGTTTTATACCTGATTGCAAATGGACAACATGGATTCGATTTGCAAAATGGCTTTGCTAGCAATGGTTATGGGCTTCATTCGCCAGGCCATTACACATTATCGGCTTGTTTTATATGTGAAGTAGCCATGACCTTTTTATTTTTAATCGTTATCGCAGGCGTGACTAATCCACAACTACCAAGTCATTTTGCTCCTTTAGCTATTGGTTTAGCCTTAACCTTAATCCATTTAATTAGCATTCCCGTTACAAACACTTCTGTTAATCCTGCCAGAAGCACAGGCCCAGCGTTATTTGTGGGTGGATGGGCTATCCAACAGCTTTGGTTATTTTGGTTTGCTCCTATAATCGGTGGGATAATTGGCGGAAGCTTATTTAGATATATATGGGGAAATAAAAAATAGTTCTGTTTTTTATTAAGGAAAATCAGCTGATTGTTTTAGATTTGATTGGTGTAATGGGATTCGTAATTCACGTGGTAAAGCGAAAGCAACATTTTCCTCTATACCCATTAATTCGGTGACCAAGCATTCTTGCCAATTAGGAAATGTTTTTATATATTTTACAACATTTTGCACTAAAAATTCTGGTGCAGACGCCCCCGCCGTAATACCTATAGATTCTTTGCCAATTAGCCAACTTGTTTGGATATCTTTAGCTGTATCTATTAAATAGGCTGGCTTCCCTAAACGTTCAGCTAATTCTTTCAATCTATTAGAGTTGGAACTATTTACCGATCCTAAAACTAACACCATATCACTCTGTTTTGCCAATTCTTTAACGGCTAGTTGACGATTTTGTGTTGCATAACAAATATCTTCTTTTTTAGGCGTGGCAATTTCGGGAAAACGCTGCTTCAGTGCTTGTATAATAGTTTTAGTATCATCTAGCGATAAAGTCGTTTGTGTAACATAGCTCAATAAAGCAGGATTTTTTACTTTTAATAAAGCAACATCCTGAATGTTTTCTACTAAATAGATCCCACCGGCAGGATTATCATAGTGCCCTAAGCTTCCTTCAACTTCAGGGTGATCGGCATGACCAATCAAAACGCATTCCTGACCCAAGCGATTATAACGCGCCACCTCCATATGTACCTTAGTCACTAAAGGACAAGTTGCATCAAAAATTCTCAAATTACGTTGCTTGGCGGATTCACGAACAGCTTGAGAAACTCCATGGGCACTGAAAATAGCTGTGGCACCTCGTGGTATTTCGTTGATATGCTCAACAAAAATTACCCCTTTTTTTTCTAAATCGGCAACTACAATTCGATTATGAACGACCTCATGACGCACATAAATGGGCTCACCAAACAGTTTTAATGC
>JBARFJ010000010.1:0-55909 GCA_049797115.1 Candidatus Aquirickettsiella sp. | reverse complement strand
CAGCAAGGTTTAATAGGCCAATGCCATTAAAATCCTTTTCAGGGTAATTATCGCAAGGTAGGTTATGTTGTTTTAAAGCTAATGCTGTCCCTGGGCCAGTGGCAATGGTTTTGGTATTTTTAGGCCAAGAAGGCCAAATACGATATATAGTTTCAGCAATGTTAAAGACAGAATTAGGACTAATGAAGATGATCAAATCGTATTGATGAAGCCTGTTTATACCTAAAATTATTTTTTTTATATTCTTGGTTTCGACAATTTCCAGCGTTGGGAAACGGATGGCCACCCCGCCATAATAATGAATTTGAGCTGCCAGATCTTTTGCCTGATAAATAGGGCGGGTAATGAGAAGCCTTAGACCATGTAAAGATGTCATGGCCTCAAAAATAGCCTTAATTTTATGGGGAAGCAATACTGGGAACAAGGAAATATCTAAAAGAGTTAGCTGTCATAGACTAATGGGTGCTTAGCTTGGAAAGAACTAATGATAGTGTTAACATGAAGGAGGAGTATATAAAACAAAGAGAATTCTTATGGCTATCACGTTAAAACCTGATTTGACTTTAGACGATCAACCGGATAATGATTTTAGATATCTTAAAAACGAGTTAAAAAAAATAAAATTTGAACCACCCAGTATCTTTAATCAATTAAAAAAACTATTTATCTACCTTGCTTTGTTTTTTGTTCAGGAAAAACCTGGTAATAAAAAAGATATAGCAGATACAAATTAGTTTCATCCTTAAAAACTCTTCTCTCTTTAGAGCAGGATAAATTAAATACATATTTATTTGAAGTAGATAAAATTAGATTAATGACGTTAGATTTTGTAAATCGGCGAAAATCCGAACGAAATAAATCTCACATAAAATTAAGAGGGGAAAAGGTTAACTCAGAAAAAAATGAAACTGCAGAATTAGAAAGCGCAGAAATGCATAAAGGAGCGAAAGAGATGATAGATATGCTCCGTGCAATAACTGCTGCAAATCCACATAAGATCAAGCTGCAAGAAAGTTATACATTGTTGAAAATGCAACCCTGGGCGGAGGATGAATCCAAAGAAGACTTTCAAAGTCGGCTTACAGATTCAACTATAGATGCGCGTATAAATGCTAAAACCATTTCTGGTGTAGGTCTAGTTAAGGCTGCCGATATAGATGATGCTTATAAATATTTACGTGATTTTGTTTCTCCTTCATCCATAAAGCCAACCCCTAATTCAGGGGTAGATAAAGAGGAAACAGAAAATAACACATCCTCTGTTCCCTCCTTGAAACATAGATAAAACTATAATAAAAAGACAGAGAAATAGAAAAAAGCTGGCTGACTGTTAAGTTTTTTATTTGAATGGTTTATAAAAGTATCTGCTTGGTTGTTTTAGTTAAACTTTAATCTTTTATGAAAGCAACTTTTATGAACTTAATTAGTTTGGAAGATTTAGATTTACAAAACAAGCGTGTTCTCATTAGGGAAGATTTTAATGTGCCTTTAGATAAGGGCAAGATTACCAGTGATGCACGTATACTAGCGGCATTACCAACGCTTAAATATACCTTAGAAAAAGGTGCGGCGGTCATTTTACTTTCCCATCTAGACCGACCAGCAGAAGGCCATATTACTCCTGAACTTTCTTTAGCCCCGATCGCAACACGATTACAGGAACTACTAGGGCAGCCAGTTAGATTTGTCGCTAACTGGCTAGATGGATTTGAGATTTCACCTGGAGAAGTCGTACTTTGTGAAAATGTTAGATTTCAAATTGGAGAAAAGAACAACGATCCTATATTAGCTAAAAAAATTGCAAAATTGGGTGATATTTTTGTCATGGATGCATTTGCTACAGCGCATCGCAGTGAAGCTTCTACTGTGGGAGCAGCACAGTTTTCGCCACAAGTGTGCGCGGGTTTATTATTAATATCAGAATTAAAAGCCTTGAGTTTAGCATTGGAAAATCCCGCTAGACCGTTATTAGCCATCGTCGGTGGCGCAAAGGTTTCAAGTAAATTAATGCTGCTATCATCTTTACTTAATAAAGTAAACTTCTTAATTCTTGGAGGAGGAATTGCCAATACCTTCTTAGTCGCACAAGGTTATTCTGTAGGTCGATCCTTATATGAGAATGATCTCGTTAAAGAGGCAAAAAAACTTTTAGAATTATCTAAACAACTTAAGGTTGAGATTGTGTTACCTACCGATGTTATTGTGGCTACCGAAATCTCTGCTACTGTCAAAGCTACTGTTAAAAAATTAACCGAAATAAAAAGTGATGAAATGATTTTAGATGTTGGACCAGAATCAATTAAACGTTATAACGAATATGTACAACAGTCAGCGACTATTTTATGGAATGGACCACTTGGAGTTTTTGAATTGGCCCCGTTTGAACAAGGAACATGTGCCTTGAGCCATGCTATTGCCAATAGCTCAGCTTTTTCCATCGCGGGCGGTGGTGATACTTTAGCTGCCATCGAAAAATATGCTATTGCCGATAAAATTTCTTATATATCTACGGGAGGAGGAGCTTTTCTTGAATTTATACAAGGAAAAACTTTACCTGCTTTAGCCGTATTACAAAAACGCATAAGGGAAAGATAGTAATGAAACGATTTAAACGAACCAAGATCGTGGCAACTTTAGGCCCTGCAACCGATAAACCAGGTGTGTTACAAGCAATGATAGCCGCTGGTTTAGATGTTGTCAGATTGAATTTCTCACACGGTAAAGCAGAGGATCATATTAAACGAGCTAATTATGTTCGCGAATGTGCAAAAGCTGCGGGTCGAGAAATTGCCATTATGGCGGATTTACAAGGACCAAAAATTCGTATTGCACGCTTTAAAACAGATTCTATTTTTTTAAAAAAAGATGCTTTGTTTATACTAGATGCTGATTTAGGTAAAGATGAGGGTACCGAATCATCGGTAGGTATTGATTATAAAGAATTACCACGAGATGTTCATCGAGGAGATCTATTGTTGCTTGATGATGGACGTTTAGTATTGAAAGTCAAAAAAATACAGAAAAATAAAATATTTTGTATTGTAGAAGTAGGTGGAGAGCTATCTAATAATAAGGGTATTAATCGAAAAGGAGGAGGACTTTCTGCTGTAGCGTTAACTGACAAGGATAAAAAAGATTTAAAAATCGCCGTAAAATTAAATGCTGATTATATTGCGATCTCTTTCCCGCGCAGTGCAGCGGATATGAATCTAGCTCGAAGTTTATTAAAGAAGGCAAAAGGTCATGCGGGTTTGATTGCAAAAATAGAACGTAGCGATGCCATTCCTGTTATTGATGAAATTATTCGTGCTTCCGATGCAGTGATGGTGGCTCGTGGCGATCTAGGTGTAGAAATTGGTGATGCTGAATTACCAGCCGTACAAAAGCATATTATCCAGCGGGCACGATCTTTAGATAAAGCAGTAATTACTGCTACACAGATGATGGAATCGATGATTCATAATGCTATTCCCACTCGGGCAGAAGTTTTTGATGTAGCGAATGCTGTATTAGACGGAACAGATGCTGTTATGTTATCAGCAGAAACTGCTACAGGAGATCATCCTGCGTTAGTGGTGATGGCTATGGTGCGTATCTGTTTAGGCGCAGAAAAACAAGCTAAAACGCGTGTATCTCGGCATCGTGTAGAATGTCAGTTTTACCGCCCTGATGAAGCCATTGCAATGGCAGCGATGTACACAGCCAATCATTATGATATTAAGGCTATCATTGCTTTAACTGAATCCGGTGCTACACCTTTATGGATGTCTCGTATTCGTTCAGGAATACCTATCTATGGTTTAGCACATAGCTTGCAAACCACACGTCGATTAGCATTGTATCGTGGTGTATATCCCTTATATTTTAATGTTGATAAAATGCATAAAGAAAATATAGGTCATTTAGCTATTCATGAATTGAAGAAACATGAGGTTTTACGAAAAGGAGAACAAGTGCTAATTACCTATGGAGATCTATTAAAAACTACTGGTGGGACCAATACGCTAAAGATTCTAGAAGTAGACTAGCTAGATTCTTCAATTTATTCCAATTATTTATTTTAATTTCAATTTTTGCTTTTTAGAGCATTTATTACAAACTCCATAAATAATTAAGCTATGGTCAGTCATTTGGTAATTAGCTTGTTTTGCAACAATCTTTTGACGTTGTTCGATGGTTTTATCAACAAATTCGTCTACTTTTCCACATTTGATACAGACTAAATGATCATGATGAGGACCCTGATTCAATTCAAACACCGAATAGGCATCTTCAAAGTTTTGGCGCTTAACCAAGCCTGCGCTTTCAAATTGAGTTAATACTCGATAGACTGTAGCTAAACCTATGTCTTCACCGGATTCCAATAAGGTTTTATAGATATCTTCAGCACTTAAATGACGAGTTTTAGCCTGCTCAAGTAATTCAAGTATTTTTAATCTAGGGGCTGTTACTTTTAAACCCGCTTGGCGTAGTTGTTGATTATCCATTAGACTATCTCTAAACTCCTCGGTTAGTGAATTCCATGGGATGATTTTAGGTTAATTAAATTTTTTTTCTTATTGCTTTTAAACATTTTGTAGAAATTGAAGTTACGACTTTATTTTATTGATGATATTTTTATGAGAAAGTTGCTTATAAGTTTGTTATTAACATTACTTATTTCTGGTTGCCACATTGTCTATCGACCGGATATCCAGCAAGGCAATATATTGCAGCAGTCTACCATAGACCAGTTAGAACTCGGTATGACTAAAGAGCAGGTTAGTTATCTATTAGGTAGTTGTATATTACAGTCTCCTTTTCAACCTGATCGTAAAGATTATATTTATTTCCTTCAGCCAGGTCATGGTGAACCTATTCAAAGGCGCGTTACACTTATTTTTTCTAACGGACGTTTACATAACATTGAAAAATCTGCTCTTAATTAATATGTTTTTATAATATTTTAACAAAAAATTTAGAAAAGCATTAAACATTTTTTTGTTTTTTAGCACGATTTACTCTAATTTTTTTAGGATCTATTAGAAGTGGCAGATAAATTTCTATTCTATCTCCTGCTTTTACTTGAGCATCCAAATTGCATAATTTTCCAAAAATACCGACCTTATTTTTGCTTAGATTAATATGAGGAAAATCTAATAAAATGCCCGAAATCTTAATGGCTGCTGAGATGCAACTAGTTGAGGGTACAGAAATTTGTATGGTTTTTTGTTGGTGCTGATCAGCAAATATCACTTCAACTTGAATAAAGGGCCTATGTGTTGTTTTCAAACTTGCGATCCCCATAGATTTGTTTAGCGCGGTCAGAGAAAGCTTGTACTAATGTATTCGCTACTTTCTCAAAAATAGGAGAAAAGGCAAGTGCTAGCAAACGCGTCGAAAATTCAAATTCCAAATTTAAATGAATTCTAGATCCGCGAGGAGTAGTTTCAAATGACCAATAACCTTCTAAATGTTTAAATGGACCATCGATAAGACTAATTTCTATCAATTTGTCTTTTTGTAAACGATTAGACGTGGTAAAGCTTTTAGATAATCCTCCTCCAGTTAATGTAAGCCTGGCTTGTATACTATCTTCATCCTGACTGATGATTTTACTTTCGGTACACCAGGGAAGAAACTCATTATATTTTTCAATGTGATTGACGAGTTTATACATCTCTGACACATTGTAGGGTACTTCTAAAGAATGTTGAATAAATGGCATAAATAAGGTTCAAGGCGACTATCGTGAGTATGTTTGCTATGCTTGGGACCTATGATTGTTAACAAGTTTGAGTATATCCCATGAATTCTAAGAAAGCATTGCAAGATACAACTATTGCATTAAATAGACGTGCTCGCCATGATTATTTTATTGAACAATCTATCGAAGCGGGCTTGATTTTGCAGGGTTGGGAGGTCAAAAGCCTTCGCAGTGGGCGTGCTCAGCTGACCGAGAGTTATGTCGTTTTAAAAAATGGCGAGGCATGGCTTTTAGGCTGTCATATTACTCCTTTAGCAACGATATCTGCTCATCATAGCCACCCGGATCCCACTCGTACGCGTAAGCTCTTACTCAATGAACGAGAGCTGAGTAAATTAGCTGGTAGCATTATGCGTAAAGGTTATACACTTATTGCATTAAAGCTTTATTGGAAAAAAAATCGGGTTAAGTTAGAAGTTGGTTTAGCAAAGGGTAAGCAGGAGCATGATAAGCGGGCTAGTATCAAGGAAAAAGATTGGCAACGTGAAAAAATGCGTTTAGGACGTTATTCGAGGTAAGAATAATACCTACATTTAAGCTGTTTATAATGTATTTTTTAAGCTTAAACAGAAAGCTTACTATAAATGAGGTATAATAAGTGCTTGGGGGCGATCGGCTTCGACGTCGGTTACAAACCCTAAGGTGCATGTCGAGGACGCAACTTTGCCTCGTTAATCATGTTGTAAATCTATAGTTGCAAACGATGCTAACTATAACGCTAAAGACGTTGCTATTGCTGCCTAATCGGTAGTTAATTTTGTAACGTTAGTGCTGCCTAAACAGCAGCCGGCGCCATGAACTCCATAGGCTTGTATATGGAAGGTAGTGGTCATAACTGACAAGCTCGTAGTCTAGCCCCTTCTGAGGTGAAAACTATTAAAACCAAACAGAATCGTCGATCAATTTCCTGTCAATCGGAGATGGATCGATTAAACTTAAAGATTGTACTAAACATGTAGTGCCAAAGGCAGCGGACTTGCGGACGTGGGTTCGATTCCCACCGCCTCCACCAGTTTTAAAAAATGTTTCTTAAGGATCAAGCTCGATAAAAACTAATATTTTAGGGATAGGATATAGTTCACCTAAGTGATATTGGGTCTACCGGATCCCCTAGTGACAACCTCCTTAAAAAAGAATAGACTACCGGCTCGTTAGAAAAACATGATTAATTTTTATGGAAAACCTGGTTGTTGTTGTCCTAGGCCTTAATGAAAATCAGCTTACTGATCAAGTATTTCGATTGGTTGCTCATAGCGGTTGCCATATTGTTGATGCGCGTGTAAATACTACGGCAACGCATGTCACTATGACCTTGTTGATTGGCGGTGCCTGGAATACCATCGCTAAATTTGAAACACTCATAAAAAAATATGAAGGTCAGATTTTGGTTGCACGTACGCAATTTAGAGGTGCACAACCTGATAGTTTTCCTTATTCATCTTATATTGTAGCCCCTGATATACCAGATGTTTTAGCTAAGATTACTCAGTTTTTATCTGAACAGGAAGTAACACTTTATAACCTTCATATAGAGTCATATAAAGCACCAATAACAGAAGCCGCAATGCTGGGTATATCTTTATCATTTGGTTTTCCTGTACACCATTTAGTAGCTGATTTTCGCGAACATTTTATTGTGTTTTGTGATGAAAATAATTTTGATGTTGCCATGGAACCCCAGAAAAATTAGATCTATTTTTCTTTAAATATTATTTGAAAGTATGTTAGTTTTAAACAAACCTGCACCTGATTTTAGTTTACCTGCCACTAGCGGCAAAATTATCTGTCTAAAGGATTTAGTTGGTAAAAATATTGTTTTGTATTTTTATCCTAAAGATTGTACCTCGGGATGTACGCAGGAAGGCATAGATTTTGCAGAAAATTATAAAAAATTTGCTTCTTTAAATACTATGATCTTGGGAGTTTCGCGTGATAGCGTGAAGCTACATGAAAAATTCAAATCAGAGCAGCAATTTCCTTTTGAATTATTATCCGATGTAGAAGAAAAAGTATCTAAGTTATACGATGTGTTAAAAGAAAAAATTATGTATGGAAAAAAATCTTATGGGGTAGAAAGAAGCACTTTTTTGATTGATAAACAAGGTGTTTTGCGCAGGGAATGGAGAAAAGTAAAAGTGCCCGGTCATGTAGAGGAAGTTTTACAAGCGGTCGGAGAATTAAGTTAAAAAACCGGCTTTTAGCATAATTTATTTTTATGCGTAGTCACTTTTTTGTAAGAAATCGCATTAAGAATAGCTTTCACCACGCTAGCTAGAGGAATAGCAAAGAATACTCCCCAGAATCCTAGTAAGCCTCCGAATATAAGTACGGCGAGAATGATGGTTACTGGGTGCAAATCAACTGCTTCAGAAAATAAAAAGGGTACCAACACATTTGCATCCAATGTGATAATTAAGGCGTAAATTGCAACCAGATATGCAAAATGTGCAGTCCATCCCCATTCTAAAAAACCAATAATAAGAACAGGAATAGTTACCATAACAGCCCCTATATAAGGGATAATCACTGAAATTCCAACTAATACACTAAGTAATATAGCGTATTGAAGGCCAAGTATTGCAAATGATAGATAAGTAACCACCCAGACTATCAACATTTCTACAGCTTTTCCTCTTACATAATTACCTGTTTGTGTAAGAACTTCTTTCCAGACTTGAGAAATTAATCGGCGTTTTTCAGGTAAATATTGAGTCAGCCATGCGATTATTTTTTTTTCATCGAGTAAGAAAAAATAAACTAATAACGGGACCAAAACGAAGTAAATGGCAAATGCAATGACGTTAGGAATATAGCCTAATGAAGCAGATAATATTCCCTGTCCAGAGTGTGTTAATTCAGCTTTAAATTGAGTAATCCATTCTTGAATTTGGCTGGCTGAAGTATAGCCAGGGTAACGAGTGGGGAGGTATAGAAGTAGAGCTTGGCCTTTTGCGGCCATAGCGGGTAATTCGCTAATTAAGTTACTTAACTGGCGAAATAACAATGGTAATAAACCCACAATCCCAAGGATAACCAAACCTACAAAACTGATATAAACACCAATAACTGCCGCAATTCGTGGTAAACCAATTTTCTCTAAGGAGCTAATGGGCCATTGTAATAAATAAGCCATTACAACACTGACAAATACTGGAGCTAAAATTTTTCCTAAAGTGGCGAAAACGATAACAATAAACAACAGAAATAGCCATAAAATAGCCAATTCTGGGTCGAAAAAGTATCGGGCAAACCAGTTTTTAACAAGTTGCAGCATAATTTAAATCGCTACTTCCATGAAGTATGAGTAAGTGAAGTCTATTGAACAGATGAGTTAAAGTCAAAAATTCAATTGCTGTAAGTATAGCTTTCTTTTACTATGAGTTTTAGGTTTAAATTAGAAGTGTTTTATTCCCATTCTATCGTCGCTGGAGGTTTTCCAGAAATATCATAAACTACTCGAGAAATTCCAGGTACCTCATTAATAATTCGATTTGATACAGTCTCAAGTAAATGATAGGGCAAATGTGCCCAACGAGCGGTCATAAAATCTATGGTTTCTATAGCGCGGATCGCAATAATTGGAGCATATTGACGAGCATCTCCAATAACTCCGACAGAATTTACCGGTAAAAAAACGCAGAATGCTTGGCTTATTTTGTTATAATAATTTTGTGCACGTAATTCTGCTTGTAAAATAAGATCGGCTTTACGGACAAGATTAATATTTTCTTGATTGACTTCTCCTAAAACGCGAATAGCTAATCCAGGCCCAGGAAAAGGATGTTTATATACAAGTTCGGGTGGCAAACCTAATTCTAAACCTAATTCACACACTTCATCTTTAAATAATTCACGTAGTGGTTCTAATAGCTTAAGTTTAAGCGTATCTGGAAGTCCCCCCACATTATGATGAGATTTAATAGCATGGGCTTTTTGAGTACTTGTACCAGCAGATTCAATGACATCAGAATAGATAGTGCCTTGTGCTAACCAAGTTATATCTGGGTATTTACTGGCTTCAGTTTCGAATATTTCAACAAATAAATTACCGATGGCTTTACGCTTTTTTTCCGGATCAGTAATTCCTTTTAAGACATGAATAAAGCGCTCAGAGGCATCGATTTTTACAACTGAGATATGCATATCATCCGCTAAAGCTTGTATAGCAGAATCTTTATCGGTAATACGAAGTAATCCTGTATTAACAAACACACATAATAATTGTTTGCCAATAGCTTTATGTAATAATGCAGCTAATACAGTAGAATCGACACCACCCGAAAGAGCAAGTAAAACCTTTTCCTTGCCTACTTTTTCTTTTATATCGGTAATCTCATGTTCTAAAATTTTAGGCGCAGTCCAGCTCGGTTGACAGCGGCAAATTTTTTCTACAAAACGAGCCAATATTTTTTTTCCTTGATGGGTATGGGTCACTTCTGGGTGAAATTGTAAACCATAGAAATGGCGTGTTAGATCAGCCATGCCAGCAATAGGGGTATTAGGAGTATTTAATATAACAACAAAACCTGGAGGAAGTTGTTCAACATGATCACCATGACTCATCCAAACATCCAACAATACATCTTTTTCATTTTTCGGATTATCTCGAATATGGGTTAATAGTTCGGTTTCAGTACTTACTAAAGCAGGAGCATATCCGAATTCTCGGTTTGCACAGGAAACGACTTTACCTCCGAGTTGCTCCGCCATGGTTTGCATGCCATAACAAATCCCTAAAATCGGGCAGCCTAAACTAAATACTATTTTTGGTGCTCGCGGAGTAGTATCTGAGGTAACTGTTTCAGGTCCGCCTGATAAGATAATTCCTTTTGGTGCAAAAGCTAAAATTTCAGATTCTGAGATATCAAAAGGATAAATTTCACAATAAACATGTAATTCACGAATGCGTCGCGCAATTAAGGGTGTATATTGTGAGCCAAAATCAAGAATTAATATGCGTTCTTGTGGGATAGTCATCTTAAGATACACTCCGTTTTTATTAGAGGTTTAATTTTAGGCTTCATAAAAAATGTTAAGAACTACTTAAAGAGTTTATATCGAAAAATATTCAATCTTCTCGGTAATAATTAGGAGCTTCTTTAGTAATTGCCACATTGTGCACATGGCTTTCTCTTATACCAGCCGCAGTTAGTTTTATAAATTGTGCCTTTTTATGGAGATCGGCAATATCGATGCTTCCTGTATATCCCATGCCTGCCCTCACTCCACCTAGTAAATGGTGAATAACTGTCTGTAGAGGACCTTTATAAGGTATTCTTCCTTCTATGCCCTCAGGAACTAATTTATTTGATTCTAAAGCATCTTGAAAATAACGATCAGACGATCCTTGTTGCATAGCTCCTAAAGAACCCATGCCGCGATACGCTTTGTAAGGTTGACTTTGATAAAGCTCTATTTCTCCAGGCGCCTCTTCAGTACCTGCAAACAAACTGCCTATCATGACTGCATGTGCACCAGCGGCCAATGCTTTACAAAGATCCCCTGAATAACGAATCCCGCCATCAGCAATAATGGTTATGGGTTTTCCTTTTAGGGCTGCAGAAACGTTCATAATGGCTGTAATTTGTGGGACGCCTACACCCGTCACAATTCGAGTGGTACAAATTGAACCAGGACCTACACCTACTTTTATAGCATCTGCACCCGCTATTGCTAATGCTTGTGCTGCATCAGCAGTAGCAATATTTCCGGCTATAAGAGAAATATCAGGATATTCAGCCTTTAACCATTTGACCATGTCGAGTACGCTTTGAGCATGACCATGTGCAGTATCAACACAGATTATATCGACACCTGTTTCAATTAATGCCGTTGCACGTTCTTTAGCATTGATACCTATGCCTACAGCCGCACCTACGCATAACTGTCCACGTGGATCTTTAGTTGCGAAGGGCTTTTCTTTGGTTTTTTGCAAATCTTTTGCTGTCATTAAACCGCGACAACGAAATTGGTCGTCGACAATCAAGATTTTTTCTAAGCGATGGCGATGTAGTAAATCTATTATTTCTTCCGGCGCGGCTTGTTCTCGAGCTGTAATAAGTCGTTCTTTAGGGGTCATCACTTGGGAAGCAGATTGATCTAAGCTTTCTTCAAACCGTATGTCTCTATGTGTGACTATCCCTACTAATTGATCCTTCTCGATAACAGGTATCCCTGAAATTGAGTAAGTTACCATTAGTTTAAGCAATTCTCGTAAAGTTGTTTCCGGAGCAACGGTAATGGGATTTCTTACCATTCCATTTTCAAAGTTTTTTACTTTTCTAATTTGTTGAGTTTGAGCTTCTATAGACATGTTTTTATGAATAATGCCTAAGCCACCTTCTTGAGCAAGCGCTATCGCAAGTTTGGCTTCCGTAACTGTATCCATAGCAGCGGAGATCAAAGGGATTTTCAAATTAATTTTAGTAGTTAATTGCGTTTCCAGCGATACATCTTTAGGTAAAACCATCGAATGATTAGGGAGTAATAGTATATCATCAAACGTTAACCCTTCTTGAATCGTCTTCATAATATTTAAATAAATAATAAAACTAAATAAAATTGCGTAGAAGGTACCTTATAGCGCCCCCTGAAGTCTAGTGGCTGAAAAATAAAAAACCATATTTGGTCCTGAGTAGATTAGCATTTATTATCTATTTTTAGTTAACTACTTGAGTTAAAATAATTTTTTTAAGCTTAATAAATATCTCTTACAAGGAGACTGACCATTATGTCCCAGGCATTACTTCAACGTAATTTAGACACTCCCGGCGCGCGACTTAAATATTTACGCTCAATTCTGCGATTGACTAGGGCATATATTGAGAAAAAATATAAATTGCCAGAAATTACTTTGAAGTCTTGGGAAAATAGTATGATCAAGATTTCTAAGAACGGCATTAAACGCTGCGTAGCAGTCTATAAAAATGAAGGTCTAATAGTTGATGAGTCTTGGATAGCTGATGGCAAAGGACTGGACCCTACAGTTAGACTCTCATTAGGCCATTATTTTGCTATGCCTAGTGAAATTGTTAATTTACCTACCGATGCAGATGATGAGATTGCTATGATGCGAGATGCGCAGGATTTTCGAGATCGTTATTCTAATGCGGTAGTTATGATAGTTTCTAATGATGAAATGAGTCCTCATTATAGAGCTGGAGATTATGTGGGTGGGCGACTTAGATCTAGCAATGAATTTGACTCGATAGTAAATAAGGATTGTATTATTTATTTGAAAGAAGGCGGACAATATTTCCGGCGACTTTTTAAAGATTCTTTAGGACGCTTTAATCTTGCCTGTTTGAATCCTATGGGAAGAACAGCAGAACCTATCATTTTTGATGCGGATATAGAATCTGCTGCGGCAGTTATTTGGGTCCGAAGAAAAGACGAATAAATATACTCTTCGCACTTGAGTTTTTGTTTGTGTTGCCGTTCAACTTGCGATCCTCATGTATGCCAATACACTTCGGTTGCTTCGTTTTTGCGGCGCCTCGCCTAAAAATCCAATTGTTGTTGAGTACAAGCAAGGGGAAAAATAAGGCGCTTTAATTAGTTAATTTCTCTTTCAATGATCTTACTAAAGTCATTTTTAAGTCTTGTTAGTTGTGTATAGTATTTAGTGAGAAAGCTATAATGATTAAATTTACAGAGGCTAGTGGCTAGTACAATCATATAGCTTAGATGATGTTGCTTGTGTATAAGCATTAAGCCATTTTTCATACCATGCAATGATCGTTGTCTCATGATTTCTTTTCCGAACGAATCGATATAGTCTATTTCTGAAAAAGGTATAATATTTCTTTGGGATAATTTTTTAGCTTGAATTAATGGATCGTTATTGGTTATTTGATTTTTATCGAAATAAATTTGCCATTCTAATCGGGAAATGAGAGAAGTAAGTTTTTTTTTGGCATGGTCTTCTATGCCTACAGAAAAATAGTCGATGGGAGGGATGCTAATGTTATTAATATAGTCGAAAAATGTAGATCGTGTAGACTCCGTGCATATAGGAGTATAATGATATTCCTTCATGGAAAAAAGACCTCATTGGACAAAGACGCAGGTAAGTTTTAACTTAGTATGAGTTAGTATTTTAGAGCTTTACATGCTATAAATGAGGAATATTTTATCATATTTCTTTATCAAACAAAGATATTTATACTCAGTATTATGGGATTTGTATGTTTCCACTTTATCAGGTTAATGCAAAACCGCTTGTTATTGCTCATCGTGGAGGAGCGGGGCTATGGCCTGAAAATACCTTATTTGCTTTACAGGAGTCAGCGAAATTAGGGGCAGATTTAAGTGAGATTGATATTCATATGACCAGGGATGGTGTTTTAGTCGCTATCCACGATGAGTCAGTGGATCGTACAACGAATGCCAAAGGATTGGTGCAAGATCTTACATTAGCAGAATTGAAAAAATTAGATGCAGGATATCGTTGGACTAACGATGAAGGTCGTACTTTCCCTTTTCGGGGGCAAGGAATTAAAATTCCAAGTTTAAATGAAATCTTTACTGCCTTTCCAAAGCAAGTTATTAATATAGAGATAAAGCAGAACGATCCGCCTATAATAGCCGCATTAAGAGAACTTATAAATCAACATAACAAAACTAAACAGGTTTTAGTGTCCGCTTTTAATTCACGTACCATGAAAGTGGTACGCAGACTCTGTCCTAACATTGCTACTGCGGCTACGCAAGTAGAGATGGATCGCTTTTCGAAATTGAACAAGCTATTTTTAACGCGACCTTTTTTATTATCTGCTAGCGCTCTAGAAGTTCCCTACGAAATGGTAACTGGACATTTTGTAAAAGCAGCGCATAAAAAAAATATTCGGGTGGATGTTTGGACTGTCAACGAAATTGAAGACATGGAAAGGTTATTGGCTTTTGAGGTTGATGGTATATTAACAGATTTTCCAGATAGGATGCTAAAGTTAGTTCGCAAGACTCAAGCTAGCTCAGATCTAAAAGAAGAGATTTGAAATAATCTTACTAACCTATTTTAAGAGTCAAGAATAGGAACCTCAAGGGATAGCTCCCATAAGACGTCCTTTCCGGCCTCAAAAAATACCTCTTCAGAGACCAAAGCCTTATAAAAGCCTATAGTGCCAGGATATTAAATCTGTATAATACATTTTATCATTCTTAAATAAGAAATAATTTGATAGAACAAAAGCTAGAGGCATTTATGACGATTCAAAAGACCCTTTCTATTATCAAACCTGATGCAGTTAGAAAAAATTGTATAGGGGAGATTACTAAAAGATTTGAAAATTCCGGGTTAAAAATTATTGCAGCGAGAATGGAAAATTTGAAAAAAGATCAAGCTGAAAAATTTTATGCAATCCATAAAAATAGACCTTTTTTTAATGAACTGGTTGAGTTTATGTGCTCGGGGCCGGTAATGATACAAGTTTTAGAAGGACCAAATGCTATCCTAAAAAACCGTGAATTGATGGGTGCTACTGACCCTAAGCAAGCTTTGCCAGGCACAATTCGAGCTGATTTTGCGGAAAGTGTAGGGCAAAATGCTGTTCACGGATCTGATAGTCTTGATACGGCTAAAGAAGAAATCGCTTTCTTTTTTACACCCGCTCAATGTTTTGGCGAAGGTTCTAAATAATGGACATGCCGTTTAAAAATTTACTCGATTTTGACCGAGAAGGAATGCAACTCTTTTTTCAAGAATTAGAAGAAAAGCCTTATAGGGTACAACAGGTTTTAAAATGGGTTCATCAAATAGGTATTAAAGATATCGATATGATGAGTAATTTAAGTAAATCCTTGCGTTCAAAACTTAAATCAATATCACAAATCAATTTGCCAGAAATTGTTTTTGAAAAACAATCTGATGATGGGACCAGAAAATGGTTGTTGCGACTGAGCGATAATAATTGTATTGAAACAGTTTTTATCCCTGAAGCAAATAGAGGTACTTTGTGTGTTTCATCACAAGTAGGCTGTGCATTGAATTGCAGTTTTTGTTCAACCGCGCAACAAGGGTTTAGTCGTAATTTAACGGTAGCAGAAATCATTGGGCAAGTCTGGTTGGCAGTGCGGAGTTTATCAGATGGATCTTTACGTCATGATCATACTGTCAGTAATATTGTGATGATGGGCATGGGCGAACCTTTATTAAATTTTGATAATGTTGTTAAAGCAATGAATCTGATGATGGATGATTTTGCTTATGGTTTTTCTAAACGGCGCGTTACTTTAAGTACTTCTGGCATAGTTCCTGCATTGCGACGCCTATCTGAAATAAGTGAAGTAGCTCTTGCGGTATCTTTACATGCGCCTAATAATGAGCTAAGAAATCGCTTAGTTCCTATCAATAAAAAATACCCTCTTTCTGAATTACTAGAAGTGTGTCGAAATTATTTTAAAGGAGATAGTAGAAGACGTATTACAATGGAATACGTCATGTTAGAAGGAATTAATGACCAACCCAAACATGCACGACAGCTAATAAAAATTTTAGAAGGTATTCCTGTTAAAGTAAATTTAATTCCTTTTAATCCTTTTCCTAATACGATTTATCGACGTTCTTCTCTCCTGATAATTGAAAATTTTAAAAATATTTTAATGAGAGCTGGACTTAACGCGATTACGCGAAAAACTAGAGGCGAAGATATTGATGCAGCATGTGGTCAATTAGTAGGGCGAGTTCAAGATAGAAGTTATCGCAGAGAATGTCAAAAGATGACTCTTCTACCGCTTGCAAATGGTATGTAACTTGAAGCTAGCAGGAATTTGATGGAATTTAAAAATAATGGGGGAATATAATGGTATCGATATTAAAGCAATTCATCATCATTTTTTTAATAGTAACGCTTACGGCATGTAGTATTTTTTCTAGATCAAAAACTCAGATATCAGGCCCACAAGCGTCTGATGTCAATGTGCAATTAGGTTTAGCTTATTTACAAAATGGCGATGTACAACGTGCGCATCAAAAATTATTGCTTGCTGAACAACAATCACCTGGATCCCTACAGGCTCAAGGTGCAATGGGTTACTTTCTAGAAAGTACTGGAAGCATGTCTTCTGCAGATGCATATTATCAAAGAGCGATAGCACTTAATCCAAAATCGGGTGCTGCGCAAAATAATTATGGTACTTTTTTGTGTCGCCGAGGTCGTTATTCTGAAGCAGATCAGCATTTTTTATTGGCATTACAAGATCCCACTTATCTTAATACGGCACAAGTCTATGAAAATGCAGGTTTATGCGCTATGCAGATACCTGATACTAAAAAAGCTATGGGTTATTTTACACAAGCTATTACTCAAGACCCTAAACGGGCGATATCTTGGCTGGAATTAGGAAGAATAAGTTACCAAACAAAAGATTATCAACAAGCGCAGCAATATTTAGACCATTATATGCAGCTTGTTAAAGAACCTACAGCCAATGCTTTATGGTTGGGTGCCGTTTTAGCCAGAGCTTTGGGAAATCAAACAGCAGCAGGTAGCTATACATTAATGTTACAAACAAGATTTCCCCTCTCTGACGCTTATAAGGCATTAATACGAACACCTAAAGCGAAAACCAAACAAAAAAGTAAACAACTTTATTATTAATTATGGTAGAAAAAATACAAGCAATACGTGGCATGAATGATATTCTGCCGATGGAAATTTTTACTTGGCAGAAAGTTGAAAATAGTTTGCGTAAACTTGTTCAACAATATGGATATCAAGAAGTTCGTTTACCTATCCTTGAAAAAACAGAATTGTTTAAACGTTGTATTGGCAATGTAACTGATATTGTTGAAAAGGAGATGTACACTTTTATTGATCGTAATGGAGATAGTTTATCTTTAAGACCTGAGGGGACTGCTGGTTGTGTCCGAGCCGGTACAGAGCAAGGTTTGTTTTACAATCAAATTCAACGTTGGTGGTATTTGGGGTCTATGTTTAGGCACGAGCGACCTCAAAAAGGTCGCTATAGACAGTTTCATCAATTTGGCGTGGAAGTGTTTGGCATAGCTCAACCGCATGTCGATGCTGAGTTAATTTTGATGTCGGCACGTCTTTGGGATGAGCTAGGTATAAAACATCAATTAAATTTGCAAATTAATTCACTAGGATCTTCAATAGCGCGCAAGTCACACAAAGAAAGCTTAGTTAATTATTTTACTCAACATTTAAAATATTTAGATGATGACTCTCAGCGACGATTACAAACCAACCCATTACGTATTTTGGATAGTAAAAATCCCGATATGCAGGACCTCATTGAAAAAGCGCCAAAGTTACTTGATTATCTTGATTCTGACTCTCAACAAGATTTTTGTATTTTACAAGAAATACTCACTAATGCAGATGTTCGTTTCACTATAAATCCTCGTTTGGTCAGAGGGTTAGACTATTACAATAAGACAGTTTTTGAATGGGTTATTGCAGATGAGCAGCATGCCGCGCAAAATACAGTTTGTGCAGGAGGTCGTTACGATAAATTAGTAGAACAACTAGGTGGACATGCAACGCCAGCTGTGGGTTTTGCGATAGGCTTAGAACGCTTAATTAATTTATTACCTAAATTAAATTCCGCAACATCTATCTCAGTCCCGGATATATATTTTATTACGATAGGTGATATTGCTATGCAAAAAGGATTAAGTTTTGCAGAATATTTGCGTACAGAGTTGCCAGCTATCAGTTTGATACTTGATGTGAGCGGAGATGGGATTAAATCTCAATTTAAACGTGCCGATAAAAGTGGAGCGCGTTTTGCTTTAGTTTTAGGAAATGATGAAGTAAAGTCTGGCACTCTCATTATTAAAACCTTAAGAGAAAAAAATCCTCAAGAAATCATACCCCAAGATCAAGTTGTACAAAAAATTGCAGGAATGTTAAACGTATGAATGAATTAATCGTAATAGAGCAAGCTGAATATGTAAAAAAATGGTGTCGTGAATATGGTTTTGGAATTTTAATCGGTATTATTTTTGCTATTTTTATTAGCTGGGGTTGGAATTATTGGCGTCAAGCAAAAGAAAATAATTTGTTTATAGCATCCATGCAGTATGAACATTTAATAGCATTGATAAGTAAAAAAAATGAAAATATCTCAACTGTGAATAGATTAGCAGAAGGTTTGTTAAAAAATTATTCTTACACTCCTTATTCTTCTTTAGCGGCGTTACAATTAGCTAAACTAGCCGTTAATCAAAATAATTTGACTGAAGCTGCGAATAAATTAATTTGGATTATCGATTATGGTCATGATCAAGCCTTACAATCTATCGCCAGGTTACGTTTAGCACGAATTTTATTAACCCAAAATCAAGCAAAACAAGCATTGAATATATTATCTAAAAATGAAGATAAAGCATATACTCCGATTTTTTTGGAAGAAAAGGGAGACATTCTTAATAATTTAGGTCGTAGCAAACAAGCATTACAAAATTATTTAGCAGCTAAGAAAGCTTTTGGGAATATTATTGAGCAACCTCTATTAGAAATGAAAATTAGTAATTTGGCTTACGTTTGATGAGAAATCTAATGAATAAAATTTATGTTCCCAGTATTTTTATTTGCTTGTTATTTTTAACAGCTTGTGCTGGTTTAGGTGAAGATAATACACCGATTCCAGCACCTTTGGCTGCATATCCCTTCCAATTTCAACCGGTATTGTTATGGTCTGTAGCAACAGGTAGAGGTATGGGCGATGACTATTTACGTTTAAGTCCTGTGATTCAAGAAAATCAAATTTTTGTGGCAAGTAAATCCGGCCTTGTTACTGCTTTAGAATTAGCGCATGGCTATAAATTATGGCAAAAAAATATTAAGCAAATTATAACAAGTGGTCCAGCAGTTAGTGGAGGTACAGTTATTGTCGTTACCAAGCAGCCTCAAGTGATAGCTTTAGCCGCGGATACAGGAAATGTCTTATGGCGAGCACAATTACCTAATCAAGTATTAGCACCTCCCGCTATTGGACAAGATCGAGTTATTTTTAAAACGGTAGATGGACAAGTATTAGCATTAGAATTACAAACTGGTGAATTGTTATGGTCTTATGAGCATGGTTCACCCATGTTAATCCTAAGGTCAAGTAGTGCACCAAAAATTATAGGTAATAAGGTTATCGTTGGTTTTTCTGATGGTAAATTAGCTGCATTGAACTTAAAAAGTGGTAGTTTCTTATGGGAACGAAGTATTGCTTTTTCACGAGGTGTGACTGCTGCCGATCAATTAATTGATATAGCGGCTGATCCACTATTATCGTGTGATGTAATTTATGTAGTTACTTATCAGGGTCAGCTAGCGGCTATTTCTTTACGATCCGGACGAATTTTATGGCAAAGAAATTTTTCAAGCTATTCAGGTCTTACATTAGGAAAAAGATTGTATATAACAGATACGGAGGGAGGGGTTTGGGCCTTTAATCGTTCTACAGGTGAATTACTTTGGCAGCAGCAGCTGTTAAGGCATCGTGGCTTAACTGCACCCGCTATTTTTGGCAATAGTTTAATTATAGGTGACCAAGAAGGTTATATTCATTGGCTTGCTCAATCTGATGGGCACCCTTTAGCCAGGGATTTTGTGCATGATAATGCCAGTATTATAGCTAATCCGGTTGTGGATTATCCTATGGTATGTATTCTAACCAGGGAAGGTGGTTTATCTGCTTGGACGCATACTACTTTACCTGTATGACTACTCCTGCTTTGCCAAGTATTGTTCTTGTAGGCCGACCAAATGTAGGAAAATCGAGTTTATTTAATTGCTTAACTAAAACTCGTCATGCTTTAGTTGCAGATATTCCCGGTTTAACTCGAGATCGACTTTATGGCAAGGGAGTCGTGGGAAATCAACCCTATATTGTAGTAGATACGGGAGGTTTAACTGGGAATAAAGAAAAAGAGGTTGCTTTTCTAATGGAACAGCAAACCCAACGTGCTATCACTGAAGCTGACCATGTATTATTTTTAGTCAATGCAAGGGAAGGTCTATCAGCATTGGATCAACAATTAACACAATTTTTACGTCGGCTAAATAAGAAAATCACGCTAGTAATCAATAAAAGTGAAGACTTAGATCCTACTTTATTACAAAGTGAGTTTTCTCTGTTAGGTTTTGATGCGACATCACTTTCTATTATTTCTGCAACTCATGGCCAGGGTATTCAAGAATTAATGGAAAAAGTATTAAGTCATTTTTCTAATAATGAAACCTTATTTTCCAACCATGGATTGTCAGAAAAAGATATAGTTCCAAGAATAAAGGTATCTATTATAGGAAAACCGAACGTAGGCAAATCAACTTTATTAAATAGAATTTTAGGTGAAGAGCGAGCTATCGTTTTTGATCAACCCGGGACCACTCGTGATAGTATTGCAAATGATGTTGAGTATCGCGGTAAGTTATATACTTTCATTGACACCGCAGGCATTCGTCGAAAATCAAAAACTTTACAAGAGATAGAAAAATTTTCCGTAATTAAAAGTTTGCAAGCTATTGAAGCAAGTAATGTTGTTTTATTGATAATAGATGCACACGAAGGTATTAGTGAGCAAGATTTACATCTTTTAGGATTTATTCTTGAAAGTGGAAGAGCGCTTATCATTGCTGTAAACAAATGGGATGGCTTATCCAACGAACAAAGAGCACAAGTCAAAAAAGATTTGGATCGTCGATTGCAATTTGTATCTTTTGCTAAACTTATTTTTATTTCGGCTCTCCATGGGACCGGCGTTGGTAATTTGTTTTCATTGATTCAACAGTCTTATCGATCTGCAACACAAACTCTATCCACTTCACGCTTAACTCGATTATTAGAATCAGCTATTAATGCTCATCAACCTCCTTTGAGTCGGGGACGGACTGTTAAATTACGTTATGCTCATCCTGGAGGATACAATCCTCCAGTCATTCTTATCCATGGACAACACGCTAGTTTCTTACCAAAATCTTATCGTCGATATCTTGAAAATTTTTATCGCAAGGCGCTGAAAATTATTGGCAGTCCCATTAGGATTGAATTTAGAGATAAGTGAATTCAAAGTATACTCTTCGCACTTAAATTTTTGTCTAGCGTTATCGCTCAACTTGCAATCCTCATGGTGGTTATCTATAAACCACGACTGCTCCGGACGCGGCACTTGTCAAAAATCCAATTGCTGTGAGTATATAGTAATAATGAACAGTTTTAGGAGAAGATTGCTAGTAGCTCTTTGGCTTTTTTTCGCTCTGATCCTTTACTGCTAATATTGCGTTGTACTATTAATGAAACAATAATTGCATCTTTATAAATATCGCGTGTAAATTCTGTATCATGATTTGAAATAATCACCCGAATTCCTTTTGCAGCTAAGTTTCTGGCAGCATTTGCCAAGCATATTTGTTGCGCGTGACTAAATCCTTCCGCTGTATAATGAGTAAAGTTTGCAGTTTTAGATAATCCAACATAAGGAGGATCACAATATATTACATCTCCTTGCTTTACATGCTCCAAAGTAGATAAAAAATCCCCATGAATAAACTTAGCTTTTCTTGCATGAACAAAAAAATATTGCATTTCCTTCTCAGGAAAATACGGTGTTTTATAGTAACTAAAAGGGGTATTAAATTCACCTTTTTGATTAAATCGCGCTAATCCATTAAAGCAATGTTTATTTAAATATAGTAATAAAGCCGCTCTCTTGCGATATTCTTTACTATCATTAAATAAACGACGTAATCGATAGAATTCATCAGCAGTATTATAATTTTCATGAAAAAAAAATCGACAATAATCGATAAAAAACTGACCTTCTTGTTGTAAATATTTATATAATTGAATTAAATCAAGATTGTTATCGCCTAATAGATAAGTTGGATAAGAAGTATTAAGAAAAACAGTAGCTGAACCTAAAAAAGGTTCTATTAAACGATCGGTTTTAGGTAAATATTCTTTTAGTTTATCGATAATTCGATGCTTATTTCCTGCCCATTTCAAAAAAGATTTCATATTAGGTAAAGTGTAGACGAAATAAACTAATAAAAAAAGTTTCACGTTTATTTTATAAATAATTAAGTAATTTTAATTATTTAATTATGATAATTAAATTTTTAATAAAGTAATATATACTAAAGATAAAAAAATTTGTAAAAATTGTTAATTGTAATTTACCCAAATTCCAAAAGGAGCTCTTATGGACGAACAAGTTTCCATTGTAAGAAAAGAACCTGCTCAGGAAGTAGAAGTAACAAGCGAATTTGGTGGTAATAGTGCTAATCGTTCTAGCAGACGACGAAGAAATGCTTCAGGTCCTGGTTCACCAGGTGAAAAAGCATTATTAAAAAAGAATCCACTTTGGTTAGTAAGCCCTAAAGCAAAAATTCCAGTTTTTAATAGTTGTCTTTATTCTTTAGATGAAGTTGTTGCTACGCCTTCTTTCAATGTAAGTGTAATTGAAGGTGCGTGTGATCAAGATTTTAAATTTTTTGATGCTATTAATAAAAGCAAATATGTGGGATCTATCGATGGAGCATTGGCATGTCTTGGTTTATTTGCAATTTCAACAGGTATTTATGTTATTGAATACTGTAAATTGCGTGAAATAGAACGAAATAGCAATTATTTTTATTTTATCCGTTTATTTAAAACATGCAATGCAGAAAAAATTAAAAATACAATGGGTAAAATTGATCAGGAAAATGATGATACTAACGCGCATATTACCTATGAATATTTACGAGCCGCAGCTTATTTTTATCCGCCTGATATATCCAAAATTGCATGCTGGAGGAGTCGTTTTTTTTCTTCAGGAAAAGAACGAAAGCAATTAAAAGCGCTGAATCACTTTTTACAAAAAAATTCAAAAGAAAAAACACTTAAAAAACTTCATCGTATAATTACCGAAAAAGTTTGTTTATTATTAAATAAAGAAGCAAATTTACTTAATTTTCAAACAAAGTCAAGTAAAGGTAATTTGACTATTGGTTTAACAAATAATTATGAAATTAAATTTTTTAACCATGTAAAACCTTTGGTTGCAACTAATATTCGAGAAACTAAAGAAAAAAACGCTAAACAAAATAGGAATTTTTTTCCATCTATTTTGGCTGCCTTAGGGCAAGCTAGTTTTATTTACTGGATTTTAATGTTTATTTTTTGCTTTATCCCTATTGCTCCAGTGGTTACTACTGCGGCGATTTCGGTTATCCCATTGGTTATAGCTTTAGGTGTTGCTTTACCTTTGTTATTATATTTTAAGATTAAAAGCACTAATCGGGCATATAATACAATTAAAAGTATGTCAGAAGTCGATATACAAATTGAACATACACACATGCTTGAAAAAAAATTAGTTGCTTTAAATAAGCAAAATATTTTTTTAAGTTTTTTGCGTAATAAAGATGTTGATTCGACAGTAGAATTTAAGAACTCACCTTTACTAAAAGATTTGAATACAATTCTTAAAAAGCGCCGTTTTAGTAAATATCATGCCATATGTACGGGTTTTCTTGATGGCTGTTTTTTACCGCTGTTTGTAGGGTGGGTATTTTTAGATGGAACTAAAGTCATTCTTACTTATATACTTTGTCCTTCCACGGTCGCATTAACTAGCTTTACACCCATAGGTCTTATAGCGACTGCAATTATTGCTGGCGTTATTTTGCTAATTGGTATTAGTTATGGTATTTACTCGGCGTATAAGGCATATCAAGCGCATGAAGCTAGATTTGAAGACTTAGAAGCTAAAATTAAAGCATTAGAGCATGATCTACAGAATGAACTAATATTAAATAAATCGTTGCGAGATTATGATCGTTTATTACGACGTTTTAGTGATGAGCAACCCATTTGGACTATTGTTAAGAAAGCTGTAAATCGACTCCTGATAATTATCAAGCGCTTAGGTACTGGGAGTTTAGTTTTTCGTCTGGTTATATGGGGACCTATAACTGCTGTGGTTGCAGCCTCCACTGCTGTAATTCCAACTTTTTTTCCGATCATATTAATTGTAGGTACAGTGATAGGTGCACTTGTTTTAGCATCGTGGTATTTATATGCTTATAATCTTGAAAGTAAGACTACCCAAGCGGGAAGAATAGTTGAATATTTAGTACAAAGTGAGCAATTATCTTGTATGAATAAGGAGCTGCCAATTTTTTCGACTGAAGAATGTTTAAACATACATGAGTCAAATTCAGAAAAAGCATCAGTACCAGCAGAAAATTTAGCTGAATTCGAAAAAGATAAATCTATCACTCCTGAATTTTCTCAAGAGAATATTTCGGCTGCAGCTGTGGACACTAAGGTTGGTGCTATGACAACTCAAACTGAAATTAATTTACCAAGAAATAATAGTAGTTCAAGTTTGCATGGATTATTTAAAAATAATCTTCAAGTTGTGGAGAATAGCAATGAAAACATAGTGGTTGGGCTTAAGCACGGTTGAGTTTAGCTGTTAAGCAAATGAGTTAAATAAACATCTAAACGATGTTGTTTACCGAATATACTATGGTGAGGCTTTATTTCGGCTAAATAAGGGGATAACCGAGGTCTTTTTACTACAACGCGTTGTTTTGCACCTGCGATTGCTAATTTTAGTAAACTAGATGCATCATTATCGTCACCAACAAGATGTCGAAGAAAGCGCATTTCTTTTTTTACTAATGCAGATTTAGTAGAATGAGGATACATTGGATCTAGATAAATAATGTCGGGATATGGTTGCATATAGGCACTTATTTGCTTTAAATAAATAAGTGCCTCAGTTTTTATTAGTTTAATTGACAGTGTTAAAAATTTTGGGTGATTTAAAGCACGTTGTAAAGCATCTTCTAATAAAAGAAAAATTGTCGATGAGCGTTCTAATAAAGTGACGGTGCAACCTAACTGGGCTAAAACAAAGCTATCGCATCCAAAACCTGCTGTCGCATCTAAAACTACGGGTTTGAAATTAGGTTTTAAGCCAATTGCCCTAGCCAATAATTGCTTTTGATTTTGAAGATAGCGGAACCGATAAGCTAATTTTCCTTGAAGAAAATCGATTTTTAACAAACCAAGCTCTTTTTTAACATCTTCTAAATATAAACCTGTTGAACTTAAAGTTAAGATATAATCAAAGTTTTCTCTTTCAAAATAATCTATATAAGGTAAGGAATTTTTTATTGCTAATTCCTGTGCAATAGATAATAAAGAAATTTCACGACTGGTTATTGCAATAGAAAAAAGAGTATTCATTCGTGACGAAATACATCAATACGAGCTGGAGGCAAATTTTGCCATACCCATTTTTGGTGGATCAACTTTAGCTGTGGAGAAGGGCATAAAGGTTTCCCCCATAAACTATAGGTATATTGAATATATAATCCCCCTTTTATTAAAACATGATTAATCTCAGTACCAATTTTTTTTACAATAGAAGGTGATAAGCTGCGTAAAGGTAAACTAGAAACGATAGCTTGTATGGGAGCAGAGGTAGATTGATTAATTAATTTATGTAACTGACAGGCATCTCCTTGAATAATACTCAATCCAGGGAAACGTTGTATTAAATGACTAGAAAGTTTTGCCGATCGCTCAATAACGATAAGTTGATGAAAAAGATTTTTTTTGTCTATCAGTGCAGCTGTAATAGCCCCTGTTCCCGCTCCCAGTTCAACTACTAACCCAGGCAGATTGGTGGATAGTTGCTGAGTTAAACTATAAGCAAGCCTTTTCGAGCTGGGAAATAATGCCCCCACCATACTAGGATGCATGACGGCTTCGAAAAGAAATAGGGTAAGCGCCCTCATTATTTTTGTCCTGAAGTCAATTGTTTTTAATTATCTAAAGCCTATTTTAAATGAAAAATCCCTTTCTAGATAGGCACTAAAAATCACTTATCTAACTAGAAGCTAGATTTAATTAGTATTTCTTCCAATATGCTTAAAAAGGATTGATTTTGCTTAGTTGTTCCGATAGAAACACGTAAAAAATTAGATAAACCATAGTCACACAAGGGTCTTACGGATATGCCAGATAATAGAAGTTGTTGATGGATAGGCATGCTCGGTGACTTCAAATCTATACATAGAAAGTTAGTATAAGAGGGTAATACTATTAAACCTAAATTTTGTAAGCCTGCGGAGAGTTGGAAATACCCTTGGCGATTCAACAAACGGGCTGAAATAATGTGCTTTTGATCTTTCAGACTCGCTTCTGCAGCGGCTAATGCAACTGCGTTAATCCTGAAAGGCAAGGAGCTATGATGTAGTGAAGCAGCTATTTTCATCCCACTAATGGCGTATCCTAGCCTCAATCCAGCTAAACCATAGATTTTGGAAAAAGTTCTAAGAATGATTAAATTAGGATACTGAGTCAGCAATTGGATGCTATTAGGGTAGTCGTCAGTTTCAACGTATTCAGCATAGGCCTCATCTATAACTACCAATATATTCTGCGGAAGATGTTTCAATAGATATAGCAACTCTAAGTTATTCATATAGTTGCCAGTAGGGTTGTTAGGGTTAACGATGAAGACTACTCTGGTCATAGGCTGAATAGCTTCTAGCAAGCTTTCAGCCGAGAGATATGAATGTGAATTTTTAGCTATTTTAAATGTTACATTAGCTTTTTTTAAGATTTTTGAAATGCTTGTAAAACAAAAATTTGGGATAACAGCTGATTTTAATGGCCCTAAAGTATTTTTGACAATTAGCTCTAATAAGCTTTCTGATCCATTACCTAATGTAATATTTTCAGGAAGAATACTTAAGTGGACAGACAAAGATTTTTTTAAAGAAACTCCATAGCTATCGGGGTATCGGTGGCAATTAAGCATAGCCTGTTGACCCGCGATTATTGCAAAAGGGCTAGCGCCAAGAGGGTTTTCATTTAAATCAAGTTTTATAACTTCAGCAGGTTTTTCTGCATTAAAAATAGAGTTTTTCTTTGAATAGATTGTCATTGGGCAGGTATTTTAAGTATAGTATGATCATTTATATCTTCAGGGCAATTATGTTGTTATGTTTGGATGTAGGTAATACACACATGCTATGTGGAGTATTCGCTAAAGAAAAGCTTATTTTGCGTTTTCGCTATGCAACTCCTTTATTGGGAACAGCCGATCAATTCGGAATTTTTTTAGTAAATATACTTAAGTATAATAAACTGGACTCCCTAAAAATTAAAGCAGTTGCTATCTCTTCTGTAGTTCCAAATTACGATTATACGTTGCGACATAGTTTTTTCCAGTATTTTAAGGACGCTGATTATTTTATTTTACAGCCAGGTGTTAAAACTGGCTTAAATATCCGGTGTAAAAACCCAAATGAAGTAGGTGCCGACAGGATTGCGAATGCCATAGGAGCAATAGCCGCTTTTCCCGAGCAGGCACTTATTGTTGTTGACATGGGCACAGCTACGACATTATGTGCTATTACCAAAGATCGAAATTATTTGGGTGGTGCTATTTTGCCAGGATTACGGCTTTGTATGGAAGCTTTAAAAAATAATACCGCTAAATTGATGGCAGTGGACATAGAAATCCCTAACAGTTATATGGGTAGAACAACACGTGAAAGTATACAAAGTGGTCTTTATTATGGGCAGTTAGGGGCGCTTAAAGAAATTATTTTAGGATTTAAAAAAGAAGTTTTTTATGGTGAAGTGGTTAAAGTCATTGGTACCGGTGGCTTTGCGCAGCTTTATGAAGAAACCGGTTTATTCGATACACTTATTTCCGATTTAGTTTTACAAGGTTTGCGAAAAGCGTATGAGTATCGCCAAATTGAAAAATAATTGGTTTATTAAATTTCTATTCTTAATTTTGAATCATTGTTTATTCCATCCCAAAATATTATAAATATAGAAACGAAGTATCCCTATATATTCATGAATTGAAAAATCATTCATAGCAAAGTTGTAACCTAATGGAAATTTAGAAATCGGGATAGTAATAAAATCTGAAGCGATAGGCTTGGGATAAATATTAAAAAAAGAAAAGTATAAGAGTGCACGCTTAAGAGCTAACCCAGAATTAACTAATAAAAGTTGTTCACTATATTGTTTCTTTAAAAGATAGCTAGAAAATTCAGCGTTTTGATAAGTATTTTTACTTTGAGTCTCTAATTGAATGTCTTTTAAATTAACTCCTAAAGATAATAAACTTCCTTCATAGATCTTTGCCTCGGATTTTCCGTTATTTAATGGGTCGCCACCACTTATTAATACATGACAATGCGCATTAGTTTTTATACATTCATGATAGATTATTGCTGTTTTTACAATTCTTGAGAATGCCAAGATGCTAGGTTTTATTTTATTAGATCTTGGGTCTTTACTAGTGCCTGCACCTAATAAAATAATGGTATTGGTTTTTTTCCAGTTGATTGGAGTGGATTGGCTATAGGACAATTGTAAATTGTGTAATAAATAAGCAGGTAAAAAACCGTCACCTATAACGAGATAACTTATAACCAAAATTGATCCCGTTATTAAGCTTGCTTTTTTATAATTAAATAGACTTAATAAAATACATATTAGTAATAATAAAAATATAAAAAATGTTGACATATTTAATTTTTACTTACTTAGAAATAATATAAAGCATATATTAAAAGATAAAAAAACAAAAGAGTTCAATTGGAATTCTTGACTCAACTCTAAAACCATGAATAATAGCTACCTTAATATATATCATTGGAACATTTAGTGGTTAGATACTACTCAGAAAATCTGATTTGGCTTCTAAGGAAAGAATTATGCATGTGATAGACAGAATATCCGCTCAAGAAATAAACTTCAGTGAACAATACAAATTATATTCAAATACTTTTAATCTTTCGATCAATGAATGTATTTCCGAAGTCAATAAACATTCTTTAAAACAACTGTTATTGGCATTTTTACGTGAAGGTATTTTACCTTATCATTATCAAAACGCTACAGTAATTTTTGATCTTCAACGATCCAATTACTTTATGTATGTTACGCGAGTAAAATTAGTTTCTTTATTAAGATTTACTCACTTCGACAGCCTAATTTTGAAACATAAAGCAACTTCCTTAAAACAAACTATTACCGATCCATTAAAATTATTAGACATTGTCAAGAACGAACTAGAAAGTATTTTGAATATGGATCAATGGGTAAAATTTTGCAAAGAAATAGCCAATCATTTACAAAATGCATTGCTTTCTACATGGAAAAAATACAGTGTAAATACATTGACTGATCGGAATAAAAAAAATTCTCATCATGCACTGAATGATCTATTAAAATCACCACAAATGACAGTTAATGGCTCTTTGCAATTTGAACAGTCAGTATTTAGCGGACATCCCTATCATCCTTGTGCAAAAACAAAACTAGGCTTTACTATTGAAGATACTATTAATTATTCACCAGAATTTCAATCCAAAGTAGGTATTTATATAGCCGCAGTGCAAGAAAAATATGTTCATATTGAGTCTATGCAACAAAATATAAATTTTACTGAGTGGTTTACTGAATGTTATCCAGTTGCTTGGGCTAATTGGGTAGAAGAATTGAAAAAAAATAATTTGAAAGCAGGAGATTATATTCCATTTCCTGTCCATCCTTGGCAAGTTTATTATTTTACATTTATATCGCCCTTGTTTAAAAATTATATTGAAAATAAAATCATTATTATTTTTGATAAAGCAAAAATTATAGCGAGTCCAACTTTATCTTTTCGCACACTTTTACCTATAGAGGATATTAATTCACCTTATATTAAATTGCCAGTTGCTGTGCAAGCTACGAGCATTGTAAGGACATTATCACCTATATCTACAAAAAATATGCCAAGAATTAGTAATGTTCTGAAAAAAATTTTGATAACAGAGAATTATTTTTCCAGCCGGTTAGGTTTATTATCAGAGTCTTATGGTCTACATTTAAAGGAATTAAATATAGAAGAGGCAAAACATTTTACCGCTATTTTTCGTGAAAATATCACGAAGCAGCTTGCTGCTAATGAAGTAGCTATCGTTGTAGCCGCTTTTTTTGAAAAATCCTCGTTGAGTGAAACTAATTTATTTATTGAAATAATGCAACTATCAGGTTGCTTAACTTATCAAGATGCATTAGGTTATTTTCTTCATTATGCTGATCTTGTATTGGGTAGCTATTTAGATCTTTTTTTACTGTATGGTATTGCTTTAGAGGGACATCAGCAAAACACCTTGGCTATTCTTAGAGACGGAAAAATTAAAAGTTTCATAGCTAGAGATTTTGATGGCATAGAAATACATGACGAGAGCTTGAAATCGATGGGAATTAACTTAGATCTAACTGAAAATTCCCCTTACTTACAAAAAAATAAAGAAACAGTAAGAAATCAGCTTTTATATACGGTTTACCAGTTACATTTAGGTGAAATAGTATTACTTCTAGCAAATTATTTTAATTGTGAGGAAAAACCTTTTTGGAAAATTATTAGAGAAGTGACAGAACAAAGATTTTATGCGTTAAAAAATAGAATGTGTCCAATTACTTGGAAAAAAGAGTTTAATACGATTCTAAATTCCCATTGGCCAGTAAAAGCATTACTTCGTATGAGATTAGAAAAAAATTACTTACGCGATGGTTTATTTTCTCAGATAGTGAATCCCTTAAGCGTATAATTATGAAGATTGTGGCATCAGACTTTCCTTGGTGTCAGCAGACGCGTTATATAATTTTTAGCCAGCTTATTATTATTGCTATGCTGGATATGAGTGATCCCTATTGGCCATTAATTTTATCTTCATACCATCCCTTTGACGCTAAAACATTACAATATTGGACTGGAACCATTTATATGGCCCCAATGCTTACAACCATTTTTACAACGCTATTATGGACTAAAGTAGGTGAGCATATCGGGTATAAAAAAATGATACTTCGAGCAGGATTTGCATTGGCCATTAGCCAATGGGCATTAATTTTTTTAAAAAATCCATGGTGGATCCTATTGATTAGGCTATTACAAGGAGCCTTGGCAGGTTTCACAGCAGCTGCACAAGCATGGGCGCTAAAAATTACACCTATCAACGTACACAGTCGGATAGTGGGTCGTTTACAAGCAGCTACAGCAATAGGCAGCATTGTGGGGCCGATATGTGGGGGATTTTTAGCTAATTATTATGGATATCTATCTATTTTTATGACTGCAGGCTTAGTTTGTGTCTTAGTTTCAGTTTTATTAGCTAAGTTTTTAATTGAAAATCCAATTCCTAAAGAAAAAATAATAAATAAAATTAAAAAAATAAAAAAAATTTATCCGGGTAAAAATTTTTTACTTGTTCTCATTTGTCTTACTCAAGCCGCGCGATGGATGGCTACGCCTTTTTTTTCTCTATACGTAGTCAAACAATTAAATTCAGGCAATATAACAGTAGGAATTATTTATGCATTAATGGCTTTAATGATGTCATTAACTACACCAAATCTCGGTCGATTTATTGATAAGAAGAATAATCATATGGTTTGGGGAAAACGTATTTTAGTTACAGCCTTGTTGGTAAGTGGTTTTGTCTATTGTGGTTACGCTTTTGTTAGCAAAGCTTATTTAGCGTATATACTAAGTTTATTTCTGGGAATAAGTCTAGGCGCTATTTCTTTGATACTTTTTACTTTTTTATTTAAAGGAATTAAAGATAACAGGCGCTCGCAAATAGTAGGTTTGGGCAATACGTCATTAAAGCTAGGTAATTTATTGGGTATTATGGTTGGTTCTGCAATTCAAGCAGAAGGTCGCTTTATGATAAGTTTTATCTTTATTGGTTGTTTTTATTTTTTCTTGGCAGTTTTGTCCTTGCGCTATAATTAAGATTATTAATCATTAATAATTTTTTTAAACTAAAAATTAATTGACAATTGAATATGACTACAAAGGATTTTTCAATTATTTTAAAATGCTTGCTCTGTCTAGCCATTGCAAGTTTTTTTTTCAGTCTGATTTTCCCCTATATTGGTGAAGAGGGAGTATACACTATTTCTTCTTACGAAATGTGGTATCACCACCACTATCTTTATCCGACAACTTATGGCTTATCCTATTGGCGGCCGCCACTTTTTAACTGGCTGATCATTTGTTTTTCCAGTTTGATAGGCTGGGAACATATGTTAGTTGCTTCGCGTTTAGTTACAGCTTTGGCAACGATTGTTACAAGTTTTATGTTAATGTGGCTGACAAATCGTTTATTTAAAACGCCTTATTTTAGCATATTTGTCGCATTAATATATCTTACTAGTGATGCTTTATTTTATCATGGCTGGCTTGCCTACGCGGATCCATTGTTTGCTTTTTTTGTAGTAAGTGCAATTGCTTTTTTATGGATAGCAAATTTAGAGAAGCGATATACTTTTGTATGGCTATCTGTAATTGCCTTAATTGCCGCTTTTATGACGAAAGCATTAACAGCCTATGTATTTTATATAATTTCGTTTATTTTAATTATTTATTATGATGGTAAATTTAAAGCTTTTCTTTTAAGGCCTGTTAATTTTTTACCCTACTTACTTGCCATTTTTTTTTATTTTTTTTGGAATATAAGCTCGCATAAAATAACCGAAGTAGGTATGTGGACAGATATTTTTAACAAGTTTCATACTGTTTATTGGGCAGGGTATGTTCAGCAAATGATAATTTTCCCTCTAGAAGTTTTTTGTCGTTTTTTGCCAGCATCTGGGCTGACAATTTATTATTTTGTCAAGAAAAAAATTGAAAAAATAAAATTTAATTTATATCAAATACAAACACTAATAGGGATAACTCTATTTAACTTTATTCCTTATTGGCTGGCTCCTCATACCAGTATCCGATATTTATTACCATTGTATCCATTTATTGCTTTATTATTATCAATTATCCTATGGCATTTGCCTAGGAGACAATTAAAAACAATCATTATTTGGTTAGCACTAACAATTTTGGTTAAGTATGTTGAATTAGCGGTGATATATTATTATCAGATTTATTATAGAGGAAATTATACTCTAGCCGCTAAGCAAGTTATACTAAAAACAAAAAAATTTCCAGTCTATGCAAATGATTTTGTGGCCACAGGATTAAGCGTTATAGCCGAAATAGATAGGTTAATTTATCCTATACCTCCTTTAAAAGCTGTTAAGTTTGCCAAGGAAAAAAATTATTTCATTATTAATGATAAAATCGAACCTGAATTAGGAAGATTGTATAAGCAAATTAAGTTAGGTAAGCAGGGAGCGGCTATTTATTTATTATGTCAAGGAAAGGCGTGTTATTCTCATTAGTCATTACAATTTTATGAAAGCTATTACAAAACAATTTTCTCGTTTTTTTATAGTAGGCGCTATATCAGCATTAATTCAGTTTTCAATTTTAATAAGTTTTGTTGAATTTCTCTTTATAAAGCCTATTTTGGCTTCTACTTTTGGTTATATTGTTGGTGCTTTGATTAATTATACATTAAATCACTATTTTTCTTTTAAAAGTAGTTTATCTCATAAAAAAGCTTTAGTAAGATTTTCACTAAATTCATTGTTTGGTCTTTTTCTTAACCTTTTATTAATGAAAATTTTCTTAATTTATTATAGCTATATTTTAAGTCAAATCTTAGCATCAGGTGTTATTTTATTTTGGAATTTTTTGGTACATCGATATTGGACATTTGGACCTATTAAGCATTCTTTATGAAAAACAATACTTCTTTACCTATATTTCTTACAATCATTATTCCGGTTTATAACGAAGATGAAGTATTAAAAAATTTTCATTCGCGTCTTATTTCAGTTTTAGTGTCTATTCATAAGCCTATTGAAATCTTATATGTTAATGATGGGAGCCGAGATGCCTCTGACGAAATTATTAGAGAATTGAAAAAGAATGATTCGCGTATTTCATATTTGTCTTTAAGTCGAAATTTTGGTAAAGAGATAGCTTTAACTGCGGGTTTAAATTATGCGCAAGGTGAATCTGTTATAATTATGGATGCAGATTTACAGCATCCTCCAGAATTAATTCCTAAATTTATTCGAGTTGCTAAGCAAGGGTATGATATTGTTTATGCTAGACCTATGAATCGTCAGATTGAATCATGGGTTAAAAGAAATTTAACTCATATATTTTATAGAACTATTAATTCAGTAGCAAAAGTTTATATTCCTAGCCATGCAAGTGATTTTCGCCTACTAAG
Organism: Candidatus Aquirickettsiella sp.; assembly: GCA_049797115.1. Lineage (GTDB taxonomy): Bacteria > Pseudomonadota > Gammaproteobacteria > Diplorickettsiales > Diplorickettsiaceae > Aquirickettsiella. The sequence goes on along the minus strand of JBARFJ010000010.1, from coordinate 21,040 downwards.
TCGTCGTGCCGTTGATGCAGTAAAAAATATAAAAGAACAACATCGTTTTATGAAAGGTTTATTTGCATGGATAGGTTATCCACAAAAAAGTATTGATTACAAAATGGATGTACGTTTTGCAGGGAAAAGTAAATGGAGTTATTTCAAACTATGGAATTTTGCTATAGAAGGAATAACTTCTTTTACTATCATGCCCCTTAAATTGTCTAGTTATTTGGGTCTAATTACCGCTTTCATTGCATTTATATATGGGATTATTATTATAAGTAAAACCTTATTATTTGGTGATCCCGCCAGGGGCTATCCTTCTTTAATGGTGGTTATTTTATTTTTAGGCAGTATACAATTATTTACCTTAGGTATTATTGGTGAATATTTGGGAAGAACTTTTAATGAGACGAAAAATAGACCTCTTTATTTTGTAAAGAATTACTTGCCGAATAATTTTGATATTTAAAAACAAGCTATTTGTTTTTTTTGGTTTTCCTAGTTTTTTTTCTGGCCATGCTATAAGCAATAGCAACGGCTTGCTTTTGGGGTTTTCCGGCCTTAATTTCTTGTTTTACATTAGTTGAAAATCCTTTAGGAGTTTTGGCGGCTTTTCCTTTAATAAGAGGCATACAAGTCTCCTTAGACAGAACGCATATTTTCAGTTTAGTGAAAAAAAATTTGGAAGCAAGTTAAAGGAGCTTATCGAATAAATTAGAGTAATTTACATTCATTGGAAAAAAATTGAGCTTAATACTTACAAGGCATTATTTTGTAAAGTAATAAAATTTACTAAGTAGATGCTTTATAGTTTTGCTTATATAAAATAGGATTTTTTTACTGGTGGGCCGTGATGGGATCGAACCATCGACCAATAGATTAAGAGTCTACTGCTCTACCAGCTGAGCTAACGGCCCAAAAATGGGGTGAACGATGGGGATCGAACCCACGACAACCGGAATCACAATCCGGGGCTCTACCAACTGAGCTACGTCCACCATTAAACATGAAAAGTGCATTAGGAATTTGGTGCGCCTGGCAGGACTCGAACCTGCTACCCTCGGCTTAGAAGGCCGATGCTCTATCCAGATGAGCTACAGGCGCTTTCCTGAAAAATTATCACCTTATTCTATAAAACAACAGGGTTTGCTTGTTCCTAAAAGTTTTAAGCTAATATCTATAATGTTTTTGTTTAAATTATACCCTTGAATGTTAGCAAGACTGAAAATAATACTAATCTGTCCTGCTTAATTAATCATTTTGATATACTTAATTTACTAGATTTTACTGATTAAAATTTAAGTCTCAATACATAAACTTGGTCGGGGTAGAGGGATTCGAACCCCCGACATCCTGCTCCCAAAGCAGGCGCGCTACCAGACTGCGCTATACCCCGTATTCCACCAAACTTATGTTAAGAGTTGAAATTTGTGCCAACTGCGGGTAAGGATAATACCTGCGCAATCAATTAATATCAACTGGTCTATTCAGTACGATTGAGCTTTGTATTTTATAAGTTTTAAAAAATTTTATTTAATTTTTTCCTTAATCCACTATTTTACCGACTTGAATTGAAACTCTAATCAGAATTTTTAAAAATAGCTTTAAAAACAAGCATTTTTCGTATGTTATACTAGTACAAATTTTTTAGATGAGGCGTTAACTAGGCTTCATGAGAGGGTTTGTGCCCGTATTTACTCAGTTTTCTTTACTAAAAAATCGACGATTTGTACCCCTATTGTTAGTTCAATTCTTGGGTGCATTTAATGATAATGTCTTTAAAAATTCCTTAATTATTTTAATTACATACCAACTCATCGCCCAATCCATATTGTTGCAACAGCTTTCAGTCACACTAGCGGCTGGATTATTTATTTTACCCTTTTTTCTTTTCTCAGCATTCGCAGGTCAATTGGCCGATAAATTAAGTAGACGTTATTTAACCATTATCATCAAAGGGTTTGAATGCCTGTTTATGTTATTGGCTAGCTTAGGATTTTACCTTCATTCAGTAAGTTTATTGATGTTAGTATTATTTTTTATGGGTATGCATTCAAGTTTTTTTGGCCCTATAAAATACGCTATTTTACCTGATTTATTAAAAAAGAATGAATTAATTGCAGGCAATGCATTAGTGGAAGCTAGCACATTTATTGCTATCTTGATAGGAACATTATTAGGGGGGTTGTTAATAGCGAACCATGCGGACTTAAGATGGATTTCAACCATAATAATTTCTATCGCAGGCTTGGGATTATTCGCTAGTTTTTATATTCCGACAACTGCTAAAGCAAACCCTAATTTAAAATTAAATTTACATTTTATTCAAGCTTCAGTAAACATAATTCAGCAAGTAAAAACAGAAAAAAAGGTTTTTTTAGCAATACTTGCCATTTCTTGGTTTTGGTTAATAGGCGCAACGTTTTTAACGCAATTTCCTAGTTTTACTAAGAATATTTTGCATGCGGATGCTAGCGTAGTCACACTTTTTTTAGTTATTTTTACAGTAGGGGTTGCTTGTGGTTCATTGGTTTGTAATCAATTATTAAAACATAGAATAAGTATGAAATGGATACCCATTAGCCTTTGGTTGATGAGTATTTTTATGATTGACCTTTATTTTGCTTCCAAGTATTCAATCTATAATCCGCAGAAACTAATTAACTTCACTAGCTTTTTTAATTCGTTAACCCATTGGCGAATCTGTTTAGATTTATTAGGTCTATCGGTTAGTGGAGGTATTTATGCTGTGCCTCTATATACCTTAATTCAAACAGATACCGCTACTGAACATCGTGCCCGAACTATAGCCGCTAATAATATTATTAATGCTTTATTTATAGTCATCGCCAGTATCATTACTGTTTTTTTACTTAAAGTTGATTTAAGTGTTATACAGATTTTTTTATTATTAGGGGTTATTAATGCAGGATTGGCTATCTATGCAACACGGTTAATACCACAAGGATTGATTAAACCACTTTTACGAAAAATATTAAGGTTTCTTTATGATGTTAAGTTAAGTGGTTTTGAAAATTATAAAGAGGCAGGTGAAAGTGTCGTTATTATAGCCAATCATACTTCTTTTCTAGATGTGGTTCTACTTTATGCATTTTTACCTGACGAGCTTTTATTCGCGATTAACAGTTTTACATCGCGTATTTGGTGGATACGTCCTTTTTTATATTTCTCTAAAGTTTTTGAATTAGATCCTTTAAACCCTCTAGCTATCAAGAGTTTAATTAAAGAGGTAAAAAAAGGACAGAAATGTGTGATTTTTCCTGAAGGAAGAATTACCACCACCGGTGCGTTGATGAAGCTGTATGAAGGGCCGGGATTAATAGCGGATCATGCTAAAGTTAATTTACTGCCTATTCGCTTACAAGGCGCTCAATATACGCCTTTTTCCCGCTTACGAGGTAAAGTTCAAATACGTTGGTTTCCTAAAATTTATATTTCAATTTTACCCCCTAGGAAATTTATTGTTGATCCGACTATGAGTAGTCGAAAAAGAAGGCAACTTATTGGTAATCAGCTTTATGACATGATGGTGGAGATGTTATTTCGAAGTACAGATTATAATAAGACTTTGTTTCAATCTTTATTAGAAGCGCAGTCAATTCATAAGGGTTCTACAAAAATATTAGAAGATGTTACACGAGTAGCTGTTAACTATAATCAATTAATAACCCGTTGTTTTATTTTAGGTCCTTGTATTTGTCGTAATACTAAGTATCAGGAAGCAGTAGGACTTTTGTTGCCTAATATGGTGACTGCAGTAGTTAATTTTTTTGCATTACAAGCCTATGGTAGAATACCTGCTTTATTAAATTACACAGCAGGCTTTGTTCAAATAGAAACAGCCTGTAAGATTGCGCAGGTTCGTTGCATACTTACTTCTAGAAAATTTATCGAAGTAGCTAATCTATTCGAGCTCATTAACCGGTTGAATGAAAAAGCTATTCAAATTATTTATTTAGAAGATATAAAAGAAGGAATTACTTGGAAAGATAAACTTCGAGCCAGTTTAATAAGTCGATTTCCTCAGTATTATTATTATAAAAAATTAAAAAAAGGTACCAGTCCACAAGATCCAGCCGTTATTTTATTTACTTCGGGGTCAGAAGGTGAACCTAAAGGAGTAGTTCTCAGCCATAAAAATATACAAGCTAATCTTGCACAAATGACTACACAGGTCGATTTTAATCAACGAGATATTTTCTTTAGTTCATTACCATTATTTCATGCTTTTGGATTAACTGCTTGCATCATCTTACCCATTTATCATGGAATAAAGACTTTTATTTATCCATCTCCTTTACATTATCGTAAAGTTCCTAATATGATTTATGAGTGTAATGCAACAATAATGTTTGGAGCGGATACCTTTTTAGCAGGATATGGTCGTTATGCTCACCCTTATGATTTTTACAGTATTCGTTATGTTTTTGCGGGAGCAGAAAAGTTAAAGGAAAAAACCCGTAAACTATGGATGGAAAAATTTGGAATTCGTATTTTTGAAGGTTATGGTGTGACTGAAGCTTCTCCTGTTATTAGTGTTAATACGCCGATGCAAAATAAACCAGGCACTGTAGGTAATTTTTTGCCAGGTATTCGTTATGAGCTTGAGCCTGTTCCTGAAATTAAGCAGGGAGGACGTTTATTAATATCAGGTCCTAATGTAATGTTAGGGTACTTAAGCAAGGAACAAATTGGTGAAATTATTCCACCCAGCCATGGTTGGTATGATACGGGGGATATTGTGGAGGTAGATGCTGAAGGATATCTGACTATAAAAGATAGAGCCAAACGCTTTGCAAAAATTAGTGGGGAAATGGTTTCTTTAACAGCGATAGAAAATATAATTTACGACTTATGGCCTGATAAACACCATGCAATATTAAGTGTTCCAGATGCTAAAAAAGGGGAACAACTTGTTTTAGTTACGGATTATAAGCTTGCAACTCGACCTATGCTTATTAAAGCATTCAAAGAAAAGGGATTGTCTGAGTTAAGCCTACCGAGAAAATTATATTTCATTGATAGTATGCCATTATTAGGTAGCGGTAAGGTAAATTATATGGCCGTCAAAACTTGGCTAGAAGCACAATAGACCATTTGCATGACGTGCATGGTGGGCTTGATTTTATTGTTAAACGTAAGTCTACGGTCCTCATTTACTTATGTAAACTCCGGGCCTCGACAATCGCTTGTCTCGAACTCAAACCCATCACCTGGATTATGCAAAAGGTCTAATCTTAAATTAAAAAACTTTTTATAGTTTTTCTGACTTTTTTAAACGTGCAAGTTTTTCTGCGATTTTAAATTCCAAACCGCGAGGAACAGGAAAATAATATTGCCGATTCTTTAATTCTTCAGGAAAGTAGTGTTCTCCATCAGCATAAGCATTAGGCTCATCATGGGCGTAACGGTAGTTTTTTCCATATTGTAATTTACGCATTAATTGGGTTGGGGCATTACGCAAATGTAAAGGTACTTCCAACGTCCCATTTTCTTGTGCATCTTTTATAGCAGCATTAAATGCAGTATAAACGGCATTACTTTTTGCGGTGCAGGCTAGGTAAACAACAGCTTGTGCTAAAGCAAGTTCACCTTCAGGACTACCTAAACGTTCTTGTACTTCCCATGCGCCTAAGGCTAATTGCAAGCCTCGTGGATCAGCATTGCCAATATCTTCACTCGCCATACGGAGTATACGTCGTGCAATATATAAAGGATCACAACCACCATCCAGGATGCGTGCAAGCCAGTAAAGTGCAGCATCTGGATCCGATCCGCGCACTGACTTATGAAGAGCAGAAATTTGATCATGAAAAATCTCGCCACCTTTATCAAAACGACGTAGATTAGTTTGAGTAACTACTTTTAAGATATTTTCGTCTATAATGTTATCTTCTGCTAGGTCTGCTGCAATTTCTAGAAGATTTAAAGCCTGACGTGCATCTCCATCCGCAATCTGTGCCAATTGGTTTTTTACAGAAATTTCCATCATTAAATTTCTTTTGCCTAATCCATTTTTACTATTAATTAAAGCACGATCAATGATCTGGATAATTTCCTCTATACTTAACTTTTTTAACACATACACTCGAGTTCGTGAAAGTAAGGCGTTATTAATTTCAAAAGAGGGGTTTTCTGTTGTAGCGCCAATTAAAATAAACAGTCCCGATTCAACAAAAGGTAAAAGTGAGTCTTGTTGAGATTTATTGAAACGATGAATTTCATCAATAAAACATATAGTTTTTTTGGGTGATTTCGGATTGAGTTGAGCTTTTGACTGCTCTGCAAGTTTTCTTATTTCTTTAACGCCTGATTGTAATGCGGATAAAGATACAAATCTGGCTTGAATGTGATTTGCTATCAAGGAAGCTAAGGTTGTTTTTCCCGTTCCAGGAGGTCCCCACAAAATCATCGAATGTAATTGGCTGTTTAATATAGCTAGCCGTAATGTTTTTTGGGGGCCCAATAAGTGAGTTTGACCAAAAAACTCATCTAAATGCTGGGGGCGTAAGCGAGTTGCCAATGGTGAAAAAGGGTATGCATTAGTTATCATAGCTTATTTATACGATGACAATATTCTAGAGTCAACTATACTCATCGCACTTGTTTTTAATGATTAATGCTTATTAGATCTTTTTTCGATAGATTTAATAATGATTTCAGCCACATTTTTTTGTGTGGCCTTTTCTATTCCCTCTAATCCAGGAGATGAATTTACTTCCATTACCAAAGGGCCTCTGTTGGAACGTAATAAGTCAACTCCAGCAATATTAAGGCCAATAACTTTAGCGGCGCGAACCGCCGTTGCTCGTTCTTCAGTGCTTAATTTAGCAAGTCGTACAGTCCCTCCACGATGAATATTAGAACGAAATTCACCTAATTTTGCTTGTCGTTCCATAGCAGCAATGACTTTGCCATTGACTACAAAGCAACGAATATCTGCTGCTTTAGCTTCCTTGATATATTCTTGAACCATAATATGGGCTTGTAAATCTAAAAAAGCTTCAATAACACTAATTGCAGCTTGCTGAGTTTCTGCGAGTACCACACCAATACCTTGCGTGCCTTCTAAAATTTTAATGACTAAAGGTGGACCACCTACCATGCTAATTAGATCTTGAATGTCATCAGGAGAATAAGCAAATCCGGTAATAGGTAAACCTACTCCTTTTCGAGATAAAATTTGTAAGGAACGAAGTTTATCTTGAGCTCTGGTAATAGAAATTGAGTTGTTAGCAACAAACACACCCATCATTTCAAATTGCCTGACTAATGCTGCGCCATAAAAGGTGATTGAAGCGCCAATCCTTGGAATAATCGCATCGAATTTATCCAGAATCTTGCCTTTATAATGTATATATGGAGTTTGTGTGGTGATATTCATATAGCATCGTAGCGTATCTATAATTTTAACTTGATGCCCCCTTTTTTTAGCTTCTTCTTCTAAACGACGGGTTGAATATAATTTTGGACGACGAGATAAAATTGCAATTTTCATGGGATTATAGTTTTTTTGCTGTATAAATAAGAATGACTCGGATTAACAATAAAACGATCTTTTAATGCAGTTCGGCCTAATAACATTCTAAAACGCATATTATCTCGACTAGTCAAAGTAATTTCGATAGGCCAGCATTGTGTGCCGAGAACAACCGTGGTTTGAATAACACATCGACTTTCTTTGTGGCCACCAGAGTCAGTAATTTCGCGTATATCGATTAAGTCAGCAACACATTTAATAAATTTTTCCGGAAAACGCTTGGGTTGCGGATGTATGATAAAACACACTTGTTTTTGATCGGAGGTCTTTTCAATAACTTCTACACAACAAGCATGTAAGGCCGAGGTTCGTGCGCCGGTATCTACTTTGGTTTTCAAACGAGGGATACCTAATTCAGGTAGAGATACGAATTCCCTCCACCCAATTATGATGGATGATGACATTCTATTTAACTATAGAAAGTTTGGGTTTTGTTCCTGGTCTAACTCTAGGAGGAGTAGGATTTCCACCCTCGTCACCGCTTTCTTCCTCTGTAAATACCATTCCTTGACCATTTTCCCGTGTGTAAATGGCTAATACCGCTTGAATGGGGGCGTAAATAAGCATTGATTGACCATTAAAACTAGCCTCAAATTGTATCGCTTGAGTATCTATTTTTAAATTTAATATGGCATCAGTGGATATATTTAAAGTAATTTTACCATCTTTTATACATTGTTTTGGTACTTCTACATGTGGCAATTCAGTATCTAAAAGAATATACGGCGTTAATTGATTATCAATAATCCAATCATAAAATGCACGTAATAAATAGGATCGATTTGAGGTCATCATTTTAAATTTTTACTCCAAATTCGACCTCATTTAAAGTAGCTTTAAATGAGGGGCGTTTAAATAAGCGCTCTTCGTATTCTTTGATAGCACTTGGCATAGGTGCTAGTTTAATATCTAAACAGCGTAAACGCCATAATAATGGTGCCATACAACAATCTACTAAAGTAAATTCGTCACTCAAGAAATATGATTTACCAGCAAATATAGGAGCCAGACTAGCCAAACTACCTTCCAATTTCTTTTGAGCAGCCTGCATAGATTCTGTAGGTTTGGTTACTTTAACATTATTTAATCCGCTTTCAATTTGCTGTAATAAAGGATACCAGTCACGCTCAATTCTATAAATCATCTGTCGACTTTTGGCGCGAGCTACCGGATAAACCGGTAACAAGGGAGGATGTGGAAAGCGCTCATCTAAATATTCGGTAATAATATTTGTTTCATAAAGGACGAGATCACGATCAATAATGGTAGGAACAGTGCCATAAGGGTTGTGCTGTAACAAACCTTCAGGTAAATCTGTGGGTGATACTTCTATAATCTCTGCACTAATTCCTTTTTCTGCCAAAACAATACGTACCCTATGGCTATAGGGGTCATTGTTATTTGCATATAAAATCATCGTTGAACGTTTACCGGCAGGTTGCGCCATATAAAAGGTTCTCCATATTAATAATTTAAAACATTTTTCATGATTTATGAAAATAGTTTATTTTTTTATGTTTCCCCAAATTTGTTTTTTTAAAATATAAACAAAATAAGTTAATAACAACAAGAATCCGCATACTTTTTTTCCCAATGATTGACGATTATTTTTTGTAGGCTCAGCTATATAAGCTAAAAAATTAACTAAATCAGTAACTACTTCTTCTAATGTAGGGATTTTTGATCTACTTTTATTAGAATGTGAGTAAATTGCACGATTACTAATTTTTAGGGATAACCGATCGTTAGTATTCTTTAAATTATGATAAGTATTGGTATCCATACGTATCATCGCTAATGGATCCGGCATTGCGGTGTTTTTAATGTAACTATTGTTAACTCCAAAAGGTCTCGTATCATCCAAATAAAAGTTAAGTAAGTAATTATACACCCAATTAGTACTTCTTGCCCGAATACTCAAAGAAAGGTCTGGAGGAGGCTTTCCAAACCATGCTAAACCCTCTTTTTTATGCAAGTTTGATTTTATTGTATCGCTAGTTTTAGCCTGAGTAAAAACAAGATTATCTTTTAATCGTTGTTGGGTAGATGAGCTGAATTGATCGTCAATTTTCAAATCGACTCCAAGCCGATTATAACGCATATATTGTAGCGAATGACACCCTGAGCAGTAATTCATAAAATATTTCGCTCCGCGTTGCAAGGAAGCCAGGTCAGATGATGAAAATTTTACTTGTTTAGTTTCAGAGGAATTTGCTAGCGCAAACGAAAATATCAAGATAAATAGAAAAAGCGCATTTATTTTCCACATATGGATTGCGGTAAAGGTTTATTTTTTTCATATTTTGTATAGAACGGCATGAGAAGAAAAAAAAGAAAATAGTTTAGTAATAAAATTTGTATGAAAAGAATTTTATTGGGTGTAAGTACGGTTGTACTGATATAACTAAGTAAGCAAAAACTTATTATAAAAATTGCTAAAGCGAAACGAGAATAGTATCCCCGGTAACGCATGGATCGAACTGGGTTACGATCTAACCATGGCAACAAAAATAGTATGAAAAGAAAACCCCCCATAATTAAAATACCCAATGATTTATTAGGGATAACACATAACACACTATAAAAAGGTGATAAATACCATAGTGGTTGAATATGGCTAGGAGTTAGTAAAGGGTCTGCTGGTATGAAATTATTTGCTTCAAGAAAATATCCATGCATTTCAGGAAAAAAAAATACGATGATTGAAAAAATAAACAAAAGGATTAGTAACGCGTGTAATTCTTTGATCGTATAATAAGGGTGAAAAGGAACTTTAAAAAGAGTTTTATTATTTAAGGATTGTTTTGTAGGTATACAAATTCCCTCAGGATTATTACAGCCAACTTTATGTAAAGCAATAAGGTGTAACCGAATTAGAAATATCAATGATAAAGGTAGAGCTATCACATGGAATGCAAAAAAACGATGTAAAGTTTCTCCTGATACGACGTTATTACCACGAATCCAAAGTGCTAGCGTTTGACCAACCTTTGGGATTGAATCTAGTAATGAAGTACCAATTTGACTTGCCCAATAGGACGTTTGTCCCCAGGGGAGTAAATAACCGAGGAATGCCTCTATTAGCAAAATAATATAAAGAGATACGCCTAACAACCAAACTAGCTCTCTAGGTTTTTTATAGGATCCATATATAAGGCTACGAAAGATATGCGCGTAAATTAGAATAAAAAAAACAGAAGCACCGCTAGAATGTAGATAACGTATTAACCATCCGTAAGGTATATCTCGCATTATCATTTCGATTGAATTAAATGCACCCTCAGGTGTAGGGGTGTAAAATAGGGTTAACCATATACCCGTCAAAACTTGTAAAAAAAAAGTAAATAGACTTAAAAAGCCAAAGAAGTACCAAAAATTAAGATTTTTCGGTAGATAATATTGTGTTAAATGTTGGCGTATGTATTCATTAATTGGCAAGCGCTCGGATAACCAATTGAATAATGATTTTTGCATTTATACTAACCTTGGATCCTCACCTATCACAACAGTGTGCTCATTGGTAAACCGATAAGGTGGAATTTTGAGGTTAGTGGGGGCGGGCATACCTTTCATAACCCGTCCAGAAAGATCAAACTTAGATCCATGACAGGGACAATACAGTCCTCCAGGCCATTTATGATTTAACTCTCCTAGCATGGGTTTAAATAGAGGAGAGCACCCTAAATGAGTGCATAAACCAATAAGGATTAAATATTCGGGGTTTAGAGAACGATATTCATTACGTGCATAAGACGGTTGTTGTTCTGTTAAAGAATCTGGATCGCGTAATAAGGAATGAATGTTGGGAAGATTATCTAACATCGTTTGGGTTCGCCGGATAATCCAAATCGGTTTATTTTGCCAGGCAACCACCATGGACTCCCCTGGTGCGAGATGACTTAGATCTACTTCAACAGGATCGGTGGCTTGGGCAAGTGTTTCGGCAGTTGGCTGTAGTGATGCGAAAAAAGGTATAGCGCTAGTAGCTATACCAAATCCAGTCATGATAGCTATTATAATAGCCAACAAGTGGCGACGATCTTCTTCCATTTTTTTCGTCGTTAAAAAATATACAAATTGTTGCTGTACTTAGGTTCTAAAAAAACATTCCAATTGTTTCATAACGCGGCCGCCCATTCCCCAAAAAACAAATTGCTGTGAGTATAAAACAATAATTATCGTTTTGAGTATTGAGTGCCTTTACGCGCTTTATGTCGCCCTACTTTTTTCCGTTCAACTTTTCTTGCATCGCGAGTAACTAAACCGGCGCGGCGCAATAATCGACGAAATGAAGTATCATTTTCAGCAGTATCATCGGTATTTACAGTGGTCGTTTCATCATAATTTATTAGAGCGCGACTTATTCCATGTCGAACCGCGCCTGCTTGACCGCTGCTTCCTCCACCAGAAACAGTTACTGTAATATCAAATCTACCCATTTGATCAACAACTTCTAAAGGCTGATTAACAACCATCTGAGCAGTTTCCCGGCCAAAGTAATTTTCTAAAGTACGGCCATTTACTTGGATAATACCAGTCCCTTTTCTAAGAAATACTCTAGCTGTCGCTGTTTTGCGGCGACCCGTACCATAATTCTGTTCTAATGCCATAATTTATAACCTATCAATGCTAATTGGTTTAGGGTTTTGAGCGCTATGAGGATGTGCAGAACCAGCATAGACTTTAAGTTTACTTATCATGGCATAACCTAAAGGATTTTTAGGTAACATGCCCTTAACAGCTTTTTCAATAATTCGAGTAGGAAAACTTTTTTGTAATTTTTCAAAAGAAATAGATTTTAGCCCACCAGGATAACCTGTATAGCGCTCGTATAGCTTATTTTTAGCCTTTGTGCCGGTTACAGTCACTTTTTCAGCATTAATAACAACGATATAATCCCCAGTATCAACATGAGGGGTAAATTCTGGCTTATGCTTTCCACGCAGGATATGAGCTATTTTAGTAGCTAGGTTACCTAAGGTTTTGCCTGAGGCATCAATCAAAAGCCATTTTTGTTCAATAAGGCCGGGTTTGGCCATCAACGTTTTCATACTGGGAAGCTCCGAAGCTCTCTAAATGCGATCCCTACTCTTTTGAGTAGAGGCGGTGATTCTAACAAAAATAAATCAAACAATACAAGTGCAGTATTAAGTATTGTTTGAATATGACGTTTTATAAGTTAAAGTACTCCAAAATATAATTTTAATAGGTAGGTAGTAGTGCTATGCGCCAGTTTCCTCATACGCGCTTACGTCGTTTAAGAGAAAATCAATTTAGTCGGCGCTTAATACGCGAAACTAGACTTAGTTGCGATGATTTAATTTATCCATTATTTCTACTTCCAGGAGAAAATCAAAAACAGAAGATAGCAACGATGCCTGGGATAGAGCGGCTTACCTTAGATTATTTATTGGATGAAGTCGCTGTTTTGCAGCAGCTGCGAATACCGGCTATTGCCTTATTTACAGTTATACCTGCAGAAGATAAAACCTGGGATGCTTGCGAGGCCTATAATCTAGAAGGTTTAATTCCCCACGCAATAAGAAAGTTAAAAAAGAATTTTCCGGAAATGGGGATAATTACGGATATCGCGCTTGACCCTTATACAACGCATGGTCATGATGGGTTGTTATCTGAACAGGGTGTTATTTTAAATGATGAGTCTATAGAGATACTGGTTAAGCAGGCACTTTGCTATGCACAAGCTGGTGTGGATGCTATCGCTCCTTCTGATATGATGGACGGTAGAATTGGTTGGATCCGTAAAACTTTAGAGGAGCGGGGCTATCCTAACACCCAAATCATTGCCTATTCAGCCAAATACGCCTCTCATTTTTATGGACCTTTCCGTGACGCAATAGGAACTTCTGGGCAGTTAAAAAGTGCTAACAAAAAGACATACCAAATGGATCCTGCAAACAGTAATGAGGCTCTACAGGAGGTAGCATTAGACCTTGCTGAAGGAGCAGACATAGTCATGGTAAAGCCAGGAATGCCTTATTTAGATATTCTTTATCGTATTAAGCAACAATTTGGGATACCTACTTTTGTTTACCAGGTAAGTGGTGAATATGCAATGCAAAAAGCGGCTATTATGCAGGGGTATTTAAATGAACGTGAGAGTATTTTGGAGGTCCTTTTAGCTATGAAACGAGCCGGAGCTGATGGTATTTTGACCTATTTTGCTAAGCAGGCAGCTAGTTGGCTGACAAATTCACTAGATTGATTTTTTTCATGATAAGATACTGTATAATTAACGACCTTTGCGAAAGTGGCGAAATTGGTAGACGCGCTGGATTTAGGTTCCAGTGGGTTTAAACCCTTGAGAGTTCGAGTCTCTCCTTTCGCACCAGCATTGCCTCCTAGGATTTACAACGATAAGAGCCTTAAAATTTATGAATGAAATGCAAGTTTCGGTAGAAAATGTCGATAATTTTACTCGACGCCTAAATGTCACAGTGCCTATCAGGCAACTAGAAGAGAGAAAGAAGCTACATCTTCTTGAGTTGACCAAGAAGACTCGTTTAGATGGATTCCGACCTGGAAAAGTGCCGTTAAGCCATATTGAGAAGCTCTATGGTAATAGCATATGGCAAGAGGTCATCGAAAAGTCTTTACAGATTAGTTTATCGACCGCTTTAGAGCAAGAGACTTTAAATCCAGTAGGACAGCCCCATATTGAGTCTATAAAAGCAGAGCCAGGTACAGATCTTACTTATACAGCAAGCTTTGAAATTTATCCGCAAGTGGAGGCGCCTACATTAAAAGGTGCTAGCTTAGAAAGGTATAAAGTAGGTATAACCGAAGAAAATATAAATAAAGTGTTAGAGCAAATGCGTAAGCAATATGCTGAATGGATTGAAGTACCTGATAAAGCTGGTTATGGCGATCAGGTGAGCTTTGATATTGTTTTCGCTGGCGCAGAAGAGAAAACGCGTAAAGATTTACAATGGGTACTGGAGGAAAATAAAATTCCTGAGGGATTTTCAACGCTTCTATCTAGCGTTGCTGGTGACACTTTATCGATTTCACTTCCGAAACAACAGGGATCTGAACAGGCTGACTCAGCAACCATTAGTGTAAAAAAGGTTGCTAAAGCAAAATTACCTGAATTAGATAATGCTTTTGCAAAGCGGTTGGATATAAAAGAAGGCACTATCGAGGCGCTAAAAGATCAGGTTAGACAACATATGCAGATAGAGTTAGATAGAATTTTACGTGAAAAATTAAAGACTCAGATCATAGATAAATTAGTTACTATACATGCTATTAATGAATTACCACAGGGAGCACTTAATCAAGAGTTTCAGCGTTTAGAGCAGGATATTTACAGACAGCAGAAACAACATGGCAAGGGAAAAACAAGCTTATCAGAAATTGAAAAAGCAGATTTAATGCAAATGGCGCATCGACGAGTTACGCTTGGATTATTATTTAATGCACTTATTGAGAAACATCATCTGCATGTTGACGAATCACGAGTTCAACAACATATCGATAAACTGGTGGGGGCTTTTCAATTTGATCAAATGGTGCGAGATAAGCTGTATAAAGACAAGAACATGATGATGAGCATTCGTTCTTCGGTTTTAGAAGAACAAGTTATTGATAAGTTATTAGAAGAAGTAGAATACACTGAAAAAGTAGCTGAGTATTCAGATATTATGAATCTCACAGTGAAAAATCGTGTGGGTAGTATTGAGGGAGTAACAGTCAACTAGCTAATGGTGTTAGCTTTAGTGTACTTTAGTATATGGTATACCTTAGTAACCATCAAAAAATTTATTTTTATCTTAGAGAGTAATTATGTATTTACGCAGTTTATCAAAGGAAATAACGAATTCATTATTAGTCCCTATGGTCGTTGAGCAAACCGGCCGAGGAGAAAGGGCTTATGATATTTATTCTCGTTTATTAAAGGATCGTATTATCTTTGTCGTGGGTCCGATTGAAGACCATATGGCTAATTTAATTATTGCGCAAATGCTTTTTTTAGAATCTGAAAATCCTGACAAAGATATTTCACTTTATATTAATTCACCGGGAGGCGTGGTGACATCTGGTCTAGCTATTTACGATACCATGCAATTTATCAAACCTGATGTGAGTACGATGTGCATCGGTCAGGCGGCAAGCGCTGCGGCCTTGTTACTTTGTGGTGGGACGAAAGGAAAACGTCATTGTTTACCCCATGCACGAATGATGATTCACCAACCCTTAGGTGGCTATCAGGGACAGGCAACGGATATTGAAATCCATACTCGTGAAATGTTGTTAGTTAGAGAAAGAATTAACAATATAATGGCTAAACATACAGGAAAAAATACTGAGCAGATTTTACGCGATACCGATCGTGATAACTTCATGGGAGCGCAACAAGCCATAGATTATGGCTTAATCGATGCAGTTTTAACCATGCGTACAGAAACTGGGAAAACCAAAGAATCTTTAGCTACTTCATCAGTTGATTAAGTAGGTTTTATTCGAAAGTTTTTAAAATTTTGTTTAAATATCAATATGAATAATAGTTTGTTGAGGTAATAAAATATGAGTAGTTCCATAAACGATAAAACCTCTGGGCCTCTTCACTGTTCATTTTGCGGTAAAAGTCAGGATGAAGTGCCAAAGTTAATTGCAGGGCCTTCTATTTTTATTTGCAATGAATGCGTGCAGCTATGTAGTGATATTTTGCAAGAAGAATTTCAACAGGAAGTTCCGCGCCAAGAAGGTGGTATGTCGATTCCTAAGCCCGCAGAGATTCATGATGTATTTAACGAATTTGTTATAGGTCAAGAATTTGCCAAGAAAATATTATCTGTAGCCGCTTACAACCATTATAAACGTCTAGAATTAATTAAAAAAGCACGTCTTCATCCGCTGAACGTTAAAGATGATACTGAACTTAGTAAGAGTAATGTGTTGCTTATAGGTCCTACCGGAAGCGGTAAAACTTTATTAGCAAAAACCTTAGCACGGGTTTTTAACTTACCTTTTGCTATTGCAGATGCAACAACTTTAACCGAGGCAGGATATGTAGGTGATGACGTAGAAAATATCTTACAAAAGTTATTACAAGCCGCTAATGGAAACATTGAAAAGGCTCAGTTAGGAATTATCTATATTGATGAAATTGATAAAATTAGTCGCCGAGCGGAAAACCCCTCTATTACTCGGGATGTTTCAGGCGAAGGTGTTCAGCAAGGGCTGCTCAAGTTACTTGAAGGTACCGTTGCTTCTGTGCCTTTGCAAGGAGGGCGCAAGCATCCTAATCAAGAGACAGTACAAATAGATACTACTAATATTCTATTTATTTGCGGGGGGACTTTCTCAGGATTGGAGAAAATTATTCGTGAGCGTACCGAAAAAACTGGAATTGGATTCTCTGCTGATGTGCGCAGTAAAGGAGATAAAAGGAATTTAACAACTTTGTTAAATCGGCTTGAGTCAGAAGATTTAATTAAGTATGGGATTATACCTGAGCTAATAGGCCGTCTACCTGTTATTGCAACATTAGAAGAACTTGATGAAAAAATGCTGATTCAAATTTTAAAGGAACCTAAGAACGCTTTGATCAAACAATACCTTAAGTTATTTAAGATGGATAACGTCGATCTAGAATTCCGTGAAGACGCTTTACAAATGGTGGCGAGGAAAGCTTTAGAGCGTAAAACTGGCGCAAGAGGCTTACGTGCAATATTGGAAAGTGTTTTATTAGATACGATGTATGAATTGCCTTCTATGCAGAACGTAAATAAAATCGTTATTGAAGCGAGCACCGTCAGCAAGGGAGTAAAACCCTTGGTGATTTACAAACAAGAAAAAGAAATCGAATTAGATAATAAAGAAATAGCGGCGGGTAGCGAGTAAATCTTTCTAAGGTTGAATTTATGGCAAAGCAACTAATTGGCGGTGGAGCAACGGCTTCTAAACTCTCAGAGAAGCTTCCGCTGCTCCCTTTACGGGATGTTGTAGTTTATCCTCATATGGTGATACCACTATTTGTAGGTAGGGAGCAATCGATTAAAGCTTTGGAAGCCGCCATGGCAGAATCCAGTGCTGAGAAAAAAGTTTTACTCATTGCACAAAAAAACCCAGCTGAAGATAGCCCTACTATTGAAGGTTTTTATCAAGTTGGAACAATAGCTAATATTTTACAATTGTTAGAGCTGAAAGATGGTACTGTTAAAGTGTTGGTTGAAGGTTCTCAACGAGGTAAAGTTAAGCAATTTTTCCAAGAGAAAGATTATATTGCTGCAGAGATTGAAGTTGTAGGTATACCTCCAGTTGAGCCTGATCAAGAGATCGAGGTTCTGACACGCACAATTTTGAGTCAATTCGAACAATACGTTAAATTAAATAAGAAAATTCCTTTAGAAATTTTAAGTACCTTATCGAGTATTGATAATCCGGGTCGATTGGCCGATATGATTGCGGCGCATTTGACGTTAAAAATTCAAGAAAAACAAGAGATACTTGAGATTTTTCTATTAAAAAAACGTCTAGAACGATTATTAGCTTTTCTCGAAAGTGAAATTGATTTATTGCAAATACAAAAGCGAATTCGCGGACGCGTTAAGAAGCAGATGGAAAGAAGCCAGCGCGAATATTATTTAAATGAACAAGTTAAAGCGATTCAAAAGGAATTAGGTGAATCTCAGGGCGTTACGAATGAACTAGACGATCTTGCAAAACGGATCGAAAAGGCAAAGATGCCTAAAGAGGTGAAAGATAAGTCTATCTCTGAATTAAATAAATTAAAATCCATGTCTCCTATGGCCGCAGAAGCAACTGTGAGTCGAAATTATTTAGACTGGATTTTATCTCTTCCTTGGAGTAAACGGAGTAAGGTTCGCTACGATTTAGACAAAGCCCAAAAAGTATTACAAGAAGCCCACTATGGTTTAGAAAAAGTTAAAGAACGAATTATTGAATTTTTGGCAGTTCATCAGCGCGTTAAAAAATTAAAGGGTCCTATTTTATGCTTGGTAGGACCACCTGGCGTGGGAAAAACTTCCTTAGGACAATCCATTGCTGAGGCCATAGGACGTGAATTTGTGCGTATGTCTTTAGGTGGTGTGCGTGATGAGGCAGAAATTAGAGGGCATCGACGTACCTATATTGGCTCCATGCCTGGTCGAATTATGCAAAAAATGGCTAAAGTTGGGGTCAAAAATCCTCTATTTATGCTTGATGAAATCGATAAAATGGCTATGGATTTTAGGGGTGACCCAGCAGCGGCATTGCTTGAAGTATTAGATCCAGAGCAAAATCACGCTTTTGATGATCATTATCTAGAAGTTAGTTATGACTTATCTGAAGTTTTATTTATTGCAACTGCGAATACCTTGAATATTCCGCCAGCCTTACTAGACCGTATGGAAGTCATTCGTATACCCGGCTATACCGAAGACGAAAAAATTAATATTGCTAAACAGCATTTATTACCTAAACAACTGAGTCAAAACGGTTTAAAAATTAGTGTAAAAAATAAAGAATTAGTTTTGGCAGAGACTGCATTGCAGGACATCATTCGTTATTATACGCGTGAAGCGGGGGTTCGTAGTCTGGAACGTGAAATTGCTAAAATTTGTAGGAAGGTAGTGACAGAAATAGCGCGCAAACCTAACTTAAAGTCAGTTACTGTTACTAGTCGTAATTTAGAAAAATATCTTGGTGTTAGACGTCATCGTTATGGATTAGTGGAGCAGCATGATCAAGTTGGACAAGTAAGTGGTTTGGCTTGGACAGAGGTTGGTGGTGATTTATTAACTATCGAAGCTGCAGTTGTGCCTGGAAAAGGTAAAACAAGTTATACAGGTCATTTGGGTGAGGTGATGCAGGAGTCTATTCAAGCCGCATTAACAGTCGTTCGAAGTCGCGCTGAAATCTTAGGTATTCCTGTTCATTTTTATGAAAAAAAGGATATTCATGTTCATGTTCCTGAAGGAGCAACACCTAAAGATGGACCTAGTGCTGGGATTGGTATGTGTACTGCATTAGTTTCTGCGATTACTAAAGTTCCCGTACGAGCTGATGTGGCGATGACAGGAGAGATAACTTTACGTGGTGAAGTTTTGCCGATTGGTGGTTTAAAAGAAAAATTACTTGCAGCACATCGTGGAGGTATATGTGAAGTTATTATTCCTGAAGAAAATAAACGAGATCTCAAAGAAATTCCAAAAAATATCAAAGAAGGTTTAATTATTCATCCTGTTCGTTGGATAGATCAAGTTCTGGATATTGCTTTACAACATTCAGAAAAATCTTCAGCTAAGGCTAGAAAAAAGCGTGAAAAAAAATTGACTATACCTATCAAGCTAATCGATAAAAAAAATCAAGCAAAAATTAATCCTACGACAGATACTCGTTAGCATATCTTTTATTCCCTTGACAGAGGATTCATGCTATTGATATAAACAGTTCCACTTATAATCTATAGCAAGACGCTTAAAATTTAATTTAGAGGTATGAGCCTTAATTTCTACCGTTGTGAGGGTATATGAATAAATCAGATTTAGTTGATGTTATTGTGGAAGCAGCACAAGTTCCAAAAAACGTTGCTGGAAAAACTTTAGAAAAAATTTTAGAGTCTATTAAAAATGCTTTATGTAAAGGAGAAGATGTTAGTTTGGTTGGGTTTGGTACATTTTGTGTGCGTCAGCGAAAAGCACGTACCGGACGTAATCCTAAGACTGGAGAATCTTTACAAATTAAAGCAAGTAAGGTTGTAGCGTTTAAGCCAGGAAAAGCGTTAAAAGATGCTGTGCAAAAAGAGTAGCAATATCGTGTAAAAAAGTTTAGAATGACGTCCCTTTCGACAGGGTGCTTAGCTCAGTTGGTAGAGCATCGCCCTTACAAGGCGAGGGTCGTAGGTTCGATCCCTACAGCACCCACCATATATTGCGGGAGTGGTAGTTCAGTTGGTTAGAATACCGGCCTGTCACGCCGGGGGTCGCGGGTTCGAGTCCCGTCCACTCCGCCAGATCTCTAGAATTTTATTAATTTTAAACGTAAATTAAAGTCAAAATATAGTTTTTTTCGTTAAAAATTCTTATTTAGAAAATTTTTTTATATGTTGCAGTCCATTCGTGATAAAACGCAAGGCTGGATAACCAGCACAGTAATTGGATTATTAATCATTGTTTTTACTCTATGGGGTATCCATGGCTATTTAGAGTTTAATGCAGGAAGAAATAATAAGGTAGTAGCTAAGATCGCCGGTCAGACATTACTACAGAGCGATTTCGATAAGGCCTATCAACAAGCTCGAGATCGTTTGGGGAAAAATTTTTCTAATAATGAAGAAATGATTGAACGATTAAAACAACAAACTTTACAGGAATGGGAAACAACACAAGTGTTATTTCAAGCGGCCTTACAATCCAAATACCGCGTTAATCAGGCCCAAATAGATTCTATTTTATTACAAATCCCAGCCTTTCAATCAGCGGGTCGTTTTTCTGTCGAACAATTTTATACTGTGTTAAATGC
>JBARFJ010000009.1:0-17959 GCA_049797115.1 Candidatus Aquirickettsiella sp. | reverse complement strand
TTAATGCTCGTTTAACAATGTCTATAGCGCGATCAACCCCAGCGCAGAAACCTCGGGGATTAGCTAGAACAATTTTCATACCAAAGATCTTAGAATAAGAACTTAGTTTAGAGATGTACAAAAAAATTGCAAGCTTTATTAGATTTTTCCATTTTTTTCTCTCCTTGAAATTACTTATAAATAACTATAGTAATTGTTTTTTTATTTTTTTCAATAATGCTAAAAGCAATTCTTTAGATATGGGTTTATAAAAAAAATCATATGCTCCTTGCGCTATTGCCTCACATCTCTCTTCTTTGCTCGCAACACCAGAAAATAACACTAAAGGAATATCTAATCCTTGCTTTTTCATTTTCATTAATAATTGTAAACCATGAAGATTTGGCATAATTCTATCGCTTAAAACAACAAAAAATTTATCAGGATTTTGTTGTAAATATTTCCAAGCGAGGTAACCATCTTTACAAGCTACATAAGTGTATTGAACTTCATCTAAATATTGAGTTAATATTTTCAGGCATAATTCATCATCATCCACTAGTAATATCTGTTTCTGAATCGGATTTATTATCATTTGATTTTGCGTTATATAATTTTAATAAAATCTTAATGCCGTTACGCCCTGAAACAGTCAAATCTTTAAAAATATTATGTAAATATTTAGGTCCAAATAATAACAAAGCAATCAGAAAAATAATAAGGAACGATATTAGATTTAATCCATAAAATCTCATAAACACTCCGTGTTTAAAATAAAAATTAATTTAATTTTTGTAAATTAATCATCGCACTTAAAAATAATCCCAAGCCTCCTAAACCTAAAATCCATAAATAGATAGATGCTAAATGCGTTACATCCTTAACGCTTAGATCCAGCAAAACCCAAGCCATACAAGCAGTGGCCAAGCCTAGGCCTATAAACCAAAAAGATTTTTTACTTGTTTGTTTCTTTTCTTTTTCTCCTTCACAATAAAAGCACTTAACATTCTTTTTTAAATGGCGTAACTCGTGCATCACCTGGTAGATTAAATCTGGAATTTCAGGAGCCTTTTCTGCCCAATAAGGTGCATATTCTCGAATTTTACGTAAAAAAGCACGTGGCCCAATTTGTTTTCGTAACCATCGTTCCAAAAATGGTTTAGCTGTATTCCATAAATCCAAATCAGGATACAATTGCCGTCCCAAACCTTCAACATTGAATAGAGTTTTTTGTAATAGAACTAATTGGGGTTGCACCTCCATATTAAATCGTCTGGCAGTTTGAAATAATCGTAAAAGTAACTGTCCAAAAGAAATTTCTTTCAAAGGTCTTTCAAAAATGGGTTCACATACAGTACGAATTGCTGCCTCAAATTCATTAATTCTGGTATTTTCTGCAACCCAACCCGATTCAACATGTAATTGGGCGACGCGACGGTAATCTCTATTAAAAAAAGCCATCAGATTTTCGGCGAGATAACGTTGATCGTCTGGGCTTAAACTACCCATAATCCCAAAATCAACACCCAAATATTGAGGATTTTCTTTATTTTCAGTTGAAACAAAAATATTGCCAGGATGCATATCAGCATGGAAAAAACAATCGCGAAAAACTTGCGTAAAGAAAATTTCAACGCCTCTTTCAGCTAATTTTTTTAAATTAATTCCTTGTTTTTTTAAAGCAGAAATATCAGAAATCGAAATGCCATAAATACGTTCCATAACCAAAACTTTATGAAAAGTATAGGGCCAATATACTTCGGGAATATAAAGCAAATCAGAATTAGAAAAATTACGACGTAACTGTGAGGCATTCGCCCCCTCACGCAATAAATCTAATTCATCTTTTAAACAAGCTTCAAACTCCGCCACGATTTCACGCGGTCTAAGTTGCTTTGCAGGTCGCCAATAACGCAGAGCTAAATTAGCTAAGGAATATAATAGATCGATATCTCGACTAATTCTTTTATATACTCCCGGTCTTAAAACTTTAACCACAACCTTTTGACCCGTTGTCAATAACGTAGCTGCATGAACCTGTGCAATAGATGCTGATGCCAAAGGATTAATATCAAATTCAGAAAATGCTTCAACAATGGGTTTTTTGATACAGATTTCAACAATAGATTTCGCTTCTTCTCCTGGAAAAGGAGGCACCCGATCCTGTAACTTTGCTAATTCGTCAGCAATATCAATAGGAATAAAATCACGACGTGTTGATAAAGTTTGACCAAACTTAACAAATATTGGCCCCAAATCTTCTAATGCAAGACGAATTCTTTCTCCCCGAGGAATTTTTTTATTAACTCTTCGATAAGGATTTAAATATACAAAAAAACGCAAAGGACGGAATAAATCGAGGGAATACACTAATTCATCTAGGTTATAACGAAAAAGAATAAAACTGATCTGCATTAAACGTACTAAACGAGATATTGATTTCATCAACTCAACCCTTTTTCCAACATTTTTATCCGCGCTTCTAATCGGGCACAATCGTCGCGCAGTTCATCAACATCGGAAAAAAAAAACTGTAATTCTTCGTCAGATACTAACCAATTCATTTCTCTCTGGACATAATTGGTCAGATTTTGACTGAGACTTTCCATACTTTGTCTTGCCCAAAGACTTATCGTTTTAAGCACTTGTGTCACCGGGTAAGCGATAGCATCACCCACTACTTTGGATAATTGTTCTTCGTAATCGATTTCTAAATTTGAAAAAAACTCTCTAAACTGTTTTCCAAACTCCATATCACCCAACACTTGCAGAGGGATATCCGTAAGTGCTTTATCTTTCTTTATTAGAGCCATACGTAAAAAATCAAAAGTTGAGCCGCGCAAGATTAAATCCGCAGGTCCGTTATAATCTTTACATAAATAAATTGAATCGGATTTGAAAAGCCAATAATAGCTAAGAGGACCCCATTCTATCTTGACTACCTTGCCAGATAGTCGACGGAAATGTTCTTTTGACTCGGGGTCAAGCTTTAGATAGCGATTAAGTATCGCTCCTTGAGCTGATAATATTATATTGGTATTAATCAAAATTTCCACGCTCTATGTAATGCAACTATTCCCCCGCTAAGGTTATAATATTCACACTCATCAAATCCTGCATCTAAAATAAGTTTCTGAAGTGTTTTTTGGTCGGGGTGGCGACGTATGGATTCTACTAAATAACGATAACTTGCTTCATCATTAGCAATCCACTCTCCTAATTTAGGTAAAAAATCGAAGGAGTAACGATCATATAAAGTTTGTAAAAAACCCAATATGGGTTTAGAAAACTCTAAAACGAGCAAACGCCCACCCGGCTTTAAAACCTGATACATAGATTGTAATGCTGTTTGCTTATTCGTAACATTACGTAATCCAAAAGCAATACTCAAACAATCAAAGCTAGCTTCCGTAAAGGGTAAAGATTCTGCGTTGGCTTGGATAGCATTTATCTCTGTAAAACCTGAATTCAGAAGCCGATCTCGACCTATATTTAGCATGGCAGCATTAATATCTAATAAGACAGCCTTACCTTGCGTTCCTATGTGTTTAGTAAATGCCTTTATCAAATCACCCGTTCCACCTGCTATATCAAGCACATTATCCCCGCAACGAAGCTGAGCTAATTGCACTGCAAATTTCTTCCATAGGCGATGCAGACCAAATGACATTAAATCATTCATAAGATCATACTTGCCCGCAACCGATTGAAAAACCTCACCTACCCGGCTATTTTTTTCGTTTAAGGGAATAGTTTGATAACCAAAATCTGTGGTTAAGGTTTCATTCATTTCAAAGCTCGAAGAAGAAATTGACATAAGAATTATAATTATTCTAGTCGCTCTATCTTAACTACCCTGCTGATTTTGAGCAAGAAAATGACTTATTTTAATTACTCATAAACTCAAGTGATAAATCTGAGTCTGCTGAATAATTAGATGAGAAGTTAAATACAGCTAACATCTTTTAATTTTTTAAACCATTACTCTAGCTAAATTAGGAGTTAAAATACCAGATTTAAACTAAGAAATAGATTTTTTAAGCCTAATGCTTCTGAGGTGATCCTGTAAAAGTCGGAAAAGATGTATGTCTGCGTAATACCGTTAAAGCATGCTGACTTTTAACATCAGTCCATAACTCTAAGGCTTGTAAAGGACTTAACTCGTTAGCAGGATCGCTAAGACCACGGATTGCATGCAAGATTTCCATCAAACTAATAAAATCACAACTTAAAGCATTATAGAGAGAAGCGGAACCCGCTTTGGATAAACTAGCCACCTGGACATAAGCTGTTTGGCCTAGTTCAATAAAATACTTGATTTTGACCCGTTTTTTTTCGGCCTGCTCAGGAAAAAAACCAGCAAATAATAAACATTTATCCCCTACCTCCCGCAAACACTCTCGTTGCCTAGCATGCTTTTCAGTTATTCCGTTTAAAAACTCTTTCGCTAAAACCGAATTAGCAATATCGGGACGGCGGTTATAGTAGCCTAATAAAAAAACTAAATAACTTTCTAGTTCATTATTTAATCTCAGATTACTACTAGATTCTGCATCCTTCACTAAAGACTGCCATTGAGCTGTAGTCGTTGGTTGCAATAAAAGCACTCCCATGATAAAACCTCTCAACATTAGTTGCCTTTCTATCAGTGTAGAACACGCTAGCAGAAATGCCTTGCTTTGCGTTATCATGCACTCTTTTTGAACATTCTAACCTCTAATTTCTTAAACTATCATGATCAATAATATACGTAATATTGCCATAATTGCCCATGTTGACCACGGCAAAACCACACTTGTAGATAAATTACTACAGCAGTCTGGCACTCTCTCCAGCCGAGCAGCTCCAGTGGAGCGTATAATGGATAGTAATGACTTGGAACGTGAACGTGGCATTACTATTCTAGCGAAAAATACCTCCATAGAATGGCATGGTTATCGCATTAATATTGTCGATACTCCAGGTCATGCTGATTTTGGAGGTGAAGTTGAACGAATCTTGTCCATGGTAGATTCAGTTTTATTACTTGTGGATGCAGTGGATGGCCCAATGCCTCAAACACGATTTGTTACGCAAAAAGCCTTTGCCAAAGGTTTAAAACCCATCGTCGTGGTTAATAAAATTGACCGCCCCAGCGCCAGACCCGATTGGGTCATTAATCAGGTTTTTGATTTATTTGACCGTTTAGGTGCAACTGAAGAACAATTAGATTTCCCTATTATCTATGCTTCTGCTTTGCAAGGCTATGCAACATTGGATCTTAAAAACCCAAGCGCTGATCTGACGCCTTTATTTGAAACTATCATTACTAAAGTCGCTCCCCCGGCAGTGGATCCCCAAGGCCCTTTTCAAATGCAAATTACCACCTTGGACTATTCCAGTTATGTCGGGACTATTGGTATTGGACGGGTTCAGAGGGGTTGCGCCAAAGCCAATATGCCTGTTGTTTTAATCGACAGAGAAGGAAAAACCCGATCTGCTCGTATTTTACAAATCTTAGGTTATAGAGGCTTAGAGCGTATCGAAATCGACCAAGCCGAAGCAGGAGATATCATCGCAGTAACAGGTATTGACAAGCTAAATATATCTGACACTTTATGTGATCCTAATTTAGTAGAAGCATTACCGGCATTGATAGTCGATGAACCAACAATGAGCATGACCTTCCAGGTCAATAACTCACCTTTTGCAGGCAAAGATGGAAAATTTGTGACTAGCAGACAAATCAGAGAACGCCTTGACAGAGAACTACTTCATAACGTTGCACTTAAGGTTGAAGACACCGAAGACCCTAACCGATTCCGCGTCTCGGGGAGAGGCGAACTACATTTATCAATTTTAATTGAAACCATGCGTCGCGAAGGCTACGAATTGGGTGTGTCTCGTCCTGAAGTTATTTTAAAGGAAATTGATGGTGAGCTGAAAGAACCTTACGAAAATTTAACCGTGGATCTGGAAGAACAACATCAAGGTAACATCATGGAAAAATTAGGTAGCCGCCGCGGCGATCTGATAGATATGGTATCGGATGGAAAAGGACGAGTTCGATTAGATTATAAAATACCCACTCGCGCACTGATTGGTTTTCGTACAGAGTTTCTAACAGCTACTTCTGGATTGGGATTGATGCACCATGTGTTTGATCATTATGGCCCAGTGAAAAAAGGGACAATTGCTAATCGGGCAAACGGTGTCATGATTTCCAATCAAGTGGGCAAAGCGACTGGATTTTCCTTATTTAATCTACAAGAACGCGGAAAATTATTAATTGGTCCTCAAACCGATGTCTATGAAGGAATGATTGTCGGTATTCATTCTCGCGATAATGATTTAGTTGTTAATGTTGTAAAAGGAAAACAACTTACTAATGTGCGAGCCTCAGGTTCGGATGAGAACATTATTTTGACGCCTCCAATAACATTCTCATTAGAACAAGCATTAGAATTTATTGCTGATGATGAATTATTAGAAGTCACTCCACATTATTTACGTTTACGTAAAAAGTTTTTGAAAGAACATGAGCGCAAACGTTCGGGGCGGGATGTTTAAAAGAATCAGCTTTATACTAGTAGTTTAATTTGTATTGCTTATCCTATGGATTTTGTAACAGTTTTTACGAAAACCTGTTGTATAATTCTTGGTATGAAAATTTATTAGACCTCTTTAAAAGCCAAGTTATGGGTTGAGTTCGAGGCAAGCGATTTGCGAGGATCGGAGTTTACAAAAGTAAATGAGAACCGCAACAAATCGTTTAACAATGAAATCAAGTCTATAACGCAGGTTTTGAAAAAGGTCTATTCTGAACCCAACCTTTGGAAATTATTAACATGGCGGCAGAAAATCTAGAAGAAATCGTTTCTTTATGCAAACGTAGAGGATTTATTTTTCCTAGTGCCGAAATTTATGGTGGTATACAGGGAATCTATGATTATGGCCCTTTAGGTGTAGAGTTAAAAAATAACTTGAAAGCTGCCTGGTGGAAATCTAATGTTTATGAACGTGATGATATCTATGGATTAGATTCTGCCATTTTGACACATAGAAAAATTTTTTATTATTCCGGCCATGAAAGTACGTTTGCAGATTTACTCGTCGATTGCAAACAATGTAAAAAACGTTGGCGTTTGGATCATCTTACAGACGGTAAATGTGAAGCATGTGGTTCAACCAACCTTACAGAACCAAGAGCTTTCAATATGATGTTTAAAACCAACATGGGCCCTGTAGAAGACCCTGATGCTTTTGCCTATTTACGCCCCGAGACTGCTCAAGGAATATTTACTAATTTTAAAAATGTTATGGACACGATGTCTCCCAAACTTCCTTTTGGTATAGCACAAATTGGTAAAGCTTTTAGGAACGAAATAACACCTCGTAATTTTATTTTTAGAGTCAGGGAATTTGAACAACTTGAAATCGAATTTTTTGTTAAGCCTGGCGAAGACGAAAAATGGCATCAATATTGGGTTAAATCTCGTTTAGCATGGTGGAAAAATCAAGGCTTAAATACCGAAAGATTAAAATTGTTAACCCAAAGCACCTCGGAATTGGCCCATTATGCAAAAGCAACCATTGATATACTTTATAAATTTCCCCATGGCTTCGAAGAACTAGAAGGCATTTCTAATCGTACTGATTACGATTTGGGTTCGCACACGCAAGGCCAAAAAGAATTAAATATTAATGCCCAAGTATCTGTCAATAAAGAGAGTATTGCTAAACTAAGCGTTCAAGACCCTCCTGGCACGCATTTTGTTCCTTATGTGATAGAACCCTCTGCCGGTTTAGACAGAGGTGTACTCGCTATCATCACAGATGCCTATGAAGAAGAAGAACTTAAAGACGGTAAAAAACGGTTAGTTCTAAAAATAAAACCTCATTTAGCGCCGGTCAAAGTGGCTATAATTCCTTTGAAACGCAACGATAGTTTATTGGTAGAAAAAGCAAAGACTCTAAAAAAGGCAATACAAGCTTTGGGAATGGGTCGTATTGCCTATGAAGATACTGGAAATATTGGAAAAAGCTATCGACGTAACGATGAAATAGGCACTCCACTTTGTATCACTGTTGACTTTGATAGTATTGGTAAGAGCGAAAACACTAAAAATCATGACACAGTCACGGTCCGTAATCGCGATAATATGCAACAAACACGTATCAACTTATCTCACTTAGAGGAATATATTAAAAATTACTTTTCATAAAATTTTACAATTTCTTTTTCCAAAAATTTCTGTACCGAAACGAACAAACGTTGCACCTCAGACTCTTGAACATAGTTTTCATCGAAAACAAGCTACCTCGCAGCCATTGCCGAACCTTATAGTTTCTAGGCTCTGAGCCTTGCTAATAGCAATTAATTGGACTAAACCGGATCTTCGTTCAAAAAGGTATTCCGCTTTTCTTATTTTCTGTTTAAGCCGGAGAAGTCTATTTAAAAAGCTATTTTCCATATTTTCTAAGAGAGTTTAGGAGGCAATTTACTTACTTATGGTAATTTAAAAGAGTATAATAATCATATTATTAAACAATAAGTGGGGTCATTTGTGTCTGCATCACCATCCAATTTTTTAATGGCTTACCGAGAACACATCCGGCAACGAACCGATCAAGGTATTCCTCCTCTTCCTCTTGATGCAGCACAGGTTACGGCGTGTATCGAATTAATTAAAACCCCCACTTTTTCACATGAAGCACTTTTTCTAGTCAAATTATTAACTGAACATGTAGCGCCAGGAGTTGATCCGGCTGCCTATGTTAAGGCTGGGTTTCTTGCCGCCCTAGCAAAAAAGGAAGTTACTACCCCATTTATATCGCCTAAACTCGCTGTTGAACTTTTAGGCACTATGTTGGGAGGCTATAATGTGCCTGTTCTCATTGAATTACTTGATGGGCCGTATGACATAGCTGAAATAGCAGCAAAACAACTCTCACATACGCTATTAGTGTTTGACGCTTACCATGATGTCATAGCCAAAAAAGGCAATCTTTATGCTCAGCAAGCCATTGAGGCTTGGGCCAATGCGGAATGGTTCCTTACTAAGCCAAAAGTGCCGAATAAACTTACTTTATGTATTTTTAAAGTTTCTGGGGAAATCAATACGGATGATCTTTCTCCCGCGACTGAAGCCTGGAGCCGCCCTGATATCCCTTTACATAGCTTAGTCATGCTTCGTAATCGTATGCCAGATGCTCTACAAATAATTAAACAGCTAAAAACTAAAGGTCATCTTATTGCGTTTGTTGGAGATGTAGTGGGTACTGGCTCATCGCGAAAATCTGCTATTAACTCATTATTATGGCATATAGGTCATGAAATTCCTTTTGTTCCTAACAAGAACCGGGGTGGAGTTATTTTAGGTGGAAAAATTGCCCCCATTTTCCGCACAACAGCTGAAGACTCTGGTGCATTCCCTATCGAAGTGGACGTAAGTCAACTTAAGATGGGAGATATTATTCATATCTATCCTTATGAAGGACGAATTGAGAATGAGCAAAATCAAGAAATTGCTCATTTCACACCGAACATCACACTCATGGATGCCGTACGTGCAGGTGGAAGAATTCCTTTAATTATTGGTCGATCATTGACCGATAACGTACGAGCTACATTGTCTTATCCTTTTTCTCAGAAATTTAATCGACCCGAAATTATTCCCCAAAATGGAAAAGGCTTTACCTTAGCTCAAAAAATAGTGGGTAAAGCCTGTGGAGTGCCTGGTATTAGTCCTGGGACATACTGCGAACCTAAAATGACAACAGTAGGCTCACAAGATACAACTGGACCTATGACCAGAGACGAACTAAAAGAGCTTGCATGTCTTGGGTTTTCTGCAGACCTAGTCATGCAAAGTTTTTGTCATACAGCCGCTTATCCAAAACCTGTCGATATAGAAACGCAACATAACTTACCAGATTTTTTCTCTTTGCGCGGCGGGGTTGTGTTAAGACCTGGTGATGGAATTATCCACTCTTGGCTTAATCGAATGTTATTACCCGACACAGTTGGTACTGGAGGCGATTCCCATACACGTTTTCCTATAGGGATCAGCTTCCCTGGTGGCTCAGGAGTGGTTGCTTTTGCGGCGGCTATGGGTGTGATGCCTTTAACCATGCCAGAATCGGTATTAGTTAGATTTATTGGCGAAATACAACCTACTATCACTTTACGTGATTTAGTCAATGCAATCCCCTATATAGCCTTACAACGCGGCTTACTCACACTGGATAGCAAAAATAAAAAAAATATCTTTTCAGGTCGTGTGTTAGAGATTGAAGGCTTACCCAATCTTAAAATTGAACAAGCTTTTGAATTTGCTGACGCATCTGCGGAACGTTCTGCAAACGGTTGTACTATTCGTTTAAATAAAGAACCGATCATTGAATATTTAAATTCTAATATTTCTCTTTTAAAATGGATGATCAATAATGGTTATCAGGATACACGCAGTTTACAGCGTCGAATTGAAGCAATGGAAGCTTGGTTAGCAGAACCCACTTTATTAGAATCCGATGCTGATGCCGAGTATGCAGAAATCATTGAAATTGATCTTAATCAGATTAAAGAACCTTTATTAGCCTGTCCCAACGATCCAGACGATATTAAACCTTTATCCGCTGTAGCAAAAACTAAAGTTGATGAAGTATTCATAGGTTCCTGCATGACTAATATTAGCCATTATCGTGCAGCTGGAAGTTTATTAAAAAACTTTAACGATCGATTACCAACGGTACTATGGATTGCACCTCCAACCAAAATGGATGCACACCAGTTAATGCAAGAAGGCTATTACTCAATCTATGGCATTGTAGGCGCACGAACAGAAATGCCAGGCTGTTCTTTGTGTATGGGTAATCAAGCTCGTGTTCGTGATGGTGCTACTGTGGTTTCCACCTCCACCCGAAACTTTCCCAATAGGATGGGAAAAGATGCTAATGTTTTTTTAGCTTCAGCTGAATTATCTGCGATAACAGCCATTTTTGGTTACATCCCTAATTTAAATGAATATAGAGAAAAAATGAAATTCATTGACACTATGGGTGCAAACTTATATCGCTATTTGAATTTTGATCAAATGTCAGATTATCAAAACGTGTCCAAACAAATTGCTCATTTAATCGGCCCCTAAGTAATTGAATACTATTTTTTTAATATTTATAGGCGCAGGAATAGGTGGCGTTTTACGATACGGTATTTCCACAGGAATTTATAATTTGTTTAATAAAAATTTTCCTTATGGCACTTTAGTTGTTAACGTTAGCGGATCTTTATTAATGGGATTTTTATTTGTTTTAATCTTAGAGAGATTTCAAAACTTTGCTCCTCAACTTAGAGCATTATTATTAATCGGTTTTTTAGGTGGATATACGACTTTTTCTTCTTTCTCCATCGAAACCATTAATTTAATTGAAAGTGGAAATTGGCTTCCTGCTGGTATAAATGTTTTATTTAGTACTATTTTATGTCTTGCAGCTGCTTGGATTGGTGTAATTTTAGGAAGAAATCTATGAAAATTAAAGATATATTAATAGTTAGAATCTATGTAACCGAAGCCTCACACTTACTTAATAAAATAATCGATTATTTAAAAAATGATAAAATTTCGGGGGTAAGTGTATTTCGTGCCATTGAAGGAACAGGAGAATCAGGAAACTTGACTAGCTCTTTGCTCGATCTTTCATTGAATCTGCCCATTTGCATCGAATTCTTCGATTATGATAAAACTAAAGTAGAAAAAGCTCTTGACTATCTACATCAAATCATTAACCCAGGACATATCATTTTTTGGAAAGCAAAAGTGATTGTTAAAGATTAAACCCATAACATTAAAGACTTAGACATTTAAAAATTTTTTCTGGCATGAGTCGAATAACTAACATTATAAGCCGCCAAATTCCAGGGATGTATACGCTTTCTTTCCCTTTATCTAACGCTCGTATAATTTTTATCGCTGTTTTTTTTGGATTGGCAGCTAGGTAAAGTGGATAATTTCCTCCAAAAACCATTTTGGTATCAATTAGTCCTAATTTAATTGTTAGTATTTGTATTTCAGTAGGATAAAAATAATTACGTAAGCCTTGTAAATAAGTAGTCAATCCGGCTTTGCAAGCCCCATAAACATAGTTAGGTTTTCGACCTCTATCTCCTGCAACAGAGCTTAATCCAATAATAAAGCCTTTTTTTTGAATAGCTAAATATTTAACATAGTGTTCAAGAAAAGAAATAGGACCGATAAAATTAGCAGCCATCACTTTTTGATAGTCCAATTTATCAATCAAGCCTATAGCCATTAGGACGCCATCAATACAACCCATTTTATCGATAAGATTTTCAAAAAAATTCGCATGCATATCGAGTTGTGTAATGTCAAAAAAAGCATAACCAACATCCACGTTATATCGAATCCTAAGATCAGCTGCAATACGTTCTAGCTCAGAAATATCTCGACTTGCAAGGAAAAGTTTACAGTGTCTTGAAGCAAAAATTTCGCTGCAGGCCCTTGCTATGGAAGAAGTAGCACCTAAAATTAATATCGATTGCATAGAAATATTTATATTTAATCAAAAATAACATAGTTCTACAGTATACCAAATTGAAAAATTAACCAGTGCTATTTACAATATTCTTAGCTAATAAAATAGTCAAATGGCATCAGGTATTGGCTTTTTTTAAAAACTCAGATATTACCGTAGATTGATATTTTTCTTTATGTATCAAAATATAAAACTCTCTACTCAGTGTTAAAAATGGAGTTTTTAGTTCTACTAAAGAATTATTTTTTAGAGCATCTTCAACGACAAATCGAGAGAGACAGCTTATCCCCAAACCTGCTTGTGTTGCCTGTTTAAGAGCATCCGTATCATTCAATTCTAAAAAAGGGCGAATTTTTCCGCCAATTTTTTCTTCCAGTTTTTCACGTATACTGGAACTTTGTTTTCGTAATAACCAACGTGCATTAGCGATATCTGATAACGTCAATTTCTTTTTTTTACTTAAAGGATATTTGGGGGCAGCAATTATTACTAACTCATCTTTTCTCCAAGGATAAGTATGGACTTTATCAGAAAAACAATTAGCCTCGATTAAAGCTACATCAATATTAAAGGTGAGTAAGCTAGTTAATATGGCTTTAGAAGTAGCAATTTTTAAATTGATCTGAATATTTTTATGCGTGTAAGTAAGTTCAGAGATAAGTTTTGGTAATAGATAATTACCGATGGTCTTACTTGCTCCTATGATTAATTGCCCTGATAAATTATCTTTTTTATTTTCCATCATCATATCTTTAAGTTCAGAAATTTGCGATATGACACTGCTAGCTTTCGGCAACAAAACTCTTCCGCGTTCGTTCAGAAATAATTGTTTACCGTGTCTATCAAATATAGAACCTTCCAATTGTTCTTCTAATGTAGCAAGAGCCATACTGCATGCTGACTGAGAAAGATACATTTTCTTTGCGGCGTGACTTACATTTCCTGTCTTCGCAATTGTGACAAAAACTTCAAGTTGTTTTAGGGTAATACGCATAGCAATTTAAATTATCATTACTTAAACTCAATATCTTTTTATTTAATTTTACATATTAATAATTACGTAAATATAAAAACTATAATACCGGATAAGTAACACTATGACTATTATCATTATAAAAAATCTCTACAGCATGAAATGTAATTACATATTTAATGTATAGATTTTTTTCTTGCTTATTAGTACAAACAAACTTTACTCTTTCATCAATAAGATACGTTAATTAAAAAAAATATTTTTATTATCTAAATTTTAAATATAATTAATTTTTAATATTTAAAAAATAAATTAATTTTTTTATAAAATGTTTTTCAGTTTAAGAAAAACCTATTGAGGTAAAACTGATTAGAGCTAGTAAGACGCTTAAACTATTCAAACAATATTTTTATTAGGCGGCTATGCTATACTTCCGATGCAATAGAGAGGTATTTTTATGTTTAACTTTTTTAAGTTGTCAGTTGCCAGCATCAGCTTATTAATCTGTAATATCGCCCTTGCTGATATTTCCATACCTATGTACCTTACATCTCACCAAAGTCTTGGGCAGCCTATAGGTACTATAATTGCTACAGAAAAAACCTATGGTGTTTTATTGACACCTCATCTACATAATCTTCCACCCGGTTTACACGGTTTTCATATCCACCAAAACCCCTCTTGTGTGGACAATGGAATGGCCGCGGGCGATCACTTTGATCCTTCTCATTCTAGCCAACATTTAGGTCCATATGGGCAAGGTCATTTAGGGGATTTACCTGTTTTAGACGTTGATAATAACGGTAACGCTACATTACCTATTTTAGCTCCTCGACTACGCTTAAATGAACTTAAAAATCATTCTTTAATAATTCATGCAGGTAGCGATAATTATTCTGATGTTCCTGCTAAATTAGGCGGAGGCGGTGTCCGCATAGCCTGTGGTATTATAAAATAGACTGCAGAATGGTCAGCTTTCGAAAGTAATTTTTATAGCGTGCAGAAACCTCGTTAAGCATTGATGGATGCATATCCGTAAATAAAATTTTTTGCCGCCGATACAAAATAATTTATAGTAATCTTCCATGAATTCAGAACTTTATTTTTTATCTGCAAGAAAATTAGCCCAACTGATTCAAGAAAAAAAAATTTCTTGTGTTGAAATAATCCAAGCTTATTTAGTTCGCATCCAACAAATTAACCCTAAACTTAATGCGCTTATTCAACTAATCGACCCAGAAATAGCATTAAAAGAAGCTCGTCTAGCCGATGAAAAATTAGCTAAGAAACAAAGTGTCGGACCTTTACATGGTTTACCTATTACTATCAAAGATTGTTGTAAAGTCCAAGGCTTTATTATTAGTAAAGGAAGTAATGGTTATAACTTTCTTTCTAAAGAAGATGCAACGACTGTTGCTAGATTAAAAGCAGCGGGTGGAATTATTTTAGGTATCAGCAATGTTCCTGAATTTAATATCGCCTATGAAACAGATAATAATCGCTACGGCAAAACTTTAAATCCTTATGATTTAAATCGTACCCCTGGTGGAAGTAGCGGTGGAGAAGCGGCTATTATCTCTGCAGGAGGTTCAGTACTTGGCTTAGGTACAGACGGAGCGGGAAGTATTCGCCAGCCAGCTCATAACACAGGAATTGTAGGTTTAAAACCTACGCGCGGATTAATCCCTAATTCAGGTAATATTCCCTCAGATGGTCGAGGTTTATTAAGACCATTAACTACTTATGGTCCTATGGCGCGCTTTGTGGATGATATTGTATTATCATTACCGTTATTAGCAGGTCTAGATGGCTCTGATCCAGATGCCATACCTATTGCAATCAAAAAGTCTCATATTAAATTCAAAGATTTACGAGTTGCTTTTTATACAAACAATGGTATCGCCCAACCTGATACAGCAACTCTACGAACTATTAATCAAGTAGTGCATGTTTTACAAAATGAGGTACAACAAATTGAACATCATTGTCCTCCCCACTTAAAAGAACTTTATTTTCTTATCACAGAGACATTTATTTTGGGTGGTGATAGAGGTTTAGGATTTAAAAATTTACTGCTCCACTTGGGTATCAAAAAACCTTCTTATCTGGTTAAAGAGTTTTTAGCAATTGCGCGCCAATGTGAATTTTCCATTACTGAATTACATCAGCGTTTACGTCGCATCGATGAATTACGTATCTCCTTAGAAAAATTCTTTTTTCCATATGATGCAATTATATGTCCTGTAGCAGCGACACCTGCCAAACTATTAGGACATTCATTTATCGAAGGCCATGACTTTAGTTATCTAAATATTTACAATTTAACTGGCTGGCCAGTTTTAACGGTGCGCTGCGGTACTTCCGTGGAAGGTCTACCTATAGGAATACAAATCATTGCAAAACCATGGCACGACAATATAGCACTCATGATAGGGCAAAAATTAGAAACCTTATTAGGCGGATGGCAAAAACCCCTTTTATTTCCATAAACAATTCTCCAATGACTTGGGTCTCAAACCGAACCTGCTATACTTTAAAAACATACTTAAAAGGGGGGGGCTAAATGATTTGGGTTATTAGCTTAAATAGTAGTTTAGGTCATATTTATTCTTATGAGCCCAAAAATCACAAATTGATCTTATTAGAAAATCTAGAAAATCCTAGTGCTAAATTAAAAGAAAGTGATTTGGTTTCTGATAGACCGGGTCATTATCAAACTATGCACTCTGCAAAAGGAGCTTATGAAGCACAAAGCAGTCCCCACGAGATAGAACTTGATCATTTTACCAAAATCTTGGCTGACTTTTTAAAAAAAGGGCTGGATAACCATCAATATAAGCAACTCATTTTATGTTCTGCACCCCATGTGGGTGGTATTTTACTCGGGAATCTTGAGAAACAAGTCAAACAAACACTGTTAATTAATATCAAGAAAAATTTTGTGGAAGAAGATGAATCAGTTCTTATCAATTATTTAAAAGAAAATTGGTGGGATATCATTCGTTCAAACAAAATTTGATCGCTAACCTGGAAAACTTCAATAAAGAAAATTAAGTTTTTTCTTTCTTTCGGGGACGTTTCCAATTTGAAATAGTTCTTGTCTCGGCCCTGTTTAAAGTCAATTTTCCCGCAGGAACATCTTTATTTAAAGTAGATCCCGCACCTATCGTTGCACCTTTTTGTATTCGTATAGGTGCTATTAAGGCAGTATTAGAACCGACAAACACATCATCTTCTATTTGGGTTCGATGTTTGACTACTCCATCATAATTGCATGTAATAGTACCTGCACCAATATTGACATTTTTACCTATATCGGCATCACCAATATAACTTAAATGATTAATCTTGGTTTCTTGCTCTATCTGACTTTTTTTTACTTCAACAAAATTCCCTATATGAACATTATTTTTAAGTATTGATCCCGGTCGAATTCGTGCAAAAGGTCCGATAATACAATTATCTCCGATGACTGCACCTTCAATCAAACAATAAGGTTTAATTTCAACATTTTTCCCAATTTTGACATTTTTTAAGATAGTGTGCGACCCTATCAAGCTATTAGCGCCTATCGTACTTTCTCCTTCAAAAACAACATCTACATCGATAACCACGTCTTTTTCAACGGTTAATTGACCACGTAAATCAAATCGGTTTGGATCATGCAATGTAACTCCGGCCAACATAAGTTTTTCAGCTGCTTGCTGTTGAAAATGGCGCTCAAGCTTTGCGAGTTGCACGCGATCATTCACGCCTTGCATTTCGCCCTCAATATTGGAGGATACCGTTACTATCTCTATCTTTTCTTCTACAGCCATCGCAATAATATCCGTTAAGTAATATTCACCTTGAGCATTCATTTTTTTAATTTTAGGCAACCAACGCTTTAATAGTTTTACCGGCACATAAAAAATACCACTGTTAACTTCCTTTATTTTTTTTTGCTCTATACTCGCATCTTTTTCTTCGACAATCTGAACAATCTTTCCTTGTGGATCCCGTAAAATCCGTCCTAAACCAAAAGGTTGTTGTGTAGTTAATGTAACTAAACCAACTTGATGAGTTTTGGTAGCACGAATTAATTTTTGCAAAGTAGCCAGACTAACTAAAGGTGTATCACCCAATAAAATAAGTATGCGGCTCTCGTCTGGTTTAATTTCTGGAATCGCTTGAGCAACTGCATGCCCTGTACCTAACAATTCCTTTTGCCTTACCCAATTAACTGCTAAATGACCTAAACATTTGGGAACTTGCCCACCACCATTTCCATAAACCACATAAACACCATGAGGCTGCAAGCGGGTAACTGTTTCAACTATATATTGTAACAAAGGCTTGCCGGCCAACTTATGCAATACTTTAGGTAAAGTAGAATGCATACGCTTTCCATGGCCCGCGGCTAAAATGATGACATCAAGTAATTTCATATTTTCAAAACTAGTCTATTTCAAAATATCCCTTTTCAGCAGATTA